>JBLFYM010000092.1:0-23764 GCA_047608975.1 Limisphaerales bacterium | reverse complement strand
CACATTCCACTCAATGCCCGGTGAAACGCGGGTGACTTCCCGTTTCAGATGATCGCTCACACTGGGGAACGCGCTCGATCCCGGCGACCCACCATCGGTCTGGTAGTAGCTGGCCTTGATGTCAGCGTAGATATTCTCGGCGATCTCGTAGCCTATCGAGCCACGCACGCTGGAACGGCGATAGTTGTTGTTGTCTCGTGGATAGTCCGCGTTGAATTGCGACCCTGAGAAGGCGTAGTCGATCTTGCCATCCGCGCCGCGCAGCGAAATCGCTTCCCGGAAGCTGTTGAATGATCCTCCCTCAAAACTCACCTTGTACTCTGGTTTGGCCAGACCTCGTCCCGACTCGGTGATCAGATTGACCACCCCGCCGATCGCATCGCCGCCATAGAGCGCACCGCTGGAGGAACGCACCATTTCAATGCGGTCGATGTTGTCCAAGGTGAGATTGCCCCAGTCGAACCCGCCGGCGAGCATGTTCGGCGTCCGGCGCCCGTCGATCGTCAGCAGCGTATGCTGACTCTTGCTGCCGCGGGTGAAGATTGAGGTTACCTGACCGGGTGTGCCGTTGCGAACCACTGCCACACCGGGGAGTGATTCCAGAGCTTCTGCCAGCGTGCGGAATTGGCGATTCTCGATCGTGGCGCGATCGATCACGGAGACCGTGGCCGCCGTGCTGTTCACCTCGGTTTCAGTCCGGGTGGCGGTGATCACCACCTCGGGCAGGAGGATCGGATCTTGTGAGAATGTGGGCGCGTCAGATTGCGCACTGAGGGTGACAGTGGTGGTGGCGAGTAGTGCCAGTGTGAGTTTTTGGGTATTCATTGCCGGTCTTTCTTTGCATGCGGCTGCGATCGAGTTCGCAACTGCGGGTGGGGAGGTGGAAGACCAGGCGGGTGGGCATAGAAATGCCTTCACCACGCAAATCAGAAGATGAAGGCAAATTCCAAAAATGCCGAAAACGGTTCGGCACACTGGCCCCATCCTTCTCTTTGTCGGAGAAGTGGACACCCGCGACATGGCGGGTATCCGGACGAGCGCAATCAGACCAGATATCCTGACTCCGGGTTTCAGACCTCCCCCCCGCCTTCCCACTCAAAATGAGTAGTGGCAACTTGGGGGTTTGTAACCCGATACAGTGGCGCAACCGTCCCCGATTCTAACGGGGTTCCCTGCGTCTGATTGCTAACTGGCGGACCGCTTTCGGCCCGCATCTTTCAAAGATCAGGGCGGGGTGATACGGGCAGGGGGGGATACTGCCAAGGAAAATCGCAACTGTGATACCAATTGCTGCCCATCAAGCCAACACAGGCTGTCCGGTAGTCGATCAACCCTGTATAGACCTACATTTCGAATTGAAGGATTGAAAATCAAGAGGTTACAAGTGGTAGTAAATGATAGTTTATTGGAATATCCAAAGTACGATCTCGTAAGAGGAAATCTGAACAGTCAATGAACACATACCCCCACCAAGCCAACCGAGGATTCAACCTGACTGAACTCATCCTGGTGATCGCCAGTCTGGCAATCGTCGCGCTGATTGTGGGAAAGCGACTAGACAAGGCCAAATCACGCGCCGCCCGCATCAAGTGTGTGAGTAATCTGAAACACTGCTCGCTGGGCCTGAAAATATTCGCCAGCGACAATGGCGACCGTTTTCCGTATCAGGTCGATCCGCCACTCACCGCAAAGAGTCGCTTCACGTCGATCTCTCTGACGAATACGACGACTAACTCTATTGTAAATCAGGCAGCCTGGGCACACTTCGACTTGCTCTCAAATGAATTGGGGAGTCCCAAGGTCATGTTGTGCCCCGGCAATCGAACGAAAAATAGTTCATTGGCAACCGACTGGTCCGACACTCCTTATCGAGGGTTCCACGCTCAGGAAGGATTCGATCAGATGCACCGGGTGCACCATGGGCAGAATCGGATCAACTACGATCGTCAGGTGGGATACGACCTGTCGATCTCCTACTTTGTCAGCCTGAATGCAGTCGGAACCATCCCCAACGGCATACTGGCTGGAGACTTCAACCTCAGCTGGGCCGCGCCCGGGATCGGCGGCGACCTCTACCATCGCAACCCGGTGAATGCCGGTTTACAGGTCATCAGCGGGAGCAACGCTATCAACAATCTTTCGTTTGTGACCGGACCGGAGAGAAATCACTACAGCCACCATGGTCTGGCCGGAAACATTGCGCTCTCGGATGGAAGCGTTCAGCAGGTCAACAGCGAACAGCTGCGCAAAGTCCTTCGGGATTCAACGAATGCGTGGGGAACGACGTCGATGCATCTGGTGATACCGCAGTGAATCGCGGCGCATAATAACCCGGACTAAAAGTCCTTGGATATCCACGGTCTCATTCGTGAACTCCAACCGGGGGGCTGGCTCGCTGGGCTTCTACAGCCAGAGGCAATTGCGGCTGTCCAATGACTTCTGAACCGCGGCGCGTACTCAGTTGCGAGTTTTACCATGAGACTTGCAACTTCACCGGTCGCTCCATGATAACCCCACCCATGCAATTCACCACTCACTGTCTCGCCCTTATCCTGCTTCTTGCACTTTCTCCAAACGGTCGGTCGGCCGACAAAAAAAAGCCCGTCGGTCCGAAACCCACTTTCGCCGATGTGCAGTATGACAAGCACAAGCTTACGGCTCTCGATTTCTACGAAGCCAAGGGCAAAGGTCCACGCCCCTTGCTGGTTTACATTCACGGCGGCGGATGGACCGGTGGGGACAAAAAAAGCCGTGGTCCCGCGGCGAAGGCATTTCTGGAGAAGGGCATTTCCTACGCTTCCGTGAACTATCGACTGTCCGGCCAGGCTCCCCTGCCGGCACCGGTCCATGACGCGGCGCGAGCCATTCAGTTTCTGCGCTTCAAGGCCAAGGAATGGAACATCGACAAGAATCGCATCGTGCTGACCGGTGGCAGTGCCGGAGCCTGCACCTCCATGTGGCTGCTTTGCCACGACGACCTCGCTGATCCCAGCTCAGCTGATCCGGTCAAACGGGAGTCCACCCGGGTTCAGGGCGCCGCCGTCGGTGGCGGACAGACCTCAATCGATCCCAAGGTGATCGAAGGTTGGCTTGGCCCCAACGTCCTCAAGCATAAGATGATCAATATGGCCGTCGGCGAGAAGACCATCGCGGGTGCGCTGAAGAACTACCCTCAGCACCAGTCACTTTACCGGGAATTCTCCCCCTTCAACCACATGAGTGCCGGCGACCCGCCCCTCATGATGACCTATGGAAGCGACATGACCCTGCCTTCAAAGAACGCCGGCCACGGGATCCATCACCCGGTGTATGGCGTGAAGATGAAGGAAAAGGCGGACGGTGTCGGAGTCGAATGCCATCTCGTCATCAAAGGCGTTTCGGAATCCAAGAAATACAAGAGCGTCAGCGATTTCATCTTCGCTGTCCTCTTGGAGAAGAACTGATTCGCGATATTGCCATTCAATCGTTCACGTAGGACTCAATCGCCAGACGAGCAACGCGGCCCCTGCATTTCTGCTCAACCTGTGGTTGCCGGCAGTGTCGGGATTGATGGAGACTGTCCAGATGATTGCCAAATCCACGCTCCGACTTCTCGGATGTCTCGTCCTCGGTTCATTTCTGACATCTATCCCGGCCCGTGCGGCTGAACGACTCGCAGTGGCCCAAATCTTTGGGAATCACATGGTTCTGCAGCAAGGGGCACCCGTATCGGTGTGGGGAGTTGCCAAAGCAGGTGCGGTGGTGCAGGTGAGCTTTGGCGGGCAGAACTAAAACGCGACCGCGAGGAAAGACGGACAATGGCGTGTTGTGCTGGATTCGTTGAAGGCGTCGACGACTCCACGTGAAATGTCGGTTTCCAGCGAAGCAGCCAAACTCAAATTTGGCGATGTGCTCGTCGGTGACGTGTGGATTTGCGCCGGACAATCGAATATGCAGTTCAAACTGGGAAGCTGCACAAACGCCGAGGCTGAGATTGCGGCGGCAAAACATCCCCGACTGCGACTGAACATGGGAAAGACCTGGCAAGTGTCGTCACCGGCGAGCGTGAAATCGTTTTCGGGAGTGGCCTACTTCTTCGGACGCAAACTGCAGACAGACACCGGCACGCCGGTGGGACTGATCGCGCGGGCCTTGGGTGGTACTCCGATCGAATGGTGGACACCGGCCGAGAAACTCACACGCGTTCCGTTCGCCAAGACGACGATGGAACAGCCTTCAGAGAAATGGGTGAAGTACGGACAGGCCGTGGCGGAATGGCAGGCAAAGCGAAAGCAGGATCGCAAGAGTGCGGGGCGGAAGCCCATCCCCGTGGGTTCAGCCGAAGAGCTTGTGCTCGCCAGCATCTATGCGCCGAAGAAACCCGGCAGTTTGTTCACCAAGCATCTTGCACCCATGGCCGGTTTCCGAATCCGCGGTGCGATCTGGTATCAGGGTGAGCGGAATTCGAAGGCGGGCACAAAAGCTGCGACTGCCTACCAGGCTCTGTTGGTAAACATGATCATGAGCTGGCGCGAGAGTTGGGGGCAGGGTGATTTTCCGTTTCTTGCCGTTCAATTGCCGCCCTACTCGAAAGGTGGGCCCTCATGGGCGATCGTGCAAAAGGCCCAGGCAGCGGCCGTGGGTGAGGTGGCAAATGCCACTTACATCGATCTGCAAGATCAACCAGATGATGGTTTGCATCCCAAGAACAAGAAGCCGGTGGGTGAACGTCTGGCGCAAACGGCACTGGAGAAGTTTCTAACGCACTGAGTCCGGACGGGGTGTCTCGGATCCAGGGTCTATGGTTCGGATTGCCCTACCGGCTCCGGGGCTCGGAAATCGTCAGCGTCGGATAGAGCGCGGCACCGATGCGTTTGCGACCGATCACGATGTGATCGTCGTAGATGTGCAGGAGATGGATGCTGCCCAGGTTGTCGGTCAGGACATGCGCAGTCCTCTGGAACATCGCGAAACCATTGCGATGCCGATGCCCAAAGAGGAATCCCGCGACCTTGTGTTTCGCAAGCAAATCCAAGACCTGGCTCCCTCCCTTGTCCGACTGCACGTTGTTCCCGAACAGTTTGAGCGTCGGGTAGTGAGCTGCGACGAAGACGTGCCGCTTGTCGGCGGTGGCTTCCAACTGTCGGCGCAGGTAATCAAGTTGATCAGGGTCGGCCCGCGTGGTGAGAAACGGAACCGTGATAAACGCCGTATCACCAACTTCCACCACCTGTCGGGGAGGACTGCCGGTGAACTTTTCGAAGAGCGCGGCCGGGCCTGAAAATCCTTCTTTGTGCGCTCCGACGAGAGCCCGCTTCACAAGCGTTGCGTAGTCCGGTTTCTTTTCCGCCGCGCCGGAGTAATTTGCTTCGATAAAATCATAGTTGAAGAGCACATCATGATTTCCCGGCACGACGTAGCGGCGGGGCTTGAGTTTGGCGAAGATCGCGTTGAAGAGTTCCCACTCTTCCGGGAGGTTGTTGTTCACCAGATCGCCGGTAATAAACACCAGATCCGGTTTGAGCCGGTTCAGGTCCGCGATACCCGCTTCGGCCCGGCTGATGAGTGTTCGGCGGTTCCGCTCGCGGTCGAACTGCGGGTCGGAGATCAGGGCGACGGTCAGGGCAGGTTTCTTTTTCAGCTCGGCCGAATAGGTGAGGCAGCCATGCGGGTCGTTCTCGACTGAGGGAAATCGGGTTGCCCCCACCGGATTCGGGGCGCTGAGCGCAAACTCCTTCCGATTGGCATCTGAATACTGGGAAACCTCAATCCGATCGACGAACACCCGGATCCGGGTAATCGCTCCGCGTGTGGACCATCCGGTCGATCCGACCGTCCAGCTGGGCAGGCTGTTGGCCAGCCTGACCCGGGCACCGTAGCGGGTTGCTTCGAACTCTCCGGCGATCTTGAACTTTTCGATCAGCGGCCAAAATTTGGAATCTGCACGATCACGCTTGGATCGACCGATGGCCGGGTGGGCGTTGAATAGCAGGGTGGCGTGGGCCCTGGTCTTTTCGGTCGTCGCGAGCTGTTCTTCGATTCGTGCACAGGCCGACTGCGGTTCGGTATGCAAATCGCTGGCAAATACCAGGCGCACCCCGGCAACGTCGCGAACCGAGTCGGTGGCGTTTAGTTGACCCAGTTCCTTGATCCAGCCTTCGCTCTCCGGGGACAGCGCGTCACGTGATCCGGGGATGACGAGCTTGGGAACGGAAATACGATCCAGGTAACCCTTGAATCGGTCGAAGTCTGCCCGCGATCCCGACCAGGTCGCTGAGCCAAGCACAATCAGCGCATCCGGCTGCAGTCCGTTTACGATCGCGACCGTTTTCTCCAATGCAACGGGTGCCGTCTTCGCCAAAAAATCCCGGACGCGGTTATTTTCATCAACGATCTGCTCGGCTGGAAGAGTCGTGATGTATGGATTTGAAACGACGGCAATGGTCGCCAATGGCTCCTCGGGCTGTGCCGCACCCACGTTCGAAATCCCGATGGCGAATGCCCATAGAAATTGAAACGCAATTACGAAAAAAGCGCCGCGTGTCGGGCGCTTCTCCAACGGTGAACTGATAGCGGGCATCGACATTGGAAATGACGAGATTGATCGATTGGGCCCAGTAAATTTCACGGATGGCTGCAAGTGCACCCAGTGATACTACGGACGACGGAACACGAACAAGAGGCCGGCAATAAGTACGGCAACCGGGATGATGGGGTTCGTTCCAACGGGGGCTGAATCGCTCGTGTCCGCCGGCGCGTGTTGGGGCTCTTCAACGGATCCTGAGATTTTCACAATTTCCGGCTCCGGGATTTCTGCGTGCCGAACAGTCGGCGCCGGCGTCACTTCGGACGCGGTAGATTTGCCTTTCCCCGGGGTGGCGATTTCCGGCCAATTCGCGCTCATGAGGAGATCTACCCCGGGATTCTGTTCCTTAACCTGACAGGAACATTTTCCGCTCAGAAAAATCGCGGCCGCATCAATGGTCTCGTTGTTGATTCCGGCACCGACCAGTGCGTAGAGCGCACGGCCTTGGCCGAATAACGGGAAAATCATCGGCGCTTTCAGATCCTGCAGATCGTCTTCCACACCGAGTAGCATTTTTACAAAGGCGCTCTCCTTAGGATCCTTTCGAGATACCCGCATGAGCGAGAACTCGAGCTTCAACTCAGAACCGGAAATTGAAATGAGTCCGTTCGCAATATCTTCTTCGCTGAGTTCCGGCAGCTTTAGAACCGAACCCAGGTAGGCGACGCGTTCCTTCAGCACGGCTTCGGCCGCGTCGTCGGCTTTGGCATCGCCGCTTTCCAGCAGCAACCAGACCGCACTGTGCCCTTTGGTTAGCCGTGAAATATATTCGCGTCTGGCGGGTGAATCGATCAGGCGCTCTACGGATGTTTCTGTCAGTGGTTCTGAGATCATCAATCTCTGAAAGCCGAGATGAAGGGCCGGGCGAATTGCGAGCCAAGGCAGCGTGTTGCCCTCGAAGCTGTCCCAGACGGGCAACCATTTTGCGGCGTCCTCCGTATCGAGATCGATCGTGCGCACAGAGACGTTGGCGGGCGCTTTGGTCTGATCGCTCTTCATTTTGTCGATCAGTGAACGCGTCTTCGCAGACATCGGACCACGATGAAACACGAGTGCTTCGTAGGTATCCGGAGTCCAATGCTCCAATGCATAGCGAAACACCGGGACGGAACAGGCTGATACAGAAACGGTGCCCGCAATCAGCAACGCCGCGATGACGCCGAGCCGGGAGGCGTGTTGTGTCAGGGAGAATTCTTGATTCACAGTGATGCGGCTTTTTGTGGTCTGAGCACTGAAAGGTCAAGTGCTCACATGAAGACCGAAACCTTGGCAGCCGCAGGTGAACTGTGATTAAACACGCACGTGGATCTGCCGAAGCACATGCAAGCCGTCGTCTATCGCGGTGCGAACGACCTGCGCTTGGAAACGCTGCCCGTGCCCCGTATCACCGCGAACGACATTCTCGTGAGGGTCGGTGCCTGCGGCGTGTGTCCGACGGACATCAAGAAGATTCACTACGGGACAGTGGATCCGCCGCGTGTGTTCGGACATGAAACGGCCGGGACCATTGTGAAAGTTGGCGCGCGCACCCAGGGATTTGGGGTCGGCGATCGTGTGGGGCTTCATCATCACGTGCCCTGCCTGGATTGCCACGCGTGTCGGCACCGCGCCTTTGCCCAGTGTGCCCAATACAAACGCACGGGAATCACCGCCGGCTTTGAGCCAGCGGGGGGTGGATACGCCGAATTCGTCCGGGTGATGTCTTTCTGTCTGCCGGGCGTGGTGAAGATTCCCCGCCGGAACAGCTTGGAGGAGGGAGCGATGCTTGAACCCATCAACACCGTGCTCAAGGGGGGGAACCGCTTGAACATACTTCCAGGGGATCATGTGCTGGTCGCGGGGCAGGGCCCGATCGGTCTCATGTTTACCAAGGTGCTGGCATTGCGCGGCATCAATGTGATCGCCAGTGACCTCATGCCGCAACGGTTGAAACTCGCAAAACGATTTGGTGCGAAGCACGTTGTGGGTGCTGACGGGGAGGAGCTTGAGAAGGTGGTGTCTCGAGTCACGCGAGCCCGTGGATTGGATGCCGCCGTGATCGCTGTTCCGGTCGATGCGGTTGTGAAGCAAGCCACGGATCTGCTACGTGGGGCCGGGCAGGTTCTTCTCTTTGCGCACACCAAACGTGGCGCTCTCGCGGATCTCGATCTCGCCGAAATCTGCGTCGATGAGAAGGATCTGATCGGCAGTTATTCGTCAGACTTCAAACTCCAGAAAGAGGTTGCCAAACTCGTCTTCTCACGAAGCTTTGATGTGCGTCCGCTGATCAGCCATCGCTTTTCCCTGAGCGAAACTGCGATGGCCGTTGATCTCGCCGCGAATCCCACGTCGGATTCACTGAAGGTGATGGTGTCGCAGGGGTGAGGGGAGGTGAACAGCCAAATGTAGGATGGACCTGTGGTCCGTCCAGTTGGAGATTCGGGTGCGCTACTTGGCTAGCGCGATTGATTCGCGAGCCATTCCACGGCGGTCTTCATATCGCCCTCGTGTCCGCCGTCGAAGATTGTGACGCGGGCCGCGCCTGCTTCGCGCCGGAAGAGAATCTTTCGTTGGCGTCCCGGTTCGTCTTCTCCTTTGAAGCGAATCTTCGCGGGCACTTTTCGCTGGGTGCGAAAGAAGGTGATCTGATCGGAACTCAGCTGTTTGCCGGCCTGGCCGTTGGCTCCAGCCAGGGTATTGAAGGCGTGGAGTGAATGACTGACCGGGACGGATCCGGTGTGGCCGTCGTGAATGCCGGCGTTGATGTCGAGGTTTACTCCTTTGGCCTGTGGTAGCCAGGTGAGGGGGGAACGCGAACGGTATTCGGCATCGACCTCGGCGGAGGCTCCGGGTTCGCCACCACAGACTTTGACGACTTCTCCCGCGTAGTGGCGCTTGGCTGCTTGGCATTCCCGTTGCCAGGCGGCGAGGTCACTGATGGGGACCCAAGCGGAGACGCCGGCCCAGAGTTTGGGAGCGCGCCCGGCCATCATGAGGGACATGTGACCGCCGCCGGAGGCTCCGGCGAGGTAGATTCGTTGTGCATCGACTTTCGTCTGTTTGCGGATCCATTTCACGGCATCCAGAACATCCTGGACGGCGGCTTCCGAGGCGCAGGCTTCGGGGCGGCGGTTGGGCCCGCGGAAGTCGGGGTGAATGAGGGCCCATCCCCGTTGTTCGCATTCGGCCAGACAGATTTCCTTCCACTTTTTCTGCCGATAGTTTCCGCTCCAGGTGTGGAGCAGCACGAGCAGGGGGACGGGCTTTTCGGATGAATTCGCGGGTGTCCACCACAGCGCTTTCTCCATTTTGCCGTCGTGCGAACTCTTGATGCTCGTTTCGGCGAGTTCGGCACCGTTGAGGCTTGGGGCAAGTGCCACGGCAAGGATGATTCCCAGCAGACTTTTCATAATCGGGAAATTGGCGGATCGGCAGGGCAATTGCACCTTCAATTCTTCGCTGGCGGGCACCTGTTTGAACGTTCGTTCACAATTAGTCTGGCATGGCAAATTTGATCCGTTGCATTCTCCGGGGAATGAGTTTGCTGCCATTCGGAAAATTGCCCGCGTTCCGCGAGCGGAGTTTTGTGCCCGTGGATCTGAATCTGGGCGACTGGGAGGCGATCGCGCCGTGGTTCGATCGACTGGAGAATGAACCGTCCGAAGGACAATCGCCGGCGGATCTGGAGGCCTGGATTCAGAAGTGGAGCGAACTTACGGCAGCGGTGGACGAGGAGGATTCGCGGCGCTACATCGCGATGACCTGCCATACCGAAGACGCTGCTGCGGAAAAGGCCCATCTCGATTTTCTGGAAAACGTCGAACCGCAGGTGAAGACGAAACAGTTTCAACTGGCCAAACGATTCCTGGCTCACCCCTGTCGCGCGGAACTGCCGAAAGAGCGATACGAGGTGCTTGATCGCGATACCGAACTGACGGTGGCTCTGTTTCGCGAGGGCAACGTGGCGTTGGAGACGGAGATCTCCCGGTTCAGCCAGCAGTATCAGAAGTTGTCCGGTTCGCTGACCGTGAAATTTCGTGGAGAGGAGAAAACACTGGTGGCCATGGCCCGCTATCTTGAGGAACCCGATCGCGCAACCCGCGAGGAGGCTTGGCGCGTGACTTCCAAGCGGCGGGTGGAGGAGAAGGGAAAATTTGAGGAGCAGTTTGAAAAGATGCTCGAGTTGCGGCAGCAGACCGCGGCCAATGCCGGTTTCGACAACTACCGCGACTACATGCACAAACGCATGGGGCGGTTTGACTACACACCGGACGACTGTTTCAAATTTCACGAGGCCGTTGAGCAGGTGATCGTGCCGGCCGTGAAGGTGATGCAGGCCCGCCGCTGTGAGCAGCTCAAGGTGGACAGTTTGCGACCGTGGGATACCGGAGTCGATCCGCTCGGTCGCGCGCCGCTCCGTCCCTTCGAAAAGGTGGAGCAGCTGATCAGCCGCTCGCAGCAGGTTTTTGATCGCCTCGATCCGGGGCTGGCCGCGGGCTTCACCACCATGCGCGAACAAGGGTTGCTCGATCTGGGCAACCGCAAGGGCAAGGCACCGGGTGGTTATCAATCGACGCTTAGCGAGGCGCGTCTGCCGTTCATTTTCATGAACGCAGTCGGACTGCAACGCGACGTGGAAACGATGCTGCACGAGGCCGGGCACGCGTTCCATGCACTCGCAACTCAGGAAGACGAACTCTACTGGTATCGCCACGCGCCGATGGAATTCTGTGAAGTCGCCTCCATGGCCATGGAACTCTTGGGCAACGAGTATCTGGAAGAGTTCTATTCTCCGACGGAAGCGGATCGCGCGCGGCGTGTTCACCTCGAAGGCATCCTTACGATCTTGGCGTGGATTGCGACGATCGACGCATTCCAACACTGGATCTACACGCACAAGGGACATTCCCGGGACGAACGCACGGCGGCGTGGTTGGAGATTCGGCAGCGCTTCGGCGGGGACATCGACTGGAGCGGCCTGGAAGAGGCGGAGGCCAACCTGTGGCATCGCCAGTTGCATATTTTCGGATGCCCGTTCTATTACATCGAATACGGGATCGCCCAGCTTGGCGCATTGCAGGTCTGGGCCAACTCCCGCAAAGACGGCGCGAAAGCGTTGGCGGATTACCAGGCCGGTCTGGCGTTGGGCGGATCGCGGCCGTTGCCAGAACTGTTTGAGCGCGCCGGATGCCGATTTCAGTTCGACGCGGAAATCGTCCGCCCGCTGGTCGACCTGGTGCAGGATGAACTCAGTAAGCTGAACTAGATGTTTGCCGAACGAAATTACTCAGATGGCGGGTATCGGGGGCCCATGTCGATGCTCAACAAGTTGGTTATCGCACTGGTGTCGGTGTTCGTCATTCAAAGCATCGACATTGCATACAACGGCGGACAGTTGACCGGGTGGTTGAAACTTTCCACTGACGGAGTGAAGCGAGGATTTGTCTGGCAGTTCGTAACGTTCAACTTCCTCCATGCCGGGTTCGGTCACATTCTGATCAACTGTCTTGTACTTTGGATGATCGGTCGCGTCGTTGAGCAAAGTATCGGACAGAAAAGGTTTCTGACGGCGTTCATCGCCACGGGAATTACGGGCGGATTGCTGCAGTTTGTGTTGATCTGGATCTTCGCCAAGAACCCTGACCAGCATTCGCTTGTTGGTGCTTCTGCCGGCGTCGCCGGCATTTTCGCAATTTTTGCGTCGATGTTTAAAGACGAGGTGATTCGGGTGTACTTCGTTCTTCCGGTGAAAGCCGGGACACTGCTCAAGGTATCGGTTGCAATCGCTGGATTTTTCACACTCGTGCCACCCGGTGATAGTATTGCGCACGCTGCTCACCTTGGCGGTCTGCTCGCTGGGATGGCATTCGTCAAATGGGGGTGGCACCGAGAATTTCATGTTCTTCCTTGGGAAGGCTGGTGGGCCAAATTTCAACGGAAGCAGTCGTTTGTGAAGAAAACCTCAGCGCCTGTCCGTTCCAAGGGCCGGGTCGAAAAACGGTCGGTCAACTCTTCAGCGGCTGCGCCGCAAAAGCCCGTGGACGTGAAGCGTCGCGTGGATCAGATTCTCGACAAAATTTCAGATAAGGGTCTGAACAGTCTTACCGAGGAAGAGCGCGATTTCCTCGAACGCGCGCGGAAGAAAATGTAGCAGGTTCATGGTCACGCCATGGCGCGCCCAGTTGGAGTTCACGCTTTAGCGTGCTGAGCCTGAAGGGCTCGAACAACCTGAACTCCAACTGGTATCTGGCTCGGATCACCTATTGGCAACCGCTTGCATCGGGTTCAGCAGAGGAGTAGGTTTCGAGTCAATGTTGGCTGACCGCCATTTCGAAGACCTCCCTCATCCGCGTGTCGGTTGGACTGTCACGTCGGTGCTTTGCATCGCCAACTTCTGCATTTTCGCTCTCCAGTTTTTGGCGGTGAACAACGGTTGGAAGTTCGGAGAAGTATTCAGTCTGCGACCTGATGAACTTCTCAGTGGTCACCTGTGGCAGGTATTCACCTTTCAGTTTCTGCACGACAACTGGCTGCACCTGCTGATCAACTGCCTGATCTTGTGGTGGTTTGGCCGGCAGATGGAGGCGTTCCTCGGGCGGCTTTCATTCATCAAACTCTATCTCGCGAGCGGCGCAATTGGGGGGCTTGCGCAGGTCATTTGGACCAGCCTCCTGGACAAAGGGATGCTGGAGGTCCCGGTCGTCGGAGCATCAGCGGGGGTGTGCGGTTTGGTCGCAGCCTATGCGGCGCTCAACTGGGATCAGCAGTTTGTGTTGTCGTTCTTCACCTTCAAACCTTTCACCACGCGGGGGAAATACCTGGCCTTGCTGCTGGTGGTCAGTTGCACGATCGAGGTGTTTTATGGATTCGAAGACATCGCGCACGCGGCGCACTTTGGCGGGATTTGGGTGGGACTTGTTTACATCCGTTGGATTGTTCAGGCCGAACGGTTTTGGGGGGTGTGGGAGGAACTCCGGGCGCGCGTGAAACCCCGCCCGCTGATCAAACGGGTGGAACCGCCGGAAGAGTTTCATTTCGAAGCGATGGATGAAATCCCGGAAGCTGAGATCCTCGATGATCTGCCGGCTCACGAGTTCATTGAGCGCGAAGTGGATCCGGTGTTGGAAAAGATCTCAGCGCACGGGATCGAAAGTCTCACCGATCGCGAGAAGCGAATCCTCGATCGCGCCCACGAGATCATGTCCGGCGAGGCCTGATCTGGTCGCTACTTTGAAAGTCGATCCAGAACGTTCTTCGTAATCCGTTCCACGGCCGGATCTCCGCCGCGAAGGCCGTGCGCCCAGTCGGTTGTCCCGGCGGTGACCACGGTGCCGCCGTTTTCATATACCCCGAGGACGGCATTGCCGGTGTGTCCTTTTTCCCAGCGTTCATACCATTCCGCATCGTCCGGATGCCAGATCGCGGGAGCGGTGCCGAGCACGGTGAACGATTTCGGGGTTCCGTCTTTGTGCGTGGGGAAGGGGAGTCCGTCTTTCCAATTCAATTCGCAGCCGTCGCACTCATAGCCGACGATGGTGTGTTTTGCCCCGAAGGTATCGCCCCGTTTGAGCTTGGTGCCCTGGTAAAGCCAGTGATCGGGCCGATGCACTGTGAACGCGCCACTTTCGTCCATGAGCTGACCGTGGCTTCGATGATATCCGCCCCAGATGAATCCCACGCCGGTCAGTTCATTTTCGGTGCGCTTGACCAGATGGTGGCTCCACAAGGTGCTCAGCAAACTGTGATCGTCGGTCTTGTAGACGGGATCCATGAGGTAGTTCTGTTTCCAACAGACCAGCGCGCGGCCTTCATCCTCGCTGCGCACCTGCCAACAGATGCTGTTGCCGCTGAAGAAGGCGACGTTGCCGCCCTCGCGGATGAATTTCTCCAGGTTGTCCCGCATTGGAGCAGACCAGTATTCGTCGTGGCCAAGACTGAGGACGAGCCGGTAGTTGCTTAGGATCTCCGGACGGAATTCGAGATCTGAATTCACCGCGAAGTCGAGGACATAGCCGTTCTTCTCGGCCCAGACGACGAAGGGATGTTCCCAGTTGAAGTATTGCGTGCGAGGTGGCCGATCAAACGAAACCCGGTTGCCCTGTACCTTGGCGCGTCCGTGGTAGCCATACAGACTGGTGCCACCCCAGTTG
The DNA here is from genome assembly GCA_047608975.1 of Limisphaerales bacterium. GTDB lineage: Bacteria > Verrucomicrobiota > Verrucomicrobiia > Limisphaerales > JAYPXF01. Next base: position 9,070 of record JBLFYM010000092.1, on the reverse strand, counting down.
TTGTAGGCGTTGTAGGTGTTGGCGCCCAACTGGATGAGGATCTTCGTGTCCCGGCCGGGATGCGCCGGGCGGACGACAAAGAAACAACTGCTGGAGGCGGTGCGGGTATTGCGATGCACGAATTTACCGCCACCATCTTTGACGCTGAGTTTGACCTCGTAGTAGCCGCTCTTCCATTTTGGGGAAACCTTTAAGGTGTGGCTTACGGGCCATTTGCAACCGTGCGAAGAAGCAGTTTCGGGGATTGGATGTTCCGCGCCGGGAACGTTTCCATTTTGGTAGACCACGTCAGTCTTGGCCCCGCGGCGCACGATCTCGATGGCGTATTTCGCGGCGCTCGTCGAGGCGTGCAAGGTCACGTCATCTCCTGCCACGTAGCTGAGTTGGCCGGTGTAGCCTTCCACGAACAGGGGACGTGGTTCGTCGGCTGACACCTGAACTGTGAGGGCGACCAGGAGTGCCGGGAGCAGCAGGCGATAGAAGTTTTTCATAGATTGGGATAATTGGAGCCCGGACTCGCTGAAGATGCAATCACGGGTTCGGCTACAATCTGTCCAAGTGGAAATCTGAAAGGCGTGGGCTTCCGGTTGCGATCAGGGTGTTGCGTGAATAGGATGGCCGGCATGGAAGACCGCGAGTTTCTCGAACTGTTTGAGTCCTGCACGCTCCCGTATGAGCAATGGACGCATCCCGCCCATGTCAAAGCTGCGTTCCTGTATTTACGGGAAAATTCGTTCGACCAGGCGTTGGAGATTGTCCGTTCGAAGATTCAGGGGTTCAACGTATGAGTGCGATCAGGATCTCTGTCTCCCTGCTGCTGACGATTTGCTGTGTTGCAGCCGAACCTTGGAAGTTCAGTGTGACGATTGATCTTGGCACCCAAGATCTGGGGCAGAACTTCGGATCCATCTTTGAGATGCGGGGGAAGGATGGCAGCACTGTCGGTGCGGGGTTCATGGGGGCCTACAATACGAAGCCACGCAGCGCGCGGTACACCCTTCATTTCTATCGCAAGCCGGCGGGTGCTGGCACGAAGCCGGGCATCTCCGTTCTTCCCAAACCGACGACTGATGCCGGCGTCTATCTCTATCAATACGATGGCCGGTTATTTGGTAAAAGTCGGAACGGAACGGACCCTTTGCTGAGGGTCTGGGATGCAAAGAAGAATCAATGGCAGATTGACAAAACGAGTGCGGTGCAACCGACGCAGATTGGCACCGGTGAACTATCGCTCAGCTCGAAAGCCATATTATGGAATGGAGCGAGCTTGCTCGCGGTGCCCTCGCCGTTGGCAAGGTTTGGTGAACTCTACTATGCAAATGGCACCTTGGTTGTGCGTGTTCACGACAAACTGTCGAAGCCGGGAATGAACGAGATCATCGCTCTGAAATGGCAACCGGGGGAATCTCAGCCGGACCTTTCGAAAGGCGTTGTGCTTCGCCTGCGAGCGCTGAAGGAGTTTGTGTATGGCTTTGGCGTGCTCGGAAAGAAAGTAATTGTCGCAACGAACACGGGCGGGGTTTACGAATACGACGAAGGAGTTTGGCGAGCGATGATTGAGCCGGACACAACCACGAGCTTTCAGATTTACACCGTTCTGAATTTCCGTGATCGCCTGTGGATGGGACAGTATCCGACCGGGAATCTTTTTGAGTATGACGGACGAACTGTGACCCATCTCTCCGGGACTCCTCCGGTGGTGACTGGAGCGCACGCCCGGGCTCGCGAAGCCCAGACACTGGCGATTTATCGGGGGGATGTTTATTGCGGTGTGTGGCCGTGGGGTGAGGTTTGGCGATTTGATACCCATACACTCAAATGGGATTTTGTCGGTCGCATGTTCAGTCATCCCGAGCTAAACGACCGGTTCCGGCATCCGTACGAAGCTGAGATGCTTGAGCTGAAGGAGACGGCGAACAAGTGGGGGCAACGGATCACCAGCATGATCCCGTTCGGTGATTCGCTTTACATCGGGACGTCAGCAAAAACGTCGGCACCGTATGATGAATCCTACGTGGGGTTTCTGGGGGATGGACGTTGGAAGGAATATGGGAACGTGCATCGGCTAAGCCTCCCCGGTCATTTGGCGGTGAATCTTCAATGGACCGGCGGGCGAATTAAACTGGATTTCGAAATCGGTGAAAAAAGTTTGCGCGTTTTCCAAGATGGGAAATTGCTGGGGACGGCGTCACTGCCTGAGGGAATCGCAGGGTTCGAGACCCGATCGGAGAAATTGGGAGACGGAGTTTACGGCCACTTTACTGGCAAGATTCTGAAGTAGGTGCGGGTACAAAAAAAGGGCGCCCGGTTCATGGACGCCCTGTGGATCATTTTTTGAATCGGAGCCTATTTCTTCTTTGCAAACATGGCGTTGTTTGCGTCGCCCGCGCTGAGGACGTAGGCGAGGAGATCGAGGATCTCTTCTTTCTTCAGCATGTTGAGCAAGCCTTCCGGCATGGGCGAGACTTTCGAGGGCTCGAGGCTCTTCAAGGATTTGCGATCGAAGGATTCGCGTTGATTGGGATCAAACATGTCCGTGTTCACCGTCACACTATCCCCGTTGAGGTTCACCACGATACCGGTGGCTTTTCGTCCATCCAGGGTGATGACTTCAATGGGCACGAACTGTTCGTTGATTTCCTTGCTGGGATTCACGATCTGATCGAGCAGATCGTGCGTGTTGTAACGGCCGCTTGAACCGGTGAGGTCAGGGCCGGTCATTCCGCCTTCGTTGGCAAAGCGATGACAGGCGAAGCAGCCGACGGCTCCGAACATTTTGCGGCCATTTGCATAGCTGCGGTTCTTCATGCCGGTGGCGGCGATCTTGGAGAGCTCGTCCAGTTTCCATTCCTTGATGTAGCTGCGACCAGCCATGGCTTCGGCCAACATTTCCAGGGGAGATTTTCGGACTGGTTTTTTGTCGAGGATGTCCTTCAGCTTCACCTGGTCGGTCCTGCTGAGGCTGGCCACGGCGTCGTTGCGGATGAACTCGATGAACTTGCTGAAGCTCGCGCCGCCGCGGTAGTTGGCGGCTTTGAAGAACCATTCGAAGTATTCGCGGCGCAGGCTGGTGGACCAACCCTGTTTCACGAAGCGCAGGGAGCGGGCGTATTCCATCTGCTCTTCCTGGGTCGGCGCGTTCTTGATGAGTTGCATGCCCTTGTAGGCGACACTGGGTGACTGGAGATAGGCGAGGGTTTCGCAGAGCAGCCAGTTCAACTCAAAGGTCTGCGCGGGGAAGTGTGGATCCAAGTGCTGGACGATCTTCTCGACGTTGCTGCGGCCCGGCCGATCGAAGCGGTTGAAGCAGATCTGGTAGGCACGAATCAGGGTGAGCTGTTGCTCGGTCTGCAGTTTGTTCCAATCGACTTGGAGCAGGGAATTGACGATCTTCCTTGCGAGTCCAGTGTCGACTGGTGCGTCGCTGTCTTTGCGATGGGAAGGATCGATCCCGCCCATCTTGGAGAGGGCGAGCAGTGCCTCGACGCGCTTGCCGTGGTCCTTTTCCTTCAACGCCTTGCCGCTCCATTGCTTGATGGGTTGGTGCATGACGGCGGTGCGGGCGGCCCAACGGACGAAGCGATCGGAGTGGGTGAGATGCGGCCACGCCTGTTTGATTGCCTGGGCATTGGGACTATGGAATTTCTCCAGTTTCTTGCGCAAGCTGACGAGCTTCGAGCGGTTGGGTTGGTGCTTGGCCGGCGTGGTCGATTCCTTGCCGGTGTAGGTCACGCGGTAGAGGCCGGATTGCACCCGGCGTCCACCAATGCTGACATACATCGCGCCGTCCTTAGGATGAATGATCGCGTCGGTGACAGGGAAGGGAGATCCGATGATGAACTCTTCCTTCGTGGCGGTGTAGCTGGATCCCTCTGGCTTGAGATGCACGGCGTAGACCTTGCCCCAACTCCAGTCGAGGATGTAGAGCGCGTTCTGATACTTGGCGGGGAACTTTGCGCCGTAGCCGAAGGTGACGCCGGTGGGTGAGCCGGGGCCGATGTTGATCGTCGCCGGCAAGGTGTCGGGGTAGAATTCGGGACGTTTGCCCGTGCCGTTGCGCCAGCCATACATGGAACCGCTGGTCACGTGATTCACGCGGGTGGGGCGGTACCACGGGGTGTTGAAGTCATACTCCATGTCGGCGTCGTAGGTGAAGAGTTCGCCGTCGCGATTGAAGCCGCCGTCAAAGATGTTGCGGTAACCGGAGGAGATGATCTCCCACTGTTTTCCGTCCGGTGACATCTTGTAGATGATCCCGGCGGGCCCGAGCCGTCCACGATTGTGTCCGCGACCGTCGGGCATGCGGGTGAGGAGATGATCTTCGCCCCAGGCGCGTGGAACTCGGGATTTCTGGGAAGCGGTGGGTTCGGTGTTGTTGCCCGTGATCAGGTGGATCGATTTTTTGTCCGGCGAGAGCAATAGCGCGTGTACGCCATGATCACCGCTGGCCTGCATGGCCCGAAGTTTTTCAACCTTGTCGAGTTCACCATCCCCGGTGGAATCGGTGATGCGGTAGACTCCGGAATCGATCTTCCTCTCGTAGTCGTTCACCGCGACATAGAGCGCGTCGAACGCCCAGAGGATCCCGTTCACCGCGCGGATGTTGACGGGCATCTTTTTTACGAGCTTGGGATCGAGTTTCTTGCCCGGCGCGGGCAGGGGAAAGCGGTAGAGTCCGCCGAACTGATCGCTGGCGATGATGCGGCCTTTGTCGTCCAGACCGAGATTCACCCAGGAGCCCTGGTTGCTGCCCGGGACGGAGTAGACAAGTTCCACCTTGAATCCCGGCGCGGCTTTGATGCGCGAGATTGGGGTGGCTTTGTTTTCGTTGATCGCCGGTCCGACGGTCTGTGGCCGTCGGGGGCGACTTTTCTTCTTGGCCGCCGCCGATGCGGAGAAGGGCGTGGCGGCCAGTGCCGCGATGAGTATGAGGAGTGTGGTTTTCTTCATGGAAAAATTATTTGGTATGCTTTCGATATATATCAGTTGAGGGCCAAGAACTTGACGCAAACGGGGCTGGGACATTCGACTTCTACGCCGGTGGCAACCAGCTTTCCGGTCTCCTGATCGATGCGGAACACGACGAGCGTGTCGCTGTTCTGATTCGCGGCGATCAGATAGTTGCCAGTGGGGTCGATGCCGAAATTTCGAGGTGTGGTGCCGAGCGTGGATTGCACCTGGACGCGGTGGAGACGACCGGAGCCTTCGTCGATTCTGAATACACTGATGCTGTCGTGCCCGCGGTTGGAGCCGTAGAGAAAACGGCCGGTCGGGTGCACTTGTACCTCGGCAGTGGAGTAGCCGGGCTGAACAGGGACATCGAGCGTCGAGATGGACTGCCGCTCAGATAGTTTGCCTGATCGGTATTGGAACGCGGTGACGGTGCAGTGCATTTCGTTGATCACGTAGGCGAAGCGGCCGGAGGGATGAAATGCGAAGTGCCGCGGTCCGGCACCTTTCGCAACGCTTACATGCGGAGGGTTCGCGGCGGTGAGCGTGCCCTTGGAGGCGTTCAGCTTGTAGGTGAGCACCTTGTCCAGGCCAAGATCGGCCACAAACGCGAAATTGTTGGCCAGGTCAAGATTTACGGAGTGGGCGTGCGGGCTTTTCTGCCGGCGCGGATTGATGCTCGAGCCGCTGTGTTGGATGAAAGAACTGGCTTCCTTCAATTCCCCATTCTCACCGAGCGGAAGACAGGTGACGCTGCCGCCGCCGTAGTTCGCGACGAGAACGTTTCGTCCTGAGGCATCGATGCTCAGATGGCAGGGGCCCGGTCCCTGCGAGGACTGGGTGTTCAGATATTCCAGTTCCCCATTGTTGCGGTTGATGAGGTAAGCGCTGACCGATCCGGCACTCTTGCCCTCGTATTTGCTGATTTCGTTGACGGCGTAGAGGATGTCGTTCTCCGAATTGATCGCGAGGAAGGCGGGGTTTTCGGCACCCACAGCCAGACCGAGTGGGGTCAGTTGCCCGGTCTTGAGATCCATGCGATAGGCATAGATCCCCTTGCTGTCACCGCGGGTGTAGGTGCCAATGTAGACCAGCAATTCCCCTTGCGCTGGTTTGGAGGCAAGCACCGGCGCGATTGTGGGAAATTTCACATACGGACTTTCACAACCGCTTCCGAGAGCCAAGGTCAGGCTCAGGCCGGCGAACAGAAACGTTCGTTTGGTAAAATGCATCGAACGGAGATACCAAGCCTGCACGGTTTCGCAAGTTTCCATCAACGGTGAGTTGGAAATGATACAAAAGATTCGAAGTGGGATTAAGTGCTTGATTTCAATTCCAATCCGCCAAGCCTTGGGCCGATGTTTACAGTGGGTCAGATCGCAGCTCGGCTGCAGGGTGAAGTGGCGGGCGATTCGACGCTCAAGCTGTCAGGGTTGGCGCAACCGAAAGACGCCGGGGAAGGTCAGTTGACTTTCGCGGAGAATGAGAAATATCTCGAGGTTGCCATTCAGTCTGGCGCTTCGGCGATTGTTGCGGGCAAAGATGCGGAGGTTGCCAGTACTACGCTGATTCGAGTCCCTAATGTTCGGGTCGCCTTGGCTAAAGTCTTGGCCTACTTCCATCCGGAAACCAATTACCCCGGTCAGATTCACGAAACTGCGGTCGTTGATGAGACGGCGAAGGTTGCTCCTTCGGCCTACGTTGGACCTTATTGTGTCGTGGGCAAAGGCTCCGAAGTGGGCGATCGAACTGTGCTGATAGGACATGTCCATGTGGGGGACGATGTGAGTATCGGTGCGGAATGCCGGCTGTTTCCCAATGTGACCATTTATCCCGGATGTCGGCTGGGTCTGCGGGTGCGGATTCATGCGGGCACGGTGATTGGCTCGGATGGCTACGGCTACGTGCTGGACGGCGGGCGGCACCTCAAGATTCCGCAGGTGGGGAATGTGGTTTTGGAAAGCGATGTGGAGATCGGAGCGAATGTGACGATTGATTGCGGAGCGCTAGGGTCAACCCTCGTGAAATCAGGGACCAAAATCGATAACCTGGTGCAGATCGCCCATAACGTTGTGGTCGGAGAAAACTGCATTGTGATTTCGCAGACCGGCATTGCCGGGAGCAGCCAATTGGGGAACTACGTGACCGTCGCTGGCCAGGTAGGGATCGCCGGTCATCTCAAGATTGGAAATCAGGCCACTCTCACTGCCCAGTCCGGAGTGATGCACGACGTCCCCGATGGCGAGAAGTGGATGGGCGCGCCTGCTCAACCGGACCGCCAGACGAAACGACAATTGCTCGCGCTACAGCAGTTGCCGGAATTGATCAGACGGGTGAGACAATTGGAAAAGGAAGTCGAATCGGGGCAAAGCGCTGATAAAACTTCACAAAATTCTGCTTAATTGTCTATCGTGCCCATAATGTGTTGATCGGCGGCTAAGCCCCTACTATGAAGGAATCTTTCTTCAAATCCCTTTTTAAACACGGCAGCAAACATCAGGCTGGCGAACTCAAGACGAAGGCTGTCAAAGGCGACCCTGAGTCGCAGTATGAACTCGCGCTCCTCTACAGCTCCGGGCAGGGCGTGACCCAAGATTACATCGAGGCCGTAAAATGGTTTAAGTCCAGCGCCGAAGCCGGGCACGCGGAAGCCCAGAACGCGCTGGGTCTTTGTTACGATCAGGGCACCGGGTGCAATCAGAATTCCGCCAAGGCCGCCCAATGGTACGCCTGCGGAGCGGAGCAGGGTGATCCTTCCGCGCAAAACAACCTGGGCCTGAGCTATAACAAGGGCGAAGGCGTGGAACAGAATTTTGAGGAAGCCGTGGCCTGGTTTCGTACCGCCGCCGAACAAGGTTACGCCGACGGCCAGTTCAGCTTGGGGCTAGCCTACTACCGCGGCGAAGGTGTGGAGCAGGACTACACCAAGGCGATGAAATGGCTGCACAAGTCAGCGGAGCAGGGGAACTCTGAGGCCCAGTTCCGGCTCGCCCGTGTGGTTTACAAGTTTGCTGAGAATCGCGCGGCCTTCCGGGAGGCAGCCAAATGGTTCAAGGCCGCCGCCGAAGAGGATCATCTCGACGCGCAGTTCAATCTCGCCATGTGTTATACCGACGGCAAAGGCGTGCCGGAGAACCTGGTGGAAGCGGCCAACTGGCTCGAACGCGCGGCTGAGGCAGGGCACGCGAAATCACTCTACGAACTCGGCCGGCGTCATTTTAGCGGTCTGGGAACGTCGAAGAATGAGCAAGAAGGCGTGCGCTATTTCCGGGTCGCTGCGGAGCAGGGCAGTATCCAGGCGATGCTTCAGCTGGGCCGCTGTTATCGTGATGCTGAAGGCACGGCCAAGGATCTGGTTCGGGCGTTTCGTTGGTTCTCAATCGCCGCTGCATACAAGCTCGAAGGTGCCGATGTAGAGCGGGATTCGCTGGCGACCGAACTGTCTCGGGATGAAGTCAATAAGGCCAAGCGCAAGGCCGAGGACTACATCGACAGCCACTGACCGCTCCAAATCCTCGCGCGAACGACGTTCCAGATGGAACGTGCTCACCATGTTTCACAACTGTCTGCTTCGGGTCTCCCCACTGTTGGTTGCCTGTTCCATCATCACTCTCTTCAGCGGGTGTATCGAATGGGATCGTCCGCACCCAGCCACCCATTTCATAGCTTAACTCCTGGCCCGGTTTTCGGGGTCCTCCTCAATCCGGAGGGGGGTGTATTTCGCCCAAGCGTGTTACGGGTTGTGACATCAGGTGTGACATGTCCCGGTCTGATGTGCCATTCGGTCGCAGTTTTGGCTCAACTGTTTGGCCAAGGATTACCGGCGGATGAGCTTAAATTACAGTAAAAATGCCTTTAATTAGCCTGTTTTAAGCCTTCTGGACCACTTGGCACGCGTTGTGCAGTCCGACCGTTGACTTTAGATATATAATTTCTGTTATGGCAAAGATACTTGGCATTGATCTGGGGACGACCAACTCCTGCATGTGCGTGATGGAGGCTGGTGAACCGTCCGTACTGGAGAACTCCGAAGGCAAACGCACCACGCCCTCCGTTGTTGCGTTTAGCAAAGACGGCGAACGGCTCGTCGGCGAAGCTGCAAAACGGCAGGCCGTCACCA
>JBLFYM010000091.1:0-23946 GCA_047608975.1 Limisphaerales bacterium | reverse complement strand
ATCCCCTGACGAACTCGTCCTTCTTCTGGTCCGATAGCGTGGTCTGATCCAACTCCGTCCGTAGCATCCCGCTGAGACCAGAAATGAAGGTCTTCATTTCCGTCGCGTCCCCGAGGAATCGTTGCGCTGCCTCCTTGCGGTGGGCGAGTTGGTCGCGATTGGTGATAGTCGTCAATTCCAGCAGCTCCGCATCGACAAAGTCCTTGGAAATCTTCTCGAACGCGGAAACTCGAATCTGTTGTTTGCGGGAGAATGCTGCGGTGGCACGCAGGGCGATTCCTTGGTCGCCGGACATATTCTGGGCCGCGGCGGCCAAACGTTCCTGATACTTCCGCCGGGCTTCGGATGTGTCGGCCAACCCTTCTTCCTCAGAAAATCCTTTTCGAAGTTCAGCCAGCATCTCGTCCTGAGCCTCGACGATGGAACTGCCGCGCTTGCGGTTTTCGATGGCTGCCTCCCGGGCTTTGATGAAATTCGGAATGGCTATGGCCGCGAGTAAACCGGGAATCAGCAATCCGAGCAGCGCGGGCAGAAGGATTCCACTGGCACCGTGTTTGGGAATGCGGATGAGCGCGAACAGGGAGAGGAGCAAACCGATCAGAACTACGAGCACTGCTATGCCTCCGACCATCAAGGTCAGTTTTGCCCTTTGCGCCGGTTCGTGATTCAGGAATGCGGCATTCAATCCCGCCGCGATCGCAATCGCCACGAAGGGGAGGGCGGCTCCCAGTTTCGCAGCCTGAAAAGCAAAGGCTTCACGATCGGGGTTCTTTTTCGCGGGTAGGGGAGGTGGTTCGTCAGTCATTTGATTCAGGTTCCTTGCCCGGAGCCTCGGCTTCGCCGAAGTGGCTTGTCAAACGGAATCCCATCGCAGAGGGACACGATCTCCCAGCCGCATTGGGTTGCTCTGTACAAATGCCCGAGGGGCGTGCTGAAATGGCGGGAAGGTCAATGGGCCAGATCAATGGTTGCCCCCTCTACGGTAAGATATGGCAAAGCCCGGAGCATGACCACGCCGATGATTTGGATGCTGCAAGCACACGCATTAGTCCTGGTTACACAGGGCAGCCGATATCGACTCATCCGTAGCCGACCGAATCCTACCGGCTCCCCAGAAAATCAACCAAGGATTGGATTTGAGCATCAGTCAGTGGCCCCCCGGACGGGAATGAAAAGCAGGCATGAGGGTGTTGGCTCTGCCGTTGGAAATGAGTTCCTGCCACTGGTCTGGAGTAAACTTCAGTTTAGGTTCATTCAAATCGGGAACCATCGTGGTGCGGTGGGGTGAATCGGGACAGATGCCGCAGGCGGCCCGGTAAAGTTCGTGACCCAGTTTGTTGCGAGTGGGCTGGACGTGACCGGCGGCGCAGTCGCCGGCAAAGACGGACTGGCGATTGGCTTCGGCCTGCCTGAGGTTCTCGCGGCGATCGATCGGGGTGAGCAACGGAGGATGTGGATGCTGAAATTCAATACCTGGACTCCGGCGGAGGTGTAGAGGGTCGTGCTCTTGTGAAGCTTGCCGCCTTTTCCAAGGATGCTGGTCTCGAAACGAATAGCGCCATTCTCTCCGGCAGCGAGTTTCCACGTTCTTACCGTGGGCCTGAGCCAGTGTGCCGCCGCAAGAGAGTTTGATTGGAATGACAGTGATCGTCCCTTTCGCCTGGTTGGTGATATGAACGAAGACCCAAGGCGTTGCCTGGGCTAATATAGCGCTGGCCCGTTGGGCCGGAAGATCAGCTACGCGGTGTGGGGGAGGTTGGTCTTATCTCGGTCAGTTCTGGGAGTGGCAACCTCGGTGAAGGAGAGTTTAAGCGGACTCACGTCCGCTGCTACCTGTGTTGGTGGAATCCCGGCGTGAGCGGGATCAGACCAGGGGTGACCGGTTGATCTCCCCCGGACGTTATATTGGAGTTTGAAACTGGGCAGCTTGTTACTTTCGTCGTCCGGGTGAGATTCAGCAGGTCGGCCGATGAGGACGAACCAGTGCAGGACTGATTCTCCAGCGTCCGCAGAGCCAGAGGAACTCACTCCCGGAACGGGAATCTGCTTGCTCACGCTCCCGGCTACAATTGCTGCCTTCGCTGTGCGCCCACAATGGATGCGAAATCGGCGAATGGAACATCCGATAATTTCCTTGGCCGACACCGGTGGATCGGCAGAATCGCGACGCTGCGCGGCGGCGATGGAATGGTTGATCCGGTCGAAAAAAGCGAAAAAATTTCCAAGGCAGAATTTCAAAGACGCGTGCCCGAATTGCGTTCGCGTCTGCTCGACGCTCAATTCGCGCTTCAGCGCGCGCGGCGTCCGGTGGTCGTGATCATCGCGGGAATGGACGGAGCGGGAAAAGGTGAGGTGGTCCATCGGCTCAACGAATGGTTGGATCCTCGCGGAGTGGATACCGTGGCATTCTGGGCAAAGACGGCTGATGAAGAGGAGCATCCTCGTTTCTGGCGTTACTGGCGGGTACTGCCGGCTCGCAACCGGGTCGCGATTCTTTTTGGTTCCTGGTACACGGGTCCGATTATTCGCCGGGTCTATGGGAAGATCGGGCGGGCGCAGTTCCGTACCCAACTTGAGCGAATCCGATTTCACGAAAACATGCTCGTCGAGGATGGCTACGTGATGGTGAAGATCTGGTTGCATCTGGGACGCAAGGCACAGCGGAAGCGGCTGAAGGAAATGGAGAAGCAGCCGATGGGAATCTGGAAAGTCAATCCGACCAACTGGGAGCATCATTCGCTCTATGACGAGTTTTCCAACGTCTCGCACTCTGTCATGGAAGAAACTCACGTCGAAGCAGCACCATGGCATATCATTGCGGCCAAAAACGACGCATCAAGAGATCTGGCGGTGGGTGAAGTTCTTGTCCAGACGATGGAAGATATTGCGGCTGAAGTCCGCCCCAAGCCGAAACCGATCGCTCCTTATGTCGGGGCTTCGGGACCTTCCATTCTTGATGCTGTGGATCTGACTTCCCGGTTGAACGAAGCCAACTACCAAAAACAGCTCAAGAAGTATCAGAAATGTGTGGATCGTTTGATGTGGGAGGCGCATGAACGAAAAAAGTCGGCGCTGCTGGTTTTTGAAGGATGGGATGCCGGCGGCAAAGGCAGCGCGATCCGGAGGGTCACCAATGCGCTCGACCCACGTCTCTTTCGGGTGATACCCGTTGCTGCTCCCTCTGAGGAGGAGCTGTCCCAGCACTACCTCTGGCGTTTCTGGAAGCATGTTCCCCAAGCCGGACGAATGACCATCTTCGACCGCTCTTGGTACGGTCGCGTCTTGGTGGAGCGGATCGAGAAACTGGCTTCACCCGTGGAATGGCAGCGGGCCTACTCGGAAATTCGTGATTTTGAGTCTCAGCTCGTGGAGCACGGTGTGATGGTCGCAAAATTCTGGCTTCACATAAGTCCCGAAGAGCAGGCCAAGCGCTTTGCCAAACGGCAGGAAACTCCTTGGAAACAGCACAAGATCACGCCGGACGATTGGCGGAATCGGGAAAAGTGGGACGAGTACGAGGTCGCTGTGAACGACATGGTTTCGGAAACGAACACGCCTGCCAGTCAGTGGAATATTGTTGCGGGGAACGATAAACGTTTTGCCCGAATTCAGATCCTTAAGAACGTCGTGCAGATGCTGGAAAAGTGCCTGACCCCGGATGGAAAGAATGACTGATCAAGAACCCAAAACTGAATCGGTTGAGCCGGCCGAACAGGCGGGGGGCGCTGACAAATATGCGACGCCGCGGCGAATTCGAGAACTGGGTCGGCGCGGCATGTTCCTCGGTATTGTGGTGTGCTTTTTTCTCGCCGCGCACTCGATGTTTTTTCCTGCTGTGGTGCAGGGTAAGACGCAGTTGTACATTCTGCTTGTCGTGGCACCGATCTTCCTGATCGCATTGTTGCTTTCGATGGGGGCAAGTTTTGTTCTCCGCAAAGCGCCCCGAGAACCCGGCGGACGGCGCAGATCACGGCGGGATAGGCGCAACTCAGATTCGACGCTGCTTACCTGGCAGCGGCGCTGAGGTCGCGAGGGCCAATTGCTGACGATGAGATTCGCGACCAGAAGTCTTTTCATACTGCTAGTCGGCTTGGGCACCCATGCTACCCACGCTGGCGAATCTCCGATTGGGGCTGCTCGTGCCCACTTTCATGCAAATCGCGTTTTCGTGGGGAGCCGACCGGTTGCGATGAAATATGCGGCTCAGATTGCCAAAACGATCCAAGGTCGGGATGCGCAGACCAAGACGATGAGTTTCATTCACGGAATTCGACGTCAGGCGAAGAAGCTTCTGAGTGAAACGCAGGCGACCGAATGGGAGCGGTTGCTGGCTGCGCGACAGTCTCAAATCCAGCGTCTGCATGATGAGCGCAACGTGCTCCGCGGTGTTTTCTTTGCGGGCGCCTGGGAACTGCCGGCATTGGATGGTGCGGAGCGCGAAGCCAAGCGCGGGGAGTTGGAAGATTGGCTGAGCGTTTGGCTGGACACCACTCTGCATGAACGGATCGCCCATCATCGTCTCTGCCGGGATGCGTGGGGAATCCTGACCCCGCAGCAGCGGCAAAATCTCGCGGCCGGAGAATGGGATGTCCATGTGAAGAAATCCACCGGACACAAGCGTGACTACTTCGGTGACAAAATTGTCTCCCGCCCGCTGGGCAAGCCGGATCGACCCGAAGCATTCCAAAAGCTCTCAATCGCCCTGGAGGCCAAGCACGACGCGATCCAATCCGAGTTGCTCGAAACGGAGCGCCGTTGGCGGATTCTGACCTTACAGATACCATCTGTTCCGGATGAGCTGCTGGTCGCCGAGTGGCAACGGACCGCCGCCGCATTGGGTAATTTCTTCCTGAGCCAAGTCCGGGCAATCGATGATTTGACCCACGCTGGCTACGATCTGCGAATCCAAATCGTGAAGGATAAAGTCCGGAGCCAAACATCGCGGGAACGCTCGGATTTGGAAAAACGCGTAAGGGACAAACTTCCGGCGGGATTGACTCTGCTATCGCGAATTCGATCAGCAGAACAAGCAGCCGAACCGACGTTGAAATAGGAGGTGTGCGTAGCGGTGGCTTTTCGACCTCCGCCTACCTGGCGTATTGCTCGAGAAGAATCTGCACTTCGTTGAGGAACGTCGCGTCCTGAAAGGTGCCCTTGGTGTGAAACTTATTCACTCCCACGGCAAGGGCCTTCTGCCGATCTTCGGGGCGATCTTTGTAGGTAATCATCAGGATCGGAAGTTCGCCAAGATTCGCGCGGACGAGTTCGGTGAGTTCGGTCCCACTCATCCGGGGCATGTCCATGTCGGTGATCAGCAGATCAAAGGGTTGTGGTGCCGACCGCAGGCTGCTCCACGCGTCCATGCCATCCACCGCTACCGTGACGGTGTAGCCCGCCTTTTCAAGGATCTGGCGCTCCATCTCGCGCACGGTAAGGGAATCATCCGCGACGAGAATACGTTGTTCGTTTTGCGTCTCTTCGAAGAACTCTTTCTTGATGAATACGGTTTCGCCGCGCTGAACGCGTTCGGCACCCCGGACGACATCTTGAATATCGACTATTAGCACAGGATTACCGTCGTCCATCAACGCACCGGCGCTGATGTCTTGGATTTTTCCGAGGCGGGCATCAAGCGGTTGCACGACGAGTTCGCGCTCGCCCAGAAAGCGGTCCACGATTAGACCGTAGGAATGCTTACGATCTCCGGCGACGATTATGTGCCAGGAATTTTTTTGTTCGATGGTGGGCAGATCGAACACGCGGCTCAGATATACCAGATCGACCTGCTGGCCCTTGATCTGCGCACATGGCAGACCGTTTTCGTAGCTGATGTCTTCCGGTTCCAATCTGGCCGTGCTCTCGATCTGGGCGAGCGGAAATGCGAAGGGCTCACCATTCACATCCGCCAACATGGCCCGCAGGACAGAAAGCGTGAGTGGCAGCTGGAGTTCAAAGCGCGTGCCCTGCCCCAGGTTGGTGTAGACGCGGACGGTGCCGCGAACCATCTTGACCATGTTGTAGACGATGTCCAAGCCGACCCCGCGACCGGAGATTTCGGTGACTTCATCGCGCTGCGAGAAGCCCGGGAGAAACAGGAATTCCAGCAGTTCGGCATCTGAAAGCCGACTGGCAGTTCCTTCGCTCGCAAGACCTTTCTGAACAACCGTAGTGCGTAAAACTGCGTAGTCGATTCCGCGGCCATCATCCGCCACGGAAACCAGGAGTTTGCCGCTGCTGTGACGTGCCTCGAGGGTGATGGTGCCGGTGGCGGGCTTGCCGGCCGCGGTCCGGTCCGCGGGTGTCTCCATCCCATGATCAATCGCGTTGCGAAGCAGCTGGGTGATCTGTGCCTCAAGCTTTTCGAGAATGTCCCGATCGACCTGGGTATCCTGGCCGACTACCTCAAGGCGCACATTCTTTCCGAGCTGCTTTGAGATGTCCCTGACCATGCGGGGGAATCCCTGGATGCCATCGGCAAAGGGACGCATGCGACAGGCGATGGCGGCATCGTAGAGCCGTTGCGAGACGTTGCCATGTCGGCGGCCGATGTGTCCGAGGTCCGCCAGCTGGTTGGTCAATGTGCGTCGGCAAGTGCTGACGTTTTCCTGGATCAGGCTGAGACGGACCCGGGCTTCATCATTCAGATGGAGGGAAGCGAGCGCGTCGCGTAAGTCATCGAAGGTCTGGTTCAGTTCGCCCAGCTGCCGTTTGACACCCACGAGGTTTTCAGCGAAAGGGCGGAGGCGCTGGTTTTCGATCTGAAACTCACCTGCTATCGCCAGGATCCGGTTCAGATTCGAAGTGGTAACCCGCAGGAAACTGTCAGCCCTTGCGGTGGCATGATCTGTTCCCGAGTGGCGCCCGGGAGTGTCGTCGGCCGCTTTTTCATTGGCACCCGGTATCGGCTCAGCATCGGCTTCGGAAAGGGGAGGCGATGCCTCAGTCACGCCGGCATGAATCTCAAGCAGTATGACCACGCTTTGAAGAAAACCGTCGATCGCGGCGGCATCACTGGTCTCCCACACGGACATCTGGTTCTCAGGTGTGGTCGCGATCTGCCAAAGCAGGTCAACCCCATCAAGCATGATGTCGACCAGCAATCCGATGAGCGTGGACTGGGAACGATATTTCTCTGCCAGATCCTCCCGATCTGCCAGTCCCTCCAGCCAGCGATCCTTGATTGTGGCGGGGTTCTTTGGGATGGCTTCGAACGCGTCTTCCATCGCATGCGCGATGCGAACTACCGCATCGAGATGCACAATTCGGCCAGCGCCCTTGATCGAGTGGGCGGCGCGCATCAGCTCCTCCAGATTGGCGGCGTTCGTGGGATCGCTCTCCAGGGAGAGCAGGCGCGGGGTGAGAATATTTTTTTGGTTTTCCACCTCCACCCGGAACAGCTGGAGCATGGAAAGATCCGCGAGTGCGCCGGAATCGACTGACGCGGCTCCCGAAGCCTGCCCGGACTCGGGTAGGTCGCCACCGGATTTCAAAACGTCGAGAAACACTTTGAAGTCACCGTGCAACCGTTGGAGTTCGCCGGTATGCTGCTGGATCCACCCTTCGATGTTGTCTTCACCGGCGGACGCGAGTTGCCATAAAAAATCAACGCCTTCGAGCATCAGATCGGTCATCCAGTCGCCAAATGTGGATTCGGCGCGGTATTTCTCCGAGACCGAGGTGCGCTCAAGAAGGCCCTGGATGGAGCGATCCACGAGCACCGTCGGATTGGCCCGCATCCCCTCGAAGCCATCTTCCATGACGTGGGCGATCTTGACCGCCGCATCCAGATTCACGATCCGGGCCGCACCCTTGATCGAATGAGCGGCGCGCATAAGCGATTCGAGGATATGATCGTCGGTGGGTGAACTCTCGAGGGCGAGCAGCGCCGAGGTCATCAGGTGCTTCTGGTTCGCGACCTCGCTCTTGAAGAGGTCGAGCATCGAGTGGCCGCTGAGATCGTCTGAATCGAGTTTTCCCACTAGACGAGACTTTGGCTGATCGCCTTGAAGAGTGCGAAGTGATCGAGCACGTGCACGGTGATGGGGTCGGTTCCCTTGCCAACCCGGATCTCCCCGCGGGTAAAATCATCGACGACCGGATAATTCCGTTCCTGGGGCGGGGCGAGCAGGGAAGATTCAAAGGCATGAACCCCGCGTACGCGGCTCACGGGAAACGCGAATCGGTCATGCAGCACCCGGGTCACAACGAGACGTTCTTCGGGACCCATGAGGCAGCGGGGGGACGGCGCGGCTTGGTGGAAACCGAACCAGTGACCGAGGGAGACACAAATCATGAGTTCGCCGCGGATGTTCACAATGCCCCGGAGCACCTCCTCACTACGATGCGGGATGGAATGAATTACCTGCATTTCCGTTACGTGTTCGACTGTGACCGCGTTCAGTCCCATCCAATGTTCGCCGAGCTGAAACACGAGCACGGCTTCCGTATCCTCAGGTGAATCAGAGCGTTCCTCGGCGACGTTGCGGGTCCATTCGTTGCGGTAATCCGCGGGTGGACGGGAATTGAGCAGTTGCCTCGTGGCGTTGGAATCGGGCGCGCTCATTTTGTCGGCAGATAGGTCAGTCGGGGTGCGCGGCGCCGGACCTTCGGTGCCACAGGTGGGGGCAACGGCGCCGGCGCGGCAACGGTGGGCATATCCGACGCGTTGAGAAGTCGGGGATAGTCGGTGGGGATCACACTGTCGTGTTCATCGATGAACCCGCCGATGAATCCTTCGGAGAGCACTGAATACTCAAACCATCTGACGATGCCCTGCCGATCACTGAACGCGGGCGCGGACTCGGTTCCCGGTTCAGCCCGAACCAGTTCGGTGGCATTCTCCGCGATGAGCCCGATGAGTTTGTTGTCTCCCGGTCGGCGCGTAAGAATGATCCGTGTGCTCCAGCGCGGGGCGGCAACGCGGCCAAGATCGAGTTCACCGAGGTCAATGACAGGCACCCGGTTGCCGTGAAAATTGAAATCACCGACGATCCCGGTCGGCGCTCCAGGCAGCGGGCACAGATTGACCATGGCTACGATTTCCTCAATTGCCTCCGCCGGCAACGCGACCCGATCACCGCCAACTTGGAACACGAGTGCGAGCATTTCACTTGGGAAGTTTGAACCGGGAAACTCCATCGCGCAGTCCGTAGGCGGCTTCTTTCAGATGTTCGATGGCCCCGTTGGATTCTTCAAGCGAACGGGCGGTCTGCTTCACCGTCCTGCTCAGCTGCGCCAAGGAATCGCTGATCTGCTGACCACCGGTGGCATGTGAATTGACGCCCTCGTTCACCAGTTCGAAGCGTGGCGTGAGCGCCTGCACCTGTTGGATGATCTGATCGAGCTGCTCGCTGATCTGCCGGACATCGGATGCTCCGTCTTTGACCTCGTCGGAATATTTGTTCATCGCCAACACGCCGGTGGTCACGGCCGCCTGCATCTCCTTCACCATCAGCTCGATGTCGTTGGTGGCCTTGGTGGTCTGATCGGCGAGGCGGCGGATCTCAGTCGCCACCACGGAGAAGCCGCGGCCGTATTCGCCGGCCTTCTCTGCCTCGATGGCAGCGTTCAGGGACAGGAGATTGGTGCGATCGGCGATCTTCGTGATGGTGGTGATGACGAGATTGATATTGCCGGCCTTCTCGTTGAGCACGTCCAGTTTTGTGTGAATCAGCGAGGCCGCTTCAGTGATCTGCTGCATCGTGTCGCGCATCCGGGTCAATCCCGCCTGACCCTGGCTGGCAAGCCGGGTGGTATCTTCGGTGACGGTGAACGCGTCGCTCATCATGTTCACGAGTTCCTGTGAGGTGGTGGAAATGCGGTTGGCGGTTTCGCCAATATCCGAAGTCGTGTCCGCGATCGCCTGCGCGGCGGTCTGCTGTTCACGGCCCGTGACGGAGATCTGGTTGATGGAGGTGTTCACCTGGACCCCGGATTTTTGCACCTGCGACACAATGCGATTCAGATTGGACACCATCCCGTTGAAGGAACTCATGAGCACGCCCAGTTCGTCGCGCCGGTCTTCAAAGGGGACGTTGATTGTGAGATCGCCGCCGGCGAGGCGGTCGGAAAGAACGACCAGTTGTTGTAACGGGCGGGTGATGTCGCGGATTACGAAGTAGGCGAACAGCGATACGGCGACCAATACGAACAAGGCGAGAAACACGATGATAAGCGTGGTCTTGTGCGCCGTTTCAATGCCGCGATCGAGTGAGGTTTTCATTGCGGCGGCGCTGGCCCTCAGCATTTTTTCCAGCTCATTGATGGCGGCTGTGGACTCTTCGTAGAAACGGTCGGGACCGACTTCGAGCTTCCGCTGGATGTGGGAGATGCTGCGGAGGTCCCGATTGAGGCGTTGAACGCTTTCTGCCAGAGCCTGGCGATTTTCCATGTGCTTCTGGATGCCGTCCTCGTCCCGGGCTTTTCCCAACTGGGTAATCAATGAACTGTTCGTGTCCGTTAGCAACGCCCCTATTTCGGTGAGAATCTGTTGGAGGCCATGCCACTTGTCATCAGACGCAGGTTGTCCGGTGACCGCCAGTTCAATGCCTTCATACCGGGCTTTGGACAGTAACTCCAACGCTTTGGGACCGCGCAATTGCAATACGTCGGAAAGGCGCGAGCGCGTGGCGTTCATGTCTTCGCGCCAGCCGGCATCGTCAGCCATGTATCCGATAAACAGATCGATCGACGCGAGCGCGGTGGTATGGTCGTAGTAGATGTCCGGCACGGAATTGGTGGAAGCAATCGCGTTGTTCACCTCCAGATTCGTGGTTCGCCAGGCATCCTCGACGAGCAGGGTGCCGGCGACATTGTTCACAATGTTGGCAGTTTTTTCGAGGCTCATATCCAACGCCTGGCGCGCATTCGTGCGCAGACTTCGGAAGTCGGACTGGTCAAACACCGCGCCCACGGTCAGGTCCCGGTGGGATTGGAGATCGCTACGCAGGGTGATGAGCGATTGGTAGAGTTCCACCCCGGCCCGGGAACGTTCCATGCGCGCGACCCGATTGCCCACCCGTTCCCGGATGAGTTCGCCGGTCACGAGCAGGAATGCGAAGCCGAAGACGAGGCCGAGGATGCCGAGTTTCTGCCAGACTTTCAGGTTTCTCATCGTCAGTTGAAGAATTTAAATCGGGACATGCCGTCATCGAGTTCGGTGGCGGCGGTGGTAAGCTGTGTGGCGGAGGTTTTTACTGTCTGTAGCGAATCGGCCGCCGCCTTCATTGCCTTGTGCAATTGGTGGCTGTTCTTTTGCAGCAGGCGGGCGTCGTCGGACTGGGTCCGCATGGTGCTGAGAACGACATCCATGTGAGGGGTCATGGTCTCAATCTGGTGCGAGATGTCATTGACGAGTTTGGTCAGTTCGCCGAGCCCCTCCACCCCCCCGCGGACATCGTTGCCAAATTGTTCTGTCCCGATCACGCCGGCCGCAACTGCGGTCTGCATCTCCTTGACTGTCTGTTCAATATCTTCGCTGGCATTGGCTGTCTGGTCGGCCAGTCGTTGAATCTCGGCGGCGACAACCGAAAATCCGCGGCCGTATTCGCCGGCCTTTTCCGCCTCGATCGCGGCGTTGATGGAGAGGAGGTTGGTCTGATCGGCCACCTTGCTCATCAGCACCACGATCTGGCTGACGGCGGCGGCTTTCTCGTTGAGGATCTCCAGCTTTCCGTTGATTGCGCCGGCGGATTCTTTGATGGCCTGCATAGTCCGGTCCATGTGGGCGAGACTGTTCATGCTGGCGGCCGAGGCGCGAATGGCTGACTCGGATGCCTGGGACACGAGGGATACGGTGGAGCCCAAGTGATTGGCTGCGAAATGAATCTTTCGTCCGCCCTCGGTGAGGGCCTCGGAAACCTCTTCGACTTCCTCCACCGCGTGCTGTTGATCGGAGGAGGCGCTGAGGATATTGCCGGCTGAATGAGACACGGTCTCGCCGTTCTGGTGGAGTCGGCCGATGAGCATCGCCAGGCTGCGCGTCATCTGGATGATTCCATTGGCCAAGTCGGCAAACTCGTCCTTGCGTTTGAGTTTGAAATCCACGGTGAGATCCCCGCTGGAAATGCGATCCAGCGCGGAACGCAGCTGCAAGACCGGGTCTTTGAAAGCGACCAGATTGTGCCGTAACATCGTGATGATCCAGACAGCGAACAGCCCGAACACGATCACCGCCATGGACTGAACCGTCAGCTGTCCCTTGTAGGAAGTGTGAGGGGCTTCGGCCGCGGCAACTTCGAGTGCGAGCAGCTGCTTTTCGATCCGGGTTCGGGCACGGAAATAGTCTGTCTCAAAAAGATGCAGCGCATTGGTGAAACCGATCTCCAGGCGCGATTCGACGACGAGGCGCTCCTGCTCCCGGACCGCCGGATGGTATGCCACCAGAATCTTCTTGGCGCTTGCGCTAAGAAGCGGATCCGAGGGGCGCGCGGTGGTGAATCCCTTGGAGTCTTCCAGGGCCTCTGCCGCTGCCAGTTCGAGACGGGCGGGGGAACTGAATTTGCGTTCCATGAATCCAGCAAGCCGATCGTCACGCCGTAACAGATCGGTGCGCAGTTCGCGGGTAAACCGCACCGCGTCCACGATCCGCCGGGTCTGTTGATGGCGATGGGTGTCGTTCTCGTTGCCGATCCACCAGGTGAGTGCCACCCCGGCGAGGCCCAAGCTGGCGAAGATTGCCAATCCGATATTTAGCCTCCAGGTGATCGGCAGATTCTTCATGCAAGACGTTTTGGAGCGGTGGGTATCTCAGGCACTGCCGGCCGGAGGATAGCCGAAACGTGAGGTGGGACAAGGGGTTTGTGTTCGCACGCGATCCTCGCGGGTGGCAAAAGTGTGAACTGGGGGGAGGGACGTCGACGATCAAAGGCATGTGCAAAAATCCAAGCCTCCAAATTCAAAACTCAAATAATCTTCAAGATCCAAGTTTCAAGCGGTAGCTGCCGGGCGATTTTGATTGGATTTTGCAGTAGGCGATATTTTGGTGCCTTCGGATTGGGACCTGGATTCGTATTTGGATTTTCGGTTCCGCGATTGCTCTCACGGCCACTCCCATTTCGAGGCCGGCGTGAACTCGGTGGTATCGAGCAGGAACCGGACTCCGAACGCGGATTCGTTTACCGACGCGAGAGCGATCTGCCCCTTGCTGATGTGTAATGAGGGCCAACCCCGTTCCGTGCGTCGAAAGAGATCGCCATGACTTCGCAGTATCTGCTCCTGCAACTTGCCGGGGAACTGGGAAAGCCCCGCATTGTAGTGATGTCCGTTGCGTTCCACGCTTTCGATGCCCAAAGCCGCGCAAACCGCGAGATCCTGGGGCAGGGCCACGGGGCCCATGTTACAAAGATCTTCGCCGCTCATGAGCAGGGGGCGGGCGGGATCCTGTTCGCGTAGGTGCGCGATGAGGCAGGCGTTGGCAATGCTCTTGAAGACTCCCTTGCAGTTCTTATGGCTGGTCCCGGAGTAACCGAGGCGAAGCGCCAAGGGGAGGGAACTGGTGCTGTCATCCGATTCGTCAATGATCACCGGCGGTGCGCCAACCCATTCACTCAACGGCTCGTCATCGGATTCGAGGGCGAAATCGCGGTGGAGTGGTTGTTCAACAAACAGAAGTTTGGGCCAGAATTCTGACAGCTCAGGCAAAGCCACCACTTCCTCCCAGAACGCGCGGAATTGGCCAAAGCCCTGAAATTGTTCGTTGCCGTCGAGCGAGAAGCGGAATCCATCCCCGCAATTCGATTTGAGAATCCGCGCGATGGCGCACAGGCGCTCGCGATCTTGTTCAAGTTTGCCGCCGATCTTGATCTTGAAATGACTCAGTCCGTAGGTGGAGATGCAATCTTCCAGAGACTGCGGCAAACCGTCGTCGATCCGCTCATCAGCGGGAATATCCGCGTCGCTGAGCGGATCGGCCATCCCGACGGTGTGGCGAACGGTCAACGAGCGCAACGGCGACCGGGGCAGGTAATTTGTGGCAGAGCGGTTGAGGAGCGGCGCATGAATGTTCCCCAGCTTCAGCCCGAGTTGATCGCTGTGCAGCAGTCGATAAAACGAATCGCCGTTCGCGCGACAAAACCCGTCGATCAATGCGCGTTCGATCAGGGAGGTGCCAAAGTGGACGAGCAGGGGCGGGATATCCTCGCTCTCGGCCCAGATTTCCTGGGTTTCATAGAGTTCCTCCCAGATCTCAAATGGACTTGCGCCTTCAATTCCGACCGCCACTTCAAGTGCGCGTGCAATGACGGCGAGCATCTCCTGCACTTCCTCATCCACATCGCGCTCAGGCTCCTTGGTGAACCATTTCGGGGGGAGCAGATCTGAGGAAACCCCATAGGCGGCACGGCCATCGACTTCGATGGCCAGGCGGACGAACGCCATCGGCATTCGGGTCATGGTTGCGATGCCGTATTTGAACGGCATCCGGGTCTTCAGATTGGTGAGGTGAATATCACCTTCGGCAACGCGGACGGTCATGTCGATTTGGGGTGTAAGTAAATGGATCGGGCAGCGGTGAGTGGCCGCGCCGCCGATTGAAACATGAGCATTCGCAAATCGAAAACTGAATCAATCTCAAATCACCAAAAGTCTCGCCAAATAGGGCTGGAATCTTTATTTCCATCGCGATGTCGCCACAGGAACAATTCGCTCCCGGCAAGCTTTTCGGCGCGGGACGTTTTGAGATCGAAAGCATTCTCGGGCACGGGGGGATGGGGGCGTCTGTCTCGCCAACGACGAAATGCTGAACAAACGAGTGGCTCTCAAATGTCTCTCCCCGGCGATCCAGCACAATCCGACGGCGCTGGAAATCATGCGAAGCGAGACTCGGAAGAGCCTTGAACTGACGCATCCAAACATCATTCGGATCTACGATTTTCATCATTTCGCGGATGAGTTGCCGTTCATCTCGATGGAATACGTCGAGGGCATCACGATGAGCTATCTCAAATCTCAGCAACCCGAGCGCTTGTTCGCGTGGGAGATGCTTGAGCCGCTCATGCCGCAGCTGTGCGCCGCGCTTCAATAGGCCCACAACGAAGGCATCATTCATCGCGATCTCAAACCGGCGAACATGATGCTCGACCAACGCCAGCGCGTAAAACCGGCGGATTGGGGTCTTTCCGTGAACACCGCCGATGCGGTGGAGGATCATGCCGATCATGCTGTGCCTCGCGAAAGACCCAGTCCCCCGGTTTGGTAAGCGATGCCGAAGGCAAAAAATCGATGGGCTACCGTAGCAAGTCAGCCCTGGGGCCGGTGCTTGCCTTTGGGTTCGTCGCCTTCGCCCTTGCGGTGATCGTCAGCAAGCGCTCCGCAGAGAGCACTGAGCCAGAAACCGCACCGCCGGTTGTACAATCGGGTAAACCGGTGGAGGAAGCGTTCCCGGCGTCGGCTAAGCCATTTCAGATGCTGAGCCCCGACGATATTTTCGCCGGCGCGAGTGAAATCCTGCTCCACAAGGAGTCAGGCAAAGTCGGGACGGGTAGCGCCAAGGCGTTCACCCAGGGGGAGCTAGGCACCGGGAACGATACCTGGTTGCGCAGCAGTCGTGGTGCATTCGCGTCCTTGAAACAGCCGCCGCGGGCCGGCCGCGAGGCGCATTCATTGCTGTTTCTCAAGCGCTTGGAGGCAACGGGTTTCGATTTCGGATTTGCCTGGCGATCCGCCACGATCGCAGCTCCAGCACCCCGGATCTACTATCGCGCGATCGATCTGAAACCGGTGACCTTCGATATGGCCGACCTGCCGCTGGCCGCGATGGTCTTCGATCCGAACAGACCGGCGTCGATGTTCTTTCAGGGGATGGTCCATCCCTAGCGCATGCTCAAGCCGGTGCCGACGGAAGTAACTCCTTTCGACGCCGGCCAATGGACGGGTGGCGGCGGCAGAGCAGCTCCGCTCAAGCTCAGCAAAGGAACTGATCACACAGCATTTGACCCAGTCAGGAGCGATTGTGATAGAGGTCCGAACGAAGCCCCTGGCCGGGAATGTAAAATTCGAATTCGGGCCGTTCTACTATCGTTCGCTCGACTGAGCCGACGTAGGAAGGTACCGAACCGAGCGCCTCGACGAGCGCGTAGCAGGGATCGACTATCCACGTGGTTCACCACCGTGATATACCCCCAATGTGGTATATTCGGCGCTCGAATACTAATCTAGACTCCCATTAATGAACACGTTGATTGGTTCAGCACTGCCATCCGTGCCTGATCTCTGGACACCCACTGCGGGAGCAATAGCAGACACTGAGACGATTGAATTCGTGCGCAGGTTGATCGACATCGATCTCGGTGAAGAGGGCGTGATGCAACTCGCCGACTTTTTGAACGAGAACCGCGTGGCCCGGCATTCGTGGCCGGGGAAACCACTGTTTGATTTTTTGAAGGATATGTTCACTGCGGGGGGTGGGATCGGCGACGTGCAAATCAACGCGACGAAGGAAGCATTGGTAAAAACTGAACGCGAGTACTCGCTGTTCATGATGCCCCAGTTGGATTTGGGTCGGGAAGTGCGGGTCGATACGATGTGGATCGAGGATCTGAAACTCCCCGAGGCAAGGGCCAAGACGCAGGTCACCGATGTGTCGAGCAGGAACCTCTTCGACGTCGATCTCACGGCGATGTCCTGCTCCTGCGCGGCGTGGTATGGCAACCGGCGACAGTTCAAGGATGCCGACGCCCGACGTTGCTGCCCGCATTTGGCACAGGTCTACGCCGAGGAGATTTCTGCTATGCGCCTGACCGAGTTTCCCCGGATGTTCAGCGAAGTGATTACGGATCTGGTTTCCCGACGCGAAGGGTTTGACCACCGTTGTAACTGGCGTCTCTTGCGCATTCAGATGCGCCCATTTCTGGTGGGTTACGGAAACAAGCTGGACTGGTGTGAAATCTACGCCCTCGACGCCGAGCGAAAGGTTCAGCGTTTCGAATTGCACCGCACGGAATATCGCTGGCGCTTCGCCCGCCATCCTCAGGGTGCTGCCGCTGTCACCGCCTACGTCAAGAGCCTGGAGTAAGACCCGCCGGACGATTCGCCCCGGTCAATCCTCGAACTCGCCTTCGGGATAGAGATAGACGTCAGCCGGGTATTGACCGTCCACAGAACCGATCTTCTCCGGGCGGAATTTGGATGGCACTGAGAGCAGGGCGTCCGCATAGCCTTCGCGGATTGTGTTCGCTGAAGTAAAATCAAATTCGATCCGTTCACGGGTTGCCGCCTCAGCCTTCTCGAACTCCTCGTCTTCCTCATCAACCTCGCTGAGAACCCGGTCGCATACGCTGTTGATCAATTCGTTCCTTTCTTTCCGGTCGTGCAAGAAGAAGACACGATTCTGCTTCTTGTCCCATTCGGCTGCCGTCATGCGATTCTGTCTCAGAAACTCATCACGAACCACGCCATCGACATGGTCGGAGATCTTTTGGCTCCAGATATCAAGAATCGTTTGGATCGACTCCTGATCTGGTTCTTTTGCATTGGTAGGATCGGCTGCCGTGAAGCGTCTCACCTCCGTTTCGGTGACTCCGCCCCGGAGGATATTCCAGTCCATTTCACGATGATGAGTGTCAATGAAGTGAGCCGCAAAGCGCTCGGTCGAAACGTCCTTGAGCGACCGGCCCGCGATCAGGCGATCCAGCTCTCCCGGCAGCTTGACCACCGCTTCCGCATCCACGGTAAGATCACGTGCAACTTTTGCCGATTCGATCCACTCGGGTGCCATCATCAGGCCAGACATTGGATGGCTGCTGACACACAGATGCCGGCCATCAACCGTATCAGCAAGCAGATCGACACAGACGCCGCTGGCTTCATTGTTGTAGATCACGGCATAGGTCCGCCGCTCAGGATTCTGAAACGCCCGCATCGCGAGAAACATTTCCGGGCACTGATAGTCTCCGATTTTCACGTAGCCGATGTAATCGAGTTCAGCCGAAAGGGCGTTCACCGACGGTTCATCGGTCCACTCCACGTTCTCTTGGTTAAGCGTAATCCGGAAGGGTGGAACAACCCCCTCCAAATTCTTCATCGCCGCCATTCCATCGGTAATAGAGGCGATCTTTCGTCTGATCCACCACCAGCCTATCAGGATCACAATCACCAGACCGACGAGTGTCCCCGCAAGCGCTTTCAAGAACGTTTCCATCTCGGGCGGGACTCTATGTAATCGCAGTCTCTGCTCCCAGTATGAATCGATGTGCGATCCGTAATTGTTGCCCTGACGGAACAGACATTGAAAACCTGCGCGAATTCCGAGACGCTCCGCAGCATTCGAACGATGAAGATCGGGCTTGCGCAAATAAACACAACGATCGGCGATTTCTCCGGAAACGAGGCGAAGATTAGGGCTGCCTACCAAGCTGCCGTTTCCGCCGGTGCAGAGCTGGTTGTCTTCCCTGAACTTGCCACCTGTGGTTACCCGCCGCGTGATCTCCTGAGCAAACCTCACTTCGTCGATGCGAACCTCGAACTCCTCACCCGGCTCAGCCTCGATGTGGGCGACGTCGGAATGGTGATCGGCTACGTGGATCGGGCCGAGCCCGGGCCCGGGCGTCCGCTCACAAATTCTGTGGCACTGCTGCATCAGGGTGAAATAAAGGCGCGTCGACACAAGAGTCTGCTGCCGACCTATGATGTGTTCGATGAGGACCGCTATTTCCAACCAGCTGAATCAAACGCGGCGGTTCAGTTTGGGGATCTTAAACTGGGACTGACGATCTGTGAGGATCTGTGGAACGACGAGGAGTTCTGGCGGGATCAGCAGCGCTATCCAAATGATCCGGGACAAACTTTGGAAGAGCAGGGGATGGACCTGATGATAAACGTCTCGGCTTCTCCGTGGCAGGTGGGGAAACATGGGCTCCGCGAAAGCATGCTGGGCACCTACGCCCGCAATTCCGGCACGCCGCTGGTCTATTGCAATCTCGTCGGCGGCAACGATGAACTCGTCTTTGACGGCACCAGTCTGGGCTTCAATGCGCAGGGCGACGTGATCGGCCGGGGAACCTCGTTCAGCGAAGACCTGTTGATCGTGGATCTGGATTCCACCGCGACTGCGCCAGTTTCAATTACCGATGATGAATTGGTGTATCAGGCCCTCGTTCTGGGTGTGCGTGACTATCTGGGCAAGTGCGGATTCAAATCCGTCGTGCTCGGTTTGAGCGGTGGAGTCGATTCCGCAATCACGGCGGTCATTGCCGCCGATGCCTTGGGAGCCGAGAACGTGCGCGGTGTTGCCATGCCTTCCCAGTATTCATCCCAAGGCAGCAAGGATGACGCGAAGCAGCTCGCGGATAATCTGGGTATCCGCTACGACGTGATTCCGATTGAACCGTCGTTCGCTGCGATGAAAGGCCAATTGGACGAGGTGTTCACCGGGCAGGATGAAGATGTGACGGAGGAAAATATCCAGGCACGCCTGCGCGGTGTGACCCTGATGGCCATGTCCAACAAGTTTGGTTCTCTGCTTTTGACCACCGGTAACAAGAGCGAATTGGCCGTCGGCTACTGCACCCTTTACGGCGACATGTGCGGCGGACTTGCGGTGATCAGTGACGTGCCCAAGACCATGGTTTATCGAATCTCCCGCCGGATCAATCGCGAGCGTGAAATTATTCCTTGGAACACGATCGAGAAACCGCCTTCCGCAGAACTTCGACCGGATCAGAAGGATCAGGATTCGCTGCCAGAATACGAAGTGCTCGATGCAATTCTAGATCGCTTTGTGGTCGACTGTGAATCGGCCGAGCAAATCATCGCCGCGGGTTTCAACGAGGAGGAAGTGCGCAAGGTCGTGCGCCTGATCGAGATCAACGAATATAAGCGTCGCCAGGCTGCTCCCGGTCTGAAGGTGACGGAAAAGGCGTTCGGAGTCGGACGACGGATCCCCGTGGCCCGGCGTTTCTGAGCGAATGAAACGCCCGCTCTTCAGCATTATTTCACCGGCGATGAATTCGCTGGAGTTTCTTCCGCGCAACATCGCTTCAATTCGCGCGCAGGGAATATGCAACGCCCAAGTCGAACACTGGGTGATTGACGGAGGCTCCACCGACGGATCGGTGGAATATCTTTCCGCGCAGGAGGACACACTGTTCGTCTCGGAACGCGATCGCGGCCTTTCGCACGCAGTCAACAAGGGCATCGAACGAGCCACCGGAGAATGGGTGATCTGGTTGAACGCCGACGATGAACTGGCACCCGATGCACTGCAGAAATTCGCGGCCAACGTGAATACCCAAGATCGAATCATCACCGGAAGTCAGGAAGTCAGGAACTACGTCGGGGAATTTCAGGAGATTACTGCGCCGCGGGCCTACACTGCCTCGGCTTTGTTGAATGAACGAACCGACATTATTCAGGCATCCACCTTCGTGCATCGCGAGGTCTATCGGGAGGTTGGAGGGCTGGATGGGACCTACCGCTATGCGATGGATTTTGAATGGATGGTGCGCGCATTGCAGATATTTCCATGCGGACAGATCGACGATGTTTTGACCATCTATCATCGACGCCGGGGATCAATCACCGACGTGGGGATCGCCGGACAGGTGCGCGAATTCCTCCGCGTTCGTCGCGAGCAAGGCTGCCTTCTGTTTGGGGCAATGGATTTCCGGCTCTGGTGTTACCTGCTCGTCGATCCTCTCCGCCAGATCGACTGCTTGCGGTCTGGCGTTCGCTCGCTTAAGCACCGCCTCACCAACGGGTAAACTCACCGCTCCGCCGGAGAATACCGTCGTTCGTCATCCCGATCCCCGTGAGACGGCGAAGAAGTCCTGAAGTTCGGAATCGATGTCCGCTTCCGCGCCTACGGCTCGGGAGATCTCTGCGCGAAGAAGCAGACACCGTTGGGTGGCTCAGAATTCCTGATGCGACACTGCGGTTTGGATTCTTTGAAGCGGTAAAGAAAACGGATCAACTAAACCGATTTGGTTTCCACCCAACGGGCAAAGAGCCACAGGAGATCGGCGAGCCGGTTCAGATAAACGAGACTTTCGCCGTTTTCAAGTCCGTGCGTTTCGCCCAGTTCCGAAATCCGTCTCTCCGCGCGGCGACACACCGTTCGAGCCACATCCAGAGCGGCGGAACTGAGATTGTCGCCAGGAGTCGCCCAGCCTTTGTAGGTGATCTGCTGGGATTCAATCTCTGCCACCATTACATCGAGTTTGGCAGTCATATAGGGTGACACCTCCTTGAATCCGCCTTGGCGAAAACGCAACAGGTCATCCGGATGGGTCGCGAGTTCACCCATGAGAATGACCAGTTCAAGTTGGATCTTCCGAATGTTCTCGGTGACGAACGGGTCATCGGAATGGGCACGGGCCAAGCCGAGTGCCGAATTGAGTTCATCCACCGTTCCGTAGGTCTCCACCCGGAGATGGTGTTTTGGGAGTCGACGATTGTACATCAATCCCGTGCTGCCGTCGTCTCCGGTTTTGGTTGCGATGCTCATTCCGGCACTACCGTAGTCTGATTCCGTCAGCGCGCAAAAACGTTTCTGAGTTTTGCTGGGTGCAAATCGGCTCCGTGTCCTGAGCTGGTAAAAATATCTGAATTAGAGAGGAGGGCTTCCTTCCAGCATCATCACTGTCGGCAGACAATTTTGCTATTCGGCTGCTTGCACGAGTCGAGCGCCAGAGCTAATCTCCGCAATCAAGTCCACCAGCGAAATCGAGGTTTTCAAGTTGCAGCGATGAACGATCATACCGAGCAGATACCCGACGAATCACCCAGATTCGGCCGCCGTCAATTTCTCTCTGCCAACGCCAAGATCGCACTGGTTGCGGCTCTGGGCGCCCCCGTCCCCTTTATCGATCAGCTTGCCCCCGGAATAATGCCCGAGGCGCTGGCCCAGGAGGTCGGCGGAATCAAAGGCAAACGCGGTGTCCGCGTGATGAACGATCGTCCGGTGAATGCCGAAACGCCGGTGACCTTGCTGGATGACGACATTACGCCCAACGAACGGCACTTCGTTCGTAACAACGGAATTGTTCCCGACCGTGCGTGGAAGCAGGATTTGCGCGGATGGTCGCTCCAGATCGACGGCGAAGTTCGACGAGAACTGAAATTCTCGATGAGCGAGCTGAAGTCTTGCTTCAAGAAGGTGAAGAAAGCGTTGCTGATCGAATGTGGAGGCAATGGCCGCGCCGGATACAACCCGCCGGCAAAAGGGAACCAGTGGACCTTGGGCGCCGTCGGTTGCGCCGAGTATGAAGGCGTGCGCCTGCGGGATGTGTTGGACGCCGCCGGCGTAAAGGATTCAGCGGTTTACATTGGATACTATGGCGAAGATCTGCACCTGAGTCGGGATCCTGACAAAGAGCCGATCTCCCGTGGCGTTCCCATCGCCAAGGCACTGGACGAGCACACAATTCTGGCTTGGCAGATGAATGGTGAGCCTTTGCCGGCGTATCATGGTTTTCCTCTGCGACTGATCTGCCCCGGTTGGCCGGCTTCGACCGGCGGGAAATGGCTGAAACGGATCTGGGTCCGTGATCAGGTTCATGACGGAACCAAGATGACCGGGACGGCCTATCGGGTACCGCGCCATCCGGTTGCCCCCGGGACTGTCGTTCCGGATGAGGACATGGAGATCATCCATGAGATGCCGGTCAAATCGATCATCACCCGGCCGGGCACCGGAATCACCAACCCGCTTGCAGCGACCTTGCAATTGCGCGGCCACGCGTGGAGCGGCTGGGGAGAGGTGAAGGCGATGCATGTAAGCATCGACTTCGGGGCCACCTGGATTTCCGCGGAACTCAAAGCACCGCGCAACGCTTACGCCTGGCAACGCTGGAATGCGGCGGTGAAATTCCCCAAGCAGGGCTACTACGAAGTATGGGCCCGCGCGACCGACAATCGGGGGCAGATGCAACCGATGTTGGTTCCGGGTTGGAATCCGAAAGGATACCTGAACAACGCGATGCAACGGATTGCGGTCAAAGTGGTCTGAATGAAAACCTTCGCTGCAATATTGATACTGGCCATAACCTTCTCAGGGGGGGATATCCTCGCTGCTGACAACGGGTCGGCGATCGGACGGCTGCAGGATCTCCCCGGCAAGGCTTTGGTGCAGGCCAACTGCATTCCGTGCCATTCGACCGCCATCATCGCGGCGAATCACCTGAGCCGCACTCAGTGGGACGAAACGATTTCGACCATGCAGTCGGAAAACGGGATGTGGCCGATTGCCACCCCGATTCGAAAACTGATACTGGATTATCTGGCGAAGGCACAGCGACCGGCCGACGCCGGTCTGGCGAAGGGCAAATCCAGCCCCTGGGCCCGCCCACTTTATTCGCCAAATCCGCTTTGGAAATAGGTGGGGACATAAAATAAAGAAGGAGGACATATGTTTGGCTGGTTCAGAAGAACAAGTGCGAAGCCGGGAGCACCGGTTGAGGACGAACTCGATTCGATGCTCCGGGAGGAAGGCGAAATCGCTCCACGACAACCCCACTACGTGATGGCGCACGTCGCGTTGCGAACTGTGTGCTTTGATCGCCCTTCGTTGTTTTTCGGAGTAATGGTTTCCGATGAAGCCTCCGATTTTCTCGGTGACCTCCTGGGATCAGTTCAAGAGCAGATCGGAGGAGAGAAGGCGGACTTCACCGCCCAGGATTTGAAGGTCCATCCGTTGCGAGTGGCTCACTTTCCAACTTTGATCGTCGAGTTTCCAACCCCGCGAGCCACCACTGAAGTGTATTTCACCGCGGCCATCCTTATGGCCAAAGACGGCGAGAAATCGGATCATGCCGAACTGAGGTTTTATACCTTGGAACTCGGGGCGGACGTGCAAGGTGCCAAGCGCACAGTCTTGGGCGGATGGTCCCAGGACGGCTCGCACTTCAATCTGGGAGACGGTCCGGAACCTGAGCTGCAGGACTTCGTAATGGCGCTGGAAAAGCAGCTCGCCAAGCAGTAGTGGCGCGAGTCGTCGGAGTTCACGCGTTGTGC
>JBLFYM010000090.1:0-24282 GCA_047608975.1 Limisphaerales bacterium | reverse complement strand
TGGCGACCGCCCAAGGGACGCACTTCGAGGATGTTAAGTTTGCGGGCGCGGCCACCGACCATATTGACGCTCTGCAGATGACGAAAAAACCACACCCCGCCCAGGAACAGGGCGAGCACAAAAACCAGCGCACCGAAAACGCGGAGCAGGGATTCTCCGACATCCGGAAGTTCCGGGGCGGTCGGTTGAAGCAGGGTGTTGGTGGCGGCAACGGCGGGCGTGGTCACACACAACAGCACCACCCCCACCATTGCCCCGGCAGAGAAAGAAAGTCGGCGTCCTGCCTGTGAAAAGTTCATTTTGATCCTCCGGCAAACTCCAGAATCTTGATGCCGTATTGGGATTCGACGACGACGACTTCACCCCGGGCGAAGAGTTTGCCGTTCACATAGAGATCGACCGGTGAATCCGCGGCGCGGTCGAGCTCCACGACCGCGCCGACGTTCAATTGCAGCACATCGCGCATGTCCATGAGGCACGAGCCCAGTTCGACGGCGATCTTGATGGGCACGTCGAGGAGGTTGTCCAGATTGGGCAACGAGTCGGCTCTGGAATCGATTGCCGCTGTCGCTGGTTCAGTGAGAGTTGTTTCTTCCATGTTGGGGCGTGGTTCAGGAATCGTAGGGACGGGTCAACATGATGGCGCGGGAATCTCCCTTGGCACCCAGTTGCCCGAGGTACTTCGGTTTGCCGGCGAGCGAAACCCGGATCTGCCGCGGACACGCGGCGTCGAGTGGCAACACTTCACCGACCGTAAGTTGGGTCAGTTCACGGGCCGTGATTTCGACCCCCGGAAAATCAGCGACCACCTTTACCGGAATCGAGTCGAGCTGACTCTTCCAGCGGGACTGAAGTTCGTCCTTGCCGGTTTCCTTCTTCTGCGTGCCGTCCATTTCGGCTCGCAGCCGGCGGACCATCGGCTCGAGTTCATCGTAGGGAAAGGCGAACTGGATCTGCTCCACGCAATCGCCAAAACGCGCCTCCATCGCGAGCATCAGAATGACTGATTTCGGCGAAGCAGTGTGAAGGAAGCGACCGTGCTGTTCATGACCGATGATCGTCGGCCGATGTTCACGAAGTTCATCCCAGTGGTTACACCATTCCGAGAGCAGGACGTTCACCGCCTGGTCGAGCAGCGCGAGTTCGATATCGCTCATGTCGCGATCATCCTCGGCGGAGCGGCCGGGACCACCCATCAGCCGGTCCACGATCGCCAACCCGAGTCGGGGGGCGATATCCAAAATGCATATGCCTTCGAGCGGCTCGCATTTGTAGAGCGTGAGGTGCGAGACGTAGGGAAGGGAGTCGACGAATTCGCGGTAGGTGACGGTCTGCAACTTGGAGATCTGCAGATCCATGTCCATACGGAGGTAGATCGAAAGCCGCGTCGAGAGGGCGCGGATGAAGTCTTCGTGATGGATCCGGAGGGAACGGAGTTCGTTCTTGGAGAGAAACGCCGGTCCGCGAAAATCGTGCTTGCTGACGGAGCGTCGCGGGAAACCATGGGGACTGCCAGAATCCCCGTTTTCACCCTCCCCGCCCTCCTGGACTTCGTTGAGCAGTCGCTCAACCTCCAACTGCGAGAGCGCGCTCGCACTTTCGGTAACTGTCTCCTCGGTTTCCATCGGCTCAGGTAGGTTACTCAGGTGGTTCTATTGGATTGCGAACTCGGTGAAATAGATATTCTTGATCATCGAATCGCCGAGGGCGTTGTTGAACGCGGAAATCAGTTCACTGCGAATCAGATTGCGCGCACCGGGCTGTTCCAGATCAAGCAGTGACTTACTGGCCATCACGCTGGCCGCGATGTCCAGCAACTGGGGCTTGCGATCAACGAGTTTGGATTTGAGATCCGTGCCCTTGCTGACGAGTGTGTAGTTGCCGACCAGGTAACGTGTACCAGCGCTGCCACCGACATTCACCAGCACTTTGCCAAGTTCAAAGATACTCCCACCGCCACCAGCACCACCGCCACCAGCACCATCGCCTTCGGCACCACCGCCTTCGGCACCACCGCCTTCG
Organism: Limisphaerales bacterium; assembly: GCA_047608975.1. Classification (GTDB taxonomy): domain Bacteria; phylum Verrucomicrobiota; class Verrucomicrobiia; order Limisphaerales; family JAYPXF01. The sequence goes on along the minus strand of JBLFYM010000090.1, from coordinate 22,260 downwards.
GCACCACCGCCTTCGGCACCAGCACCACCGCCTTCAGCACCACCGCCTTCGGCTTGGGCACCGGGGGCCCCCTGCGAACCGACAGCCGCCTGTAGTTTTGGCAGCAGCACGAACATGGTCGTCACGTAAGCCATAGCCGGCATGGCCACGATCGCGATGAGGAGGGGCAGCATCGCCTTGATCCCTCCGCCTTGCGGTGCCTCCGCCGCTTCGGCGGCTTTTTCCTTTTTGTCAGCCATTACTGCTTATCGTTTGAGGTTGATAACTTCCTGGAGCATTTCGTCGCTCGTCGTGATCAGCCGGGCGCTGGCCTGAAAGCCGCGTTGGCCGGTAATCAGCCCCGTGAATTCCTCGGCGAGATCGACGTTTGAAAGTTCAAGGGCACCTGCTTCGATGCTGCCCAGACCTGCGCTGCCCGCCGCTGCACTGGTGGGAGTCGCGCCCCCCAGCGGGCCCGCCCCGGCAATATTGGAATACAGATTCACACCTTCCTTCTTGAGTTGCTGTGGATCGATGAAGCTTTGAAGCAGAACCTGGGCGCGGACGAACTCAGTACCGGTGCTGTCATTCAGGCGGACATGGAGAGCGCCCGCATTGTCAAAGCTGAAGGCAGCCACTCCGGCGGTGGGATCCGTTCCGGCGGGCGCGCCGGTGGCGTTGACCTGAATATCACCCCGCGTCGTTTTCGCCGCATCGCTGAATCCTTGAACGCGCAATCCGCTGGTCGTGACGAGATATCCGCTCGTGTCCACCCGGAAGTCACCGGCGCGGGTGGCGAATTCCCGACCACTCGCCGAATCGCGAACCGTGAAGAATCCCTCACCGGAAATCGCGAGATCGGTAGTCACGCCGGTTTGAGACAGAGCGCCCTGAATATGGCGGGTGGAAATCGCCGTCAATGAGACACCAGACCCGACCTGGAGAGAAGTATTTCCACTGCGAATGCCGTCTCCCGGACTGGCTTCACGTAAGGTCTGGCTAAAGGCATCACCAAAGGAGGTTCGGTCAGACTTGAAGCCGGTGGTATTGGAATTGGCAATGTTGTTGCCAATGACGTCCATGCGCGATTGAAAGGCTTTCATGCCGTTCACACCTGAATTGAAGGAGCGTAACATAATGGGTAAGGGTCAGTTTTTTTCGTTTACCGGCGCGAACGAGAGAATGTCCTCCACGGCGTAGGGAGTTTCATTTACGATGATATGAGGTGAACCGCCAGACATCAGGGCACCGCTTACCGTGCCTGAAACGGGCAACCCGGCGGGGTTGAGAAGAGTGACCTCGCGGCCAATCAGCGAGTTGGCCGTGACGATTCGCTGACTGCTGTGCAGCGCCGCTATGTCGGCCTGCATCGCCTTGGTCTGTTCCAGCGAGGTGAACTGTGCCATCTGGGCAATGGAGGAAAGATCACCCTGCGGATTGGTTGGATCCTGGGCCGTGAACTGCGCGACGAGCAGCTTCAGAAAATCGTCCTGATCGAGAACCTGTTTAGGAACCCGGGCATTTGTTGCGGCCGGCGCCGAAGCGCCTGCGGAGGGGATGATGGAATCGAGTGTCATATAAAGAGGGGGGGGTTAGCTCCAGGCCTGCCAGGTGCTCCCGTTGTCGCTCGCGACCACGACGCCGGGAAAGGGCACCTCGGTGGGAGCGCCCACGTTCAGTGCATCCTCCTCAGGGCTGCCATTGCCGCTGACCTGGTCGTCAGATCGGGAATCAGAGTCAGTAGCTGAGCTCTCGCGGGGGTCGCGATCGGTATGGGAATTCGCGTTGGCGTTCCGGCCATGGTCCGGACTCGTCTGCAGATCGCGCAGTTCAACGCCGTCTTTGGCGAGGCTGCGCTGCAGGCGGATCCAATCCGCAGCCAGTTCCGGATTGCCCTGTTCCAAACTTGCTTCCACGACGATCTCACCGTTGATGAATTGCAGATGCAGACTGATGCGGGAATTTTTGTCCGGACGAAAGGTGATATCGAGATGGCTGCGGCCGAGATCACGAAGCTGTAGTCCGTGATTCAAAATGGTCTCGCGGACGGCAAGTCGAACACGCGCCGGACTTGGCGATAGGGCTTCGATTCGTTCCTCGCTGGAGGACTCATGAAACCCATCAAAGCCCGAGTGCAGAAAATCGCCTTCAGCGAATCCATCCTCCAGGATGACATTCGCCGCCGGACGCTCGAACATCGGGTTGAAGCGAAGTTCAGCAAGCTCCGAAATCGCATCGACAACCACCGGTGTGGGCGGCGCGATCTGAGATTCGATTGGAGTTTGTGTAAGCATCGGAACAACTGCTTGAGCATGCGGCATGCCAGCGTTTTCCGAATCGCCTAGCGGACCTATGGAGCCGATTAATGGGTGATTTTTTGGCTGTTTTTGCGTTACGGGCTCGATTGGTTCGCTGGTGGGGTCTGCTTTGCCGCCGGGTACCGGCAATTCCTGCCGCTCTGAATTGGCGGCAGGCATCGGCAAATGGGGGATCGAAGTGAGGGGTACTGGAGCCGCTGGTAATGGTGACTGCCTGCCCGTGAGCTGGAGTAAGGGTGGGGTTGGCACCACCGCTGCGGGTGTTTCCATTTTCGGTTCCGCGCTGGCGCGGGGGAGATCAGCCCGGTCTGAAACCTGATCCTCACGGTCCAGTTGAACGCCAGGATCTGAATCCGATGCGGTGCTGTCTTGGGTTTCCGATCGATCGGGGGGCGGGGGCCGCGCATCTACGAAGCGATGACTCGCTGTCTGATCTGGGGGCGGAAGGACCAACCAGAGCGGATTGGGAATTTCCGGGTGCTCGTTCTCCGCCGGTGGCGATTCCGAGGGCTTGTCGAGCAACGCGCTGAAGGACGTGTCATCCGCCGACTCAGTCTCCGGCGGCAGGACCGGCAAAACGCCGGCAGGAGAAACGGATTTCGTTCCGGCGCTCGCCGATAGCGGGATCACTGATTCGCCCCGGTTGGCGCGTCCTGCATGGTCAATCGCAGACGTTCGGCGAGCATCGCTGCCCTGTGAATGCCTTCAGGTCCTTCTTTCATCAACGCCTCCAAGAGCGGTGCCGTTTCGGTTTCCTTCATGAAGGAAATGAACCGGACGAGTTGGTCATCATCAAACTGCGTCAGAATTGTCATCGCCGATTTCGGCGTCATGGCCGTGTAGACCTTGGCCATCTTCTTAAGATTGGCTTCCTCGTTCTTCCCCACGTAGAGAACAGTCTTGTCGAAGTCGGCCTGGAGTTGTTTCACGAGATCGGTCACCCGTTCCATCTCGTGACGCTCGTTCTTGAGGCGGCCGGCCCAGGCGTCCAGTTCGCCCTGCCGTTTTTCCAGCGCCTTACGCTGGATCGAAAGATCGACAATGAGGCGGTCAATTTCCGGATTCTCGTAGTTCCACGAGGCGTCATGGTTTTCACCGATGATGTGGGTCTCCGCTTCTTCCACCACTGGCGGCGGCGGAAAGATGGCACCGGGCTGAAGCAGGGCGACGGTGGTGCCGAGGTAACTGAGGGAGCCAAGTAGGGCCAGCGTGAGGCTGTTGAGTTTGGGCATGGGAATTCAGCGGGCCGGGCGTCGTGCCAGGTGAGGGGGACCATCCCGGGCACCGCGACCCGAGGGCCGGTGGGCGAGAGACTGCGGTCGGTTCACGAGGAGTCCGTTCCTGCGAATTCTGGTGAGTGCGGGGTGTTCCTTAAATCGGTTTTGGCGGGCTTGGAGCGCGATCCGGGACGGCCGAGGACTTTCCGGTGGGAAAGGTCTGGGGTGATTGATTGATACCGGGCGGGCGGTCATGGGTCGGGGGATTCAGTTCCAGATTTCAGGATGTTTCTCCGGCGAAAGGTATTCACTGCTGAACGAGCGCAAGCCCAGTTCATCCATTTCGCTTTGCTCCAGCTTCTGTTCCAGCGTGAGATGGGTGGAGTGCTGTTTGTCGCGGAAGCTCGAGATGATTTCGCGGTCGCGATGCGCACCCAAATATTCCTCCCACGAGACCCGCAGGCGTTCCTGGGCCTCGGCGAGCTCGTGCTTGGCGGTCGCGTACTGGGTCTCGAGCGAGCCGTGGTACATGGCGAAATGGGTGTATTGCACGGCCGGGGCCGAACTTTGGGAAAGGTCCGAAAATTTCCGTTCGCAGGCTTCCAGTTCCGCTTCTAAGCCGCTCAGTTCGCCGCTTTTCTGCGAATAATCACTGAGCAGGCGGGCGTATTTCTGCAACGCAGTTTGTTCCCTCTTTTCGCGGACCTGCAACAGGACATTCAGATTGAAGTTAAAGGGTTTCATGGCGCTACAATATCGTTCGTTCCAAGTATGTTATCGGTGGTCGGCGCGGGTGCTTTAACCGCTTCTGCCGTTGGCACTCCCAATGCCGTATCAAGCAACCCCCAGGTCTCTTCTGGTAACCGGCCTTCACCAATGGACTGGCGAAGAAAATCACGCATGCGGGGATGCAACGCGATCGCCTGGTCCAACTCCGGATTCGCGCCGGCGCTGTAGCCACCGATATTGATCAGATCCTCATTCTTACGATACAGCGCCATCATATCTCGGGCACGCGCGATGGAATCTGTCTGACCGGGAGTCCACAAGTCGTGGGACAGGCGGCTGACGCTATTCAGCACATCGATCGCGGGGTAGTGATTCTGGGTCGCCAATTCGCGCGAAAGAACGATGTGACCATCCACGATGGAACGAACCGCGTCGCCGATGGGATCGTTCATGTCATCTCCTTCAACGAGCACGGTGAAGAGTCCGGTCATGCAGCCGTCGGCACTGTTGCCCGCGCGTTCGAGGAGGCGCGGCAGCAGGGAAAAAACGGAGGGAGGATAGCCGCGGGTGGCGGGTGGTTCGCCGATGGAAAGACCGATCTCCCGCTGGGCCATCGCGAAGCGGGTCACCGAATCCATCATCAACATGACGTTCGCCCCCTGGTCGCGGAAATGCTCGGCGATCGTCAGGGCTGCAAAGGCGGCGTTGAGTCTGGCCAGCGCGGGTTCATTGGCGGTGGCCACGATGGTGACCGTCTTTTTACGTCCGGCGGGGCTGAGATCCTTTTCCAGAAACTCGCGCACCTCGCGGCCACGTTCACCGATGAGGGCGATCACATTGACGTCGGCTTCGGCCTGACTCGCGATCATGCCGAGCAAAGTTGATTTTCCGACGCCGCTGCCGGCGAAGATTCCCAATCGCTGTCCGCGACCACAGGGCGTAAAGGTGTCGAGTGCTTTTATGCCGGTGGTGAAAGGGTGCCGGATCCGTTGCCGTTTCATCGGATGCGGCGGAGCGAACTGGATGGGCGCGGGGTGATCGCAGACGATGGGGCCGAGATCATCGAGCGGCTCGCCGAACCCCGTAAGCACCCGACCTTTCAAGGCGTCGCCGACGGGCACGCGGAGCGGTGCGCCGGTGCCGGTGACTTTGCTGCCGGGATGAATACCGCTGATCTGGCCGAGCGGCATGAGGAGCAGACGTTCCCCCCGAAAGCCGACCACTTCTGCCAGCGTCGAAGATCCGGTGCGTTCGGAATCGATGCGACACACATCGCCGATCGCAGAGAGTGGTCCGTCCGATTCCACCACCAGGCCGGTGACCCGGGCGACGCGGCCTTGGCTGCGAAAATACGATCCGTGACGAACCTTGTCCGCCAATCCGCGAATACGCGAAGTGGCCTCGCGTTCGGTCGGAGCAGGTGCCTGTTCAAGCAGCGTCATTACAGTAGTGCCTCCTTCATGAGCACGAGTTTGGTTTCGCGCCGACTATCGACGGATCCGAACGCGGCGCGGACGACGCAGCCTCCACGGGTCACCTCGTCCGATTTGCAGAGTTTAAATTTCTCACTGTCAGCAAAGGGCCAATCGGCTTCCTTGGCGTGCTCGCTGACCAGTTTGTGATCGGCCGGATGAAGCTGGATCTCGTAGGTCGCGCATTCGTCAAACTGACCGACGGCTTCCTTGATGGCGGCCTCCACGGTGGGTTGATCGACGGGCATTCCGGAGACCAGTTTACCGGCGACACCAAGGGCGAGTTCGATCAGCGCCTCCTCACACTCCGCCGCGATCTTGGTGTGAGCGCGACGCAGGGAATCAAACAGACCGGCCTGAAGTTCACCAACCTGCTGGCGAAGATTCACAACCTGTTGACCGATACGTTCTTCCCCCTGTTCTTTGCCGCGCCGAAAAAGCTGTTCTTCCAACGCGGTCAGTTCGTCCCGGGTAAAGCGGTATTCCAACTCCGCCGAACTCGACGTGACATGAGGCAGCGGGCGCGAGAAGCGAAGTGATTGGGTGAAGCTTTCCATCATCCCCCTGCCCTCGCCTCTTCGAGATCCAGTTCACCTTCGTTTTCAAGCCGTCGGATCACCTCGACGATGCTCTTCTTGGCTTCCTCGATCTCACGCATTTTGACGGAACTCATGAAGCTGATTTCTTCCTCAACGGTCTCGGCGGCACGTTTGGAAATGCAGCCCAGCAAAGTGGCGCGAAGATCCTGGCTGGCAGATTTCAAGGCCAGGGCCAAGGCGCGCAGTTCGACCTCGCGGAGAATCTTCTGAAGCGTATCGTTGTCCAGCGTGCCGATGTCCTCGAAGGTGAACATCTGGTTGCGGATGGTCTGACCGAGTTCCGGATTTCGTTCCTCGATGGAGAGCAGGACGTTCTTGCTGACCTCTTTGTCGAGGGCGTTGAGCACATTGGCCGCGACCTTGACGCCACCGGTTTTGCTGGGCGCGCGGGCGGCTTTTGGACCGCCGAGCCGGTCGTTCAGATGACAGATCACCCGCTCCACCACCTCGATCGGCGTGGGGGAAAGCGTGGCCATGCGCTCGATCACGTCCTCGCGAAGTTTGGACGGCAGGCAACTGAGAATTTCGGCGGTCTTGTCGGGACTGAGGTAGCTCGCCACCAACGCAATCGTCTGGGGTTGCTCGTTCTTGAGGAGATTGGCCACGGGTTGGGCTTCCATGTCGAAGAGCTGTTTCATCAGCGATTCCGGAAGTCGACTGGGAGCAATCCGGCCGATGATGTCCGAGGCGCGAAACAAACCGACGCTTTTCTCCAGCGTGGATTGGGCGAAATCCATGCTGCCCCGCACAGCGGTGCTGGCCGTCAGCGCCAGTTCGGAAAACTCCTTCATGATTTCCTCCTGCTGGGCGCGGCTCATCATGGGGAGAATGGCCATTTCGCCAGCGACGATTTCGAGTTCCTTCGAATCGAGGTGGCGCATGATCTCGGATGCGCTCTCCTCGCCGATGATGACGAGAAACGCGGCGAGGCGCTGGGTGCGGGAAAGCTCGGCAGTGGCTTCAGGCATGGTGTGGTTCAGTTGCGGGCGACCTTGTCATCGGCCATCCAGGTGCGCAGGGCCTGGGTCAGATTGTCGGGATTCTCTTTTACGAGTCGGTTGACGGCGTCCACGGAAAGGATTCCCGTGGAAAGTTCCTCCTCCTGTTTTTCTTCAGCCTTGGTTTTGGCGTCGGCGGGATCTTCGATCTCGCCGACGGTCAACCCGATGGGGATCTCAATGTCGGCGGTCTGCCGCAATTTGCGCCAGTAGAGAAACAGCAGGATCAGGCCGAGGGCGGGGTAGCCAAATTCCTGGACCAGTTTAAGGACGAGTTCCGTGTGCTGGTTGGAGTTCATCTGTTCGACCAGCAGGGAATCCAGCTCCTGGCTGAACAACATCTCTTCGACCACCACGCGATTGGAACTGTTGCCGCTCAATGCGTCAGGGAGACCGAGAGCGCTTTCCACGATGCGGCGCAGCTTGTCGAGATCCGCTTGGGGGCGCGGAACAATTTCACGGGTGCCGTTGGTTGCGGTTTGAAATTTGGCCGCGATAAACACTGCGGCGGATAGACTTTTGATACCGCCCGCGCTCTTCACCACGTTGCTGATGGTCTTGCTGACTTCGAATTCCTCCTGCGTGATCTTCCGGGAATCCGCTTGGACAACGCCGCTCCCCGCGGACGAATTGGTGACTGCGCCGGTGTTGATGGCGGCACCGGGTGAGCTGCCGCCATCCACATCGGAAGTGGTCGAGTCGTTGCGTTCATCATTCGTGGTGGTGGATCGCGTCACCTTGGCCTCGGGGTCATAGGTCTCAGCAGTCTCGGTTACGGTTTCGAAATTGATGTTGGCCGAGACGCGAACGATCGCATTGCCGGAACCGAGCACCGCTTCCAACATGTCTTCGGCCTTTTGGGCAAAGTAGCCCTCCAAGTTCTGGCGCGCCTTCAGCTGGCCGGAGCTGAGCCCTGACAGCGAATCATTGGCGGAGTTCTCGGAGAGCACCGTCCCCCGGTTGTCCACCACGGAGACATAGTTTGCCGTCAATCCCTCAACCGCATTGGCCACCATGAAACGCACGGCGTTGATGGAGGTTTCGCCGAGGGTTTGCCGGACTTTGAGAAAGACCGAGGCGGTGGCGGGTTTGTTCTGGCGGGAGAGGAGGCGGTTCTCGGGTTTGACGATCATGACCCGTGCGGATTCCACCTCATCCATCTGTCCGATCGTGCGGGCAAGTTCGCCCTGCACGGCCCGGAGGTAGTTGGCGCGTTGAATAAAATCGCTGATCCCGAAGTTGGGTTTGTCGAAGATTTCCCAACCGACATGGGTATCTCCCGGCAGGCCCTTGGTGGCGAGCTGCATGCGGGCGACGTGCACCTTGTCCGACGGAACGAGGATCGACCGGCCGTCCGGACTCATCTGGTAGGGAATGTTCCCGCTGCTCAGTTCCGCCACGACTTTGCCGGTCGCATCTTCATCGAGGCCGCCATAGAGAAGTCGATAGTCGGCCCGGCCACTCCAGAGCACGAGCGCGATCAGCCCCCCGACGACGAAGGTCGCTGACAGGAGCATGCTTACTCGTTGACTGGTACCGAGATCGTCCCAGATCGCGCCGAGCTGCTGTCGTAATTGATCGAAAAGTTTTTCCACGTTGTTGTCCCTAAAATTGATCCCTCAATGCGCCGCAGGTCAGACCTGCATGCGCATGATCTCCTGATAGCTTTCGAGCAACCGGTTGCGTACCTCGACCATCATCTGAAATGCCACGCCCGCCTCCTCCATCGCGATCACCGCCTGATGCAGGGGCACACCGTTGCCGGCCAGCACCCCATTCACGGCGTTGACCGATGCCTGCTGCTTGTCGTTCACCTGATTCACGAAGCCCTTGAGCATGTTCTCAAAACTCGCGCCTTCAGTGGCACCAACTCCATTCAGGGAATTGATGCGCTGGAGTTCAATTTCGGAGAAGGGTGAAGTCCCGGCGGTCTTTCCCACATCCAATGCCTGTGGAAGCGAGTTCACCTGGGCGGTGTAACCTGAGCCGATCGATGAAATGGGAAGCATTGCGGGAATCAGGTTCAGCGGCCGATGGAAAGGGTCTGCGCCGCCATTTCGCGGGAGGTCTTAATGGCGGCCAGGTTTGCCTCGAAGGCCCGCATGGCGGCCATCATGTCCACCATCTCAGAATGAACATTGATGTTCGGCATGGCGACCATGCCTTCGGGACCCGCATCGGGATGCCCGGGATTGTAGATGAGTTTCGGACCCGCCTTGTCATCGATGATCTTGGAGACAACCACCTTGCGGATCGGCGCCTCCAGGCCGGAGGCGAGATTTTCCCCCATCACGTTGCTGAAGATGACCTGTTGCCGCTTGTAGAGTTTTCCATCGGCACCCTTGGTCGTGTGGGCGTTGGCGATGTTCTGGGTGACCACCTGCATGCGAATGCGCTCGGCATCGAGGGCGGCGGTGGTGCTTTCAAGTCCGGGGATAAGATTCATGGGTTAGATCAGGCGGGGCGCCCGGTGATGGCGGTTTTGAGGTATTTGATCGTTCCGGTCACGAGCCGGGCCTCCAACGAGTGTTCGAGGGAGTTCTGCGTCATATTCACCAGCTCGGTTTCGAGCTGCACAGTGTTGCCGTCGCGATTCCGTGCCAGCGCGGTCTGATCGACCTGAAGTTTCGGCTGGAATGACTGGATTTGGGCGAGGTCCCGATCGCCGATTGCGCGCTTGAGTTGCGCATGGAAGTTCGGATTCAGATCGATCCGCTTGTAGCCCGGCGTCTCGACGTTCGCCAGATTCGCCGTGAGCGCCAACTGCCGGACGTGGGTGACATCCATCATCTTCTTGGCGGACTGGTAGTTGGTAAGTTGGAAAATGGAATCGATCATGACATGCCTTCCGGCCGTAGTTGCAAAGCAGCGGCCATGCCAACGGGCACAACACCACTATTCATTGGGGAATGCGCCATTCTGCCAGCCGACAGCGGCGTTTCTTGCCGGGGCTTCGGGAGTGGGGCAGGAAGGAATTACCGGTAGATGCCAAAGGCCGATTCGTGATTTCCGAGTGATCAGGCAGAGGCACGCACCTTCGGAGCAGGGTTTGAGCGGACTCACGTCCGCTGCTACGGGGGGGGGGAGAATCCCGGCGTGAGCCGGATTAAACCAGAGGTGACCGGTTGAACTCTCCCGGACGTTATATTGGAGTTTAGAGGCTGGGCAGCGTGGAACTTTCATCCTCCGGGCGAACTCCAACGGGCTGCTGGCTCGCAATACCAATCTGCAATCACGTTCGGTGGGCCGGTGGATACCTCATCATGAATCGTTTGGCCGGTCGCGCGCGGCTGTCGGGAGCTGTCATCGCTTCGGGTTCTCCCTCCGGGGAGACACACCGCTCAGCCGAGCCGCTCAAGGGCGGCTTCCAGCAACGCGACCCTAATCAACGAATCCACCTGCTCCAAAAATTTGTCATGCCGGATGGGAAAGGTGTAATAGGCGTCCGCACCGCCATCGAGGCCAACCTGAAAATCATGGTCACTCCTGTGGGTGGCGGAAAGATGCATGACCAGAGTCCTCGCCCGCTCGGGATCACTCTTGATCTTGCGGCAGACATCGAGGCCGGAGATGTCCGGCAACCCGATATCGAGCAATACCAGATGCGGATCCACCTCTTTCACCAAGTCGTAACCCGCGTTTCCGGTGCCCGCCTGAAAGACCTTGTAGCCAGCTCCACCCAGAATGTGGCTGACCATGGTCTGAGTGACCTTATCATCATCAACCACCACTATGCGCGCCCCCTTGGCGAGCTTTCTCGCGCGTTGACGAAATTGGAGTGAACGCTTGCTGCGGCCTTCATCATCCGGCTCGTTGAAGACGCAGTCCACCAGCGATTCGAATTTCGTGACCAGATCCGTCTTGATGAGAAAACCGTCCGCACCCGCTGCCAAAGCACTCTCCTGATACTCGGGAGCATCGTGCATGGAGAGAATGAAAACGCGCGGGGGATTTTCGAGTTTCTTCAACTGGCGCGTGGCGTCCGCACCATTCAACTCGGGGAGCACGTAATCCATCACTACCAGATCGGGCTCCAGCCGCCGTGCCAAATCGATCGCGTCGTGGGCGTTGAAGGCCACACCAACGGTCTCAAAGCGACCGTTGTCTTTCAGGTAATCTGACGCAGCGACCACGAAATCAGGGCTGTCATCGACCAGCAATAACCTGATCTCTTCCCGCCTCTCAGGGCCGATTGGCTTGGATTTATCGTCCATAGTCTGCTCGGTTGTTGGCACCAGCAAATTGAAAATTGTAATATTTCCAACCGGAAAAAGTCGAACGTTTCTTGCGCACCAAATTGAAAATTACTTTCTTTACGTCATATTAACTCCGTATTCGTACGCGATCCCCCACTCGTCTCTCCGGTTAGGATAACGGGATATACCTGTGTTTTGAGGGATGTTTCGCGCCCAAACGCAGGCGTGTAGCGCCAGCTACCGGCGTTTCTTCTTTTCCGCCTTTTCCATTGCCTGACTGAACCAGTCGTTCGTGACGCTGACCGGTTCCGGCGGTGAAGCCTTTTGCGCCCGAGGTCGCTCGTTCCGCCGGGCTGAGCCGCGGCTTCCCTGATCGCCGCGCGGAGTTTGTTCGCTCCCGCCACGCTTATCGTGTTCAAACTCAGGATCACTGCGCATCGATAGCGCAATGCGTTTCCGCGCCTGATCGACTTCCGTCACCGTCACCTGAACCTTCTGCTGCACCTTCACGACCTCCGCCGGATCCTGCACGAAGCGATCCGCCAACTGCGAAATATGCACGAGCCCATCCTGATGAACCCCGATGTCAACGAAGGCACCAAACGCGGTCACATTGGTCACGAGCCCGGGAAGCTTCATCCCCGGCTGGAGATCAGCCATCGATTCCACGCCTTCCAAAAACGAAAACACTTCGAACTGCGCGCGCGGATCACGGCCCGGCTTGGCCAGTTCCTCAACAATGTCTTTCAAGGTGGGAAGGCCGACTTCGTCCGTGACGTATTTGGAAATATCGATCCGCTGACGCAGCGTGGGATCACGCACCAGATCCGCAACGGTACACCCCAGATCCGCAGCCATCTGTTTGACGATACCGTAGCGCTCCGGGTGAACGGCACTGCTATCCAGAGGATTCTTTCCGCTACGAATCCGGAGAAACCCCGCTGCCTGCTCGAAGGCCTTGGGTCCCAGGCGCGCGACCTTCTTGAGTTCCGCGCGGGACTTGAAAGCGCCGTGCTCGTTTCGATGGTCGACAATGTTCCCGGCCAGTTGCGACCCCAAGCCTGAGACATAGGAAAGCAGCGCGCGACTCGCCGTGTTCAGTTCCACGCCGACCCGGTTCACGCAGCTCACCACCACGTCATCCAGACTCTTCTTCAAAAGCCCGGCATCCACATCGTGCTGGTATTGCCCCACGCCGATGGACTTGGGATCGAGCTTCACCAATTCGGCCAGCGGGTCCATCAGGCGTCGCCCAATCGACACGGAACCACGAACAGTCAGATCTTCATCGGGAAATTCTTCACGCGCGATGTCGGAGGCGGAGTACACCGAGGCGCCGCTCTCGTTCACCATCACCACCATGATGCTTTTCGGCAGGCCCAACGAGCGCACAAATGATTCCGTCTCCCGGCTCGCCGTTCCGTTCCCAATCGCGATCGCCTCGAGATTCAGCTTCGAGCACAGCGCCTTGACTATTTCGCCGGCTTCGGCAACCCGCGGTCCCGGAAGCGTGGGATGAATCACGCCATGGTGCAGAAGTTTGCCTTGGGCATCCAGACACACAATTTTGCAACCGGTCCGAAATCCCGGATCAATCGCCAACACGCTTTTCTCCCCCAGCGCCGGAGCCATGAGTAGTTCCTTGAGGTTGTCGGCGAATACACGGATGGCCTCGATATCGGCGAGTTTCTTGGAATTCAGGCGGCTTTCGACTTCGATGGCCGGATTCAACAAACGTCGGTGACCGTCTTTCACCGCCAGTCGAACCTGATCGGCTCCCCCCCCGTGGCCTTCGACAAACTGCGCTTCCAGATCGGCAATGGCCAGTTCCTCATCGACGCCGACCCGCATGATAAGAATACCTTCGGCCTCACCCCGGCGGATCGCGAGCAGACGATGACTGGGAATGGATGTCAGTGGCTCATTCCACTCGAAGTAATCCTTGAACTTGGCCCCTTCGGCTTCCTTGCCCGACATCACCTTCGTCCGAACCTCACCGGTGTCCTGATAGCGCCGACGCAAGCAGCCGCGCGCTTCGGGATCATCGCTGACCTGCTCGGCAATGATATCGCGGGCGCCGGCCAGCGCCTGCTCCGTATCCTCGATCCCCTTCCCGGAATCCACGAATCCGCCGGCATTCGCCAACGGATCGGCGTCCTGCGAATTCAATATGGAGTCCGCCAAGGGTTGCAGGCCGGCGTCGCGGGCGATCGTGGCGCGAGTGCGACGTTTCGGCCGGTAGGGTTGAAAGATGTCTTCGAGCCGCGCCATGCTCGGCGCTTCCATCACGGCCGTGCGAAGCGCATCAGTCAGCAGGGAGCGCTCTGCCAACGATTTGAGAATCGCCTGCCGCCGCTGATCCAAGGCCGCGAGTTCGGTCAGTCGATCTCGGATGGCGGCAATCGCCACCTCATCAAGGCTGCCGGTCGCCTCTTTGCGATACCGGGCGATGAAGGGCACCGTGGCTCCATCGGCAATGAGTTTCGCGGTAACCGCAACCTGGTGGGCCTGCAGATTCAATTCCGCAGCAATCAATCGTATGTAGTGCTCGTTCATGTGAAGGGGAGCACATCTTCAACACCCGCGCGGCCCGAATCAAACCGGACTTATTCACATTGCAACGACGCCTGCCTCGAACTTCTTCATCGAGCCGTGATGGGGACATCAATTACCTCCAGAATCGCTGCCAACGAAGGAGCCACCGCCTGTTGACTCATAAATACTGATTTCGTTGACCTTTCTATGCCCCCCGAATACAACCAGCTCGTCCACCGGGCCTACGTTGTGAAATCGGCACTCGTCATCGACGACGATCCAATCGTTCTGAAAATTCTTGTCCATTCGCTGCAGGAAGCGGGTTGGGGGGTCCATGAAGCGGATTGTGGTGAAGTCGGTCTGCAATTGGCCCGCAAGCACACCCCCGACGTCATCATCTGCGACCTGTTGATGCCCCGGATGAACGGCTATCAGTTTTGTCGCGCAATCCGTAGCGATGAGAGTTTCGATCCGCCGCCTCGTATTGTCGTCATCTCCAGCAGTAATTACCCGACCGATCGCGAAGGTTCACTGGCCGTGGGCGCGGACGATTTCATGATCAAGCCGATCAAGCCGACCGAGTTGCTCCATCTCCTGTCGCAGGAAAGCGGCACCACTTTCTTTCGCAAGCCATCGGCATCCGCGCCGGGCATCAGGCTGTCGGACACGCGGGTTTTCAGTCAGATGATCGGGCAAGAAACCCGGGTGCGATTCTGGGGAGTGCGTGGCTCCATCCCCACCCCCGGTCCGAGCACGATGAAGTATGGGGGAAACACCACCTGCATCGAAGTGCGCGCGGACGGCCAACTGATCGTACTCGACGCCGGCACCGGGATCCGGGCACTGGGACGGCAATTGATCAATGAATTTTCCGGGCAACCCATCGCCTGCCATGTGTTGATCTCACACACGCATTGGGATCACATCCAAGGATTTCCATTTTTCATTCCGGCATACGATCCAAAGAATCACATTACCGTGATGGGATACGAAGGCGCACGGCAAGGCCTGCAGGCCACGTTGAGCAGTCAGATGGAGAGTCCTTACTTTCCGGTTTCCATGCAGCAGATGCCGAGCAACCTGAACATCGAGGAACGTTCAGAAACCAGCTTCAGCATCGGCCCGATCGAGATCCGGACCTTCTTCGCAAACCACCCGGGAGTCTGCGTCGGTTACCGGCTGGACACCCGTAACGGCTCGATCGTATTTCTGCCCGACAACGAACCGCATTCCCGGCTGCGCATGGCACCGAGCCAGGACGATGCACAATCGCTCGAAGTCTTGGAATACGCCCAGAAGCAGGACGAAAATCTGATCGAATTCATCAAGGACGCGGATGTGGTGATCATGGATGCCCAGTACGATGCCGATGAGTACAAGTCACACATCGGCTGGGGACATGGCTGCGTCGATGACGTGGTGGCGCTGGCGGTGATTGCCAATGTCAAAAAACTTTTCCTGTTCCACCACGACCCGGATCACGACGACGACATGATCGACAAGATGGAAGAATGGGCGAATGAGCTCGTGGCGATCCACGGCGGAACCACAATTGTTGAAGCCGCGCGCGAAGGCGTGGAAGTACTGGTGAACCAGCACCTTTGACCGGACGGATTTTTCCCGGCCGGACGGGCCCCAGCCGACCTCAGGCCACAATATCCTTCACCACGTGGCCGTGCACATCCGTCAGCCGGAAACGGCGCCCCTGAAAACGGTAGGTCAAACGCTCGTGATCAATGCCCAACAGGTGCTGTAAGGTGGCGTGGAAATCGTGGATGTGAACCCCGTTCTCCGCGATGTTGTAGCAGAAGTCATCCGTGCTCCCGTAACTCATCCCCGGCTTTACGCCCCCTCCCGCCATCCAGTAACTGAAGCAGCGCGGGTGATGGTCGCGCCCGAAACTGTTGGCCGTCAGCTTCCCCTGGCAATAACTCGTACGCCCGAACTCCCCACCCCAGATGACCAACGTGTCTTCCAACAAACCCCGCCGTTTCAAATCGCTGACCAATGCCGCCGCCGGTTGATCGACCTCCTTCGTCTGTCGCCTGATCCCGCCGGGTAGCCCCCCGTGCTGATCCCAGCCCGGATGATAGAGCTGGATGAACCGCACGCCGCGTTCAGCCATGCGTCTCGCCAGGAGACAGTTCGCGGCAAACGAACCGGGCTTCTCGATATCCGGCCCGTATTCGTGCAGCACCTCGGGAGCTTCCCCCGCGAGATCCATCACCTCCGGCACCGACGCCTGCATCCGATACGACATCTCGTACTGCGCGATCCGGGCCTCGATCTCGGAGTCCCCGGTCGCGGCCAGCTGGATCCGGTGAAGCTCGTTCAACCCATCCAACATCTTGCGCCGGCCCGCCGCATCGATCCCCGCCGGGTTGTTCAGATACAGCACCGGATCATTCCCTGAGCGAAAGCGAACGCCCTGAAAACGGGAGGGCAAAAAACCATTCCCCCACATGCGCGCCCCCAGCGGTTGACCACCTTTGCCAGTGGTCTTGAGTACAACGAAGGCGGGAAGATTTTCATTGGCCGCACCCAGACCGTAGTGCAGCCAGGCACCAATGCTGGGCCGGCCGGGAAACTGGGATCCCGTCTGCATAAACGTCACCCCGGGACCGTGATTGATCGCCTCGGTGTACATCGACTTCACGAAGCAGAGATCATCCGCGATTTTGGAGAGATGCGGCAGTTGATCGCAAAGCCAGGCGCCCGACTGTCCGTGTTGTTTGAACTCGAAAGGCGAACCGGCCAGTGGCAGCGAAGCCTGATTCCCGGACATGCCGGTCAGCCGTTGGTTGCCACGGACCGACGGCGGCAGCTCCTCACCGTGGCGCTGATTCAACATGGGCTTGTAGTCGAACAGATCCATCTGCGAAGGCGCGCCACTCATGAACAGATAGATCACCCGCTTCGCCTTGCCCGGCAGGTGGGGGGCACCAAGGGTGCCCTGATCACCGGCAGCCGACGAGTTTTGCGCCATCAACTGCGACAGGGCAATGCCACCCAGCCCCATGCCGAATCGGCTTAGGATCTCGCGACGACTGATGCCAAAGGTCGGTTGCTGTCCGGTGCAAAGATTCTGTCGATTCATAATTTCGTCCGTGTGGTTCAACGTTTCATCACGCATTCGTCGTGGCTGAGCAAGGCACTCGCGACCACGTTCAGCGCCGCAAGGCGAGGCTTCTCAAGTTTCTCAGAAACCTTTGCCGCCCCAGTTTTGAGAAACGCGTTGACCTTCTTCTGATCCTTGGCGAACAAGGAAAGCTGTTCGTCGAACATTCGTTGCAGAACCTGTACCTCCGCCGCAACCGGCTCACGGCTGGTAAGCGCCCGGAATAACCAAACCGTTGCCCGATGGGCATCCCCATCCGCCTCACCCAACGCCCGCTCCGCCATTTTACGGGCCGCCTCGACGAACTGCGGATCGTTCATAAACACAAACGCCTGTAGCGGTGTGGCGGTCGTCTCGCGACTCACGCTACACACATCTCGGCGGGCCGCGTCGAGCGCCATCATGACCGGCGCGGGAGCCGTTCGTTTCCAATAGGTATAGAGACTTCGACGATAGAGGCCATCGCCCGAGTCCGGCTTGGTTGGCTTGAACGCCTCGGCCACTTCGTAGGGTTTGACCGATACGCCCCCGACCTTTGGCACCAACAGTCCGCTGAGGAAAAGCGCATTGTCCCGGATCATTTCGGCAGCGAGCCGATAGCGGGGAGAACGCCCCAAGAGCAGATTCTCCGGGTCCTCGGCGAGCAGCGCCTTTTCGGCAAGCGTGTCCTGGCGATACGTCGTCGACATCACCATTTGCTTGAGCAGGCGTTTTACGTCCCAGCCATGTTCAACAAAATCTGCAGCCAGCCAATCGAGCAGATCCGGATGGGAAGGCGGAGATCCCTGGCTGCCAAAATCATTGGCGGTCTTGACCAAACCGCGTCCGAACAACATCTGCCAGTAGCGGTTCACCGTGACCCGCGCCGTCAACGGATTCTTAGGATCGGTCAACCACTTCGCCAGCCCGTACCGGTTCCTCGGAGCCGGCGCGGGAAAAGGATGAAGTGCCGCTGGCGTCACGCTAGCCACCACCCGACCACGGGCGTCATAGGCACCGCGTTCGAGCAGATAGGTCGGCCGCTCTTCAGCCCGTTCACGCATCACCATCATCTCCGGGATCTTATCCGCGATCGTGGCTCGTTGCTTCCGGGCCACCCGGAGCGATTCACGACTTTCCACCAGCCCCGGGTGCCAGGTCGCAAGGTATTCATTGCGCGCGGATCGTTGTGCGCCAGACAAGGTCGGGGCTGCCTGTTTCAGCAGAGCTGAGAGAGCGCCAGGATTCATCAGATCTTTGATTTCAATCGCTGTGAGTTTGCGATCGAAGACCTTGAATTCATCCACCAACCCTTGGCTGAACCCACGATCACGAAATCTCGCCCCGATCGCGATGGTGTCGCCACCGCCACCGGTGATGTTCTTTGTCAGGTTATCACGCACCGTCTGTTGCGAGGTGGGTTCACCATTGATCCAGATTCTTAATCCATCCGCCTGACTGGACCCGTCGTAAGACATGCAAACATGAACCCATTCGTTGAGTGGCAATTGCCCGGTTGCCCGAACCCGAATGGCGTTGCCCGGCCAAAAGTGAATCAGTGACGCGCTCAGTGAACCGTCCTCAATCAAAAGCTGATACCCACGGCTGCCCGCATCGGTCCAGGCCCGTGAGCGATGGAACACCACCGCCCGATCAAACTTCGTCGGTGTCTTCAACCACAGCGAAATGCTGAATGGGTCATGGCGCGTGAAGTTGCCGACCTTGAGCTTCACCTCATCATCACCCGTGAGTTGAACGGCCTGACCGCTCTGGCCGGACACGGATTTGTTTCTCGCGGTGGTAGAAGCCGTCAGATCGGGCCGAACCGCATTCTCGAACACGTTGCCGACGCGTTGATCAAAATCAAATGATCCGACGAGCCCCTCGATGATGGCCTGCTGCACTCCCGTCGCTGGCACCTCGACTTCGGAAAGTGCGAAAGCCGCAGCCTTTCGCTCCGCTTGGGTGGCTTTCGTCAGAATCGCATCCGCAGCCGTCAACTGGGCACGATGTTGATCCGTCCGTAGCTCCAGCGTCGGAGTGGGAATTGATGACGTGAAGTAAGAGTAAAGTCCGGCTTCGTCGATGTTGTCGAAGAACGATGACAACCCATAAAACTCCGCCTGTGCCAGCGGGTCGTATTTGTGGTCGTGGCATTTGCAGCATTCCATCGTGAGACCGAGGAACGCGGTGGCGAAGGTCTGCGTCCGATCTGACACGTACTCGATGCGGAACTCTTCCGGAACGCTTCCGCCTTCCACCTTCTGCGGATGAAGCCGATTGAACGCCGTGGCCAGAATCTGATCGTCAGTGGCGTTCGGAAGCAGATCCCCGGCGACCTGTTCGGTCACAAATTGATCGTAGGACAGATTGCGATTGAACGCATTGATCACCCAATCGCGGTAAGGCCAGACGAAACGGTCGCGGTCCACCTGATAACCGTAGGTATCGGAATAGCGCGCAACATCCAGCCATTCGCTGGCCATCCGTTCGCCATAAGTTTTGCGCGCCAGATATCCGTCCACGATCTTCCCGAACGCATTGACTGATTGATCCCCAACGAAGCCGGCAATCTCCGTCGGAGTCGGCGGCAGGCCCGTGAGGTCAAAGGCAACCCTACGAATCAGCTTTTCTTTACGCACGTCGGATGCAAATCCAAATCCCTTGGCTTCGAGTTTCGCCAGCACAAAAGAATCAATGGGCGAACGTCGACGACCGGTTTGCTTCACACGTGGCTCGTCCGGTTTGGAAATCGGTTCAAAGGCCCAGTGCCCTTCGTAACGCGCACCCTGTTCAATCCAAGTCTTCAACAGCTGACGTTCGGATTCTGAGAGCGGATTCTTCGCGTCCACTGGCGGCATCCGATCATCTGCGTCCGTCGCAAAGATGCGTTTTATCATCTCACTCATGGACGCGTTCCCCGGCACGATTGCCGTGATGCCGTCCTTCTCTCGCAACGCGAGTTCGCGCTGGTCCAGTCGCAGTCCTGCTTTGAGAGTCCCCTTGTCCGGACCGTGACATACAAAACATTTGTCAGACAGAATCGGCCGAATCACTCGCGCAAAATCAATTTCAGCAGCGGGACAGCTACCCGCCGCCATCCACACAATCGTAACTGCCAAACAGAATCTCATGGCCGGAGCATGCCGCGCCATTGACGTGCCTGCAAATGGAGAAGCCTGTCGCGTGAATGTAGAATCATGCGTCTGAGTGGAATGCCAATGGCACGATTCCACGTGGGTGGTTTATCGTCTGGAGGGATGAGCTTGCGAGTCCGGGTCGTTATGCCGGCCAAAGGTGCATGCTTGGTGGCTTTCCGGTGCGATTGCCAGGCGGCAATACACAAAATCCTGGTTGTCCAGATCTTCAATGCAAACACACGGCTTCGGACTCGCAAGCTCATCCCTCCACAGGGCGCCACACCTCCCACTTGCAATCGCGTTCAACTGCCAACGGCGTAAGCTTTCCAAGTTTCCAAATCGGATTCGCGCACCTAACCTCAGCGCATGGAATCCAAATCCAGTCCAAGGGTGAAGAAGGCAACCAACGACGCGATCGGGGAACTGATCAAAGCTGCCGAAGGCACTCACAACCCGGACCTGGTTCATGACATCATCGAGCAATCCTTAAAACTCCTCCGGGACGTGGAACATCGCGGGGACGTGCGGGTCATCCAGACCGCGGTGCGAGAGTTGCGTTATGCCTTTCGTCTTTTCGCACCGTATGAACGAAGAAAGGTCACGATCTTTGGGTCCGCGCGGACCAAGCCGGAGAAGACCGAGTATCAACAGTGCGTTGAATTTGCGCGCAAAATTGCGGACGCCGGATTCATGGTCATCACCGGTGCCGGCCCCGGAATCATGCAGGCCGGTCACGAAGGTGCGGGTGTGGAAAACAGTTTTGGGGCGAACATTCGACTGCCTTGGGAACAGGGGGCAAACCCGGTCATTGCCGAAGACGAAAAACTCATCACCTTCAAATACTTCTTCACCCGCAAGCTGACGTTCATCCGTCACTCGGACGCGGTCGTTCTGTTCCCCGGCGGATTCGGGACCATGGATGAGGCCTATGAAACCCTCACCCTGATCCAGACCGGGAAGAGCCAGATGATGCCGCTGGTGCTCATCGACAAGCCCGGCGGGACCTATTGGAAGAACTGGAACAATCATGTGAAGGACCATCTTCTCCGCGACCAACTGATTTCACCGGAAGATCTGAACCTGTTCCAAGTAACCGACGATCTGGATGAAGCGGTGACGATCGTGTCGCGATTCTATCGGAACTATCACTCCAGCCGCTTTGTGGGGGACAACCTGGTGATCCGTCTCCAGAACGCGCCAAGTGAATCCGCGTTGGCAGCGCTGACTGAAGATTTTGCCGACATCGTCGAGGGCGAGAAGTTTCATGTCCGGGACGCCTACAAAGAAGAACGCGATGATGAAGACGCACCCGATCTGGTGCGCTTGGTGTTCGGGTTCGACCGGCGCAGCTACGGCCGCCTCCGCAAACTCATCGATGTGCTGAACGGATTCTAGTACCGCTGCCAGAAATCACCGGCGCGGATCCAAGCGGGCGCGTTTGATTGGATTTCGAATCTTGGAATTTCTTCGGAGCTGGGGTTTTGGTGTTTGGTGCTTTCTCTTGCAAACTTCATGACCCGCCTCGGGGCAATGATCCCTTCAGCGTTTTCTCCCCAGTTTCAATTGCACACGACCCCCTGAATGATTCCTGCGTTTGTTGAATGTTGAGCCGGGACTCCGTCAATATTCCAAAATCCTCCTTCAATTCAACCGTCCCTCCCTTATGGTTACGGCCGGCGTAATGTATGAAGTACGAGTCATCTGCGATTGTGGGCACAGGATTCGTATTTCTGACCACCAGCGGCGCGACGGAGTCACGCTACATCACGGCGAAGAAATCGAAGTAAAACCACCAACTCATCCTCGAAACCAAAAAGACGAATGAAAACAATGCGACTGAACATCCTCGGTATCTGCACGGCCCTCACCTTGTGCCTCGGCACCAGTGCTTTCGCAGCCGGGAAGGACTCGACCACTGATTCTGCCTGGGTGTCCCTGTTCGACGGCAAATCCCTCAAGGGATGGCATCACGTCGGAGAT
>JBLFYM010000089.1:0-25065 GCA_047608975.1 Limisphaerales bacterium | reverse complement strand
GTCGTGGCAGCGGGCGCACTTCATCTCCACCCCGAGGAACGCGGAACTGACGATGATGCCTTTGGCAGCCATCGGCAGGTCGTTCTGCGAGGCGGTGGCGAAGCCGGCGGGGCCACCGAAACGTTCGCTGCCTTCCATGCGAATGAGTTCGGTGACGAACAGGTCCGCGGGTTTGTTGTCGAGGAGCGATTCGTAAAGCCACCAGCGGAAGGGACCGGTGTTGTTGAGGGTCGGGTTGATGACGTTGGGGTTCTCAGCCAGCACATCGAGCCAGTAACCCATCCAATGATCAGCGCACCGCGAATCAGCCAACAGCCGGTCAATGACATTGGGTCGGCGATTAATCGAACCGTCTTTGCGGAAAGCAGCGATCTCCACCTCGGTGGGTGCAACGCCAACGGTGTCGAGCGTCACGCGGCGCAGGAACGCCAGGTCGTCGGCCAGGGGATTCGGCTTAAAGTTCGCGACGTCAAATTGCGGCCAAGCGGCTCCGCCCTTGATCCAACGTTTCAGCAACGCGACCTCCTCAGCGGTCAGGGGATCGCCCTTCGGGGGCATGATGTCATCCTCATCCTTCGTGGTGATGCGATGGATGAGTGCACTCCCGTCGGCTTTCCCCGGAATAACTGCGGGCCCGTCAGACTTACCACCCTTGAGCATCGATTCGTGGTCATTGATCCGCAGGCCACCCTTGGCCTTGCCGCCTTGATGACAGTCGTAGCAGCGCTTTTCCAGCAGCGGACGCACTTCTTTGAAGTAATTCACGCCCCCCTTACCGCTGTGCTTTGCATCCTTCGCCACCGCGGCGATTCGCTCGGCGATGAAATGGTCGATATCGTTGTTCGCCGAATAGCCCCAGGCCAAGACCGGCACCTTCACCTGCTTCACTTTGGCCAGCCATGTTTTGGCCGCTGAGCGGCGTTTGTTCCAATAGTCCTGATTGGCGGCACGGCGCTCGGCACGGGCCTTGGCATTCACCTTCGCGAGCCATTCCCGCCGTTCGGCTTCGTAGGCAGCCCAGCCTTGATCATTGTAGCGCACCTGACGTTTGCCCGGGGAAAGCAACAACCAGCTCTTGCTGCCTTGAAAGGAAACAGCAACGACGGTTTCGCCAACCTCGGGTCGCTGTTTGTTCTTGCCCACAATGTTGCCACGCATCGTCTCGAGAACGACAAAGTGCTCGCTGCCCTTGGTTTCAAACTCGCACCAGGCGTCACGATTGCCGGGCGGCGCGAAGCGGAAGTCCGGACCAAGGTCGAGGTATTTGTCCTGCGCTGACACAACCCCATGACCGCCCGGGTCGGTGGGACGCGCAGTGGTTTCAAGCAGCTTCTCCCCATCGACGTAGAGGCGAGATGTGCCCCGACCGCGCAGCAGCAATCGGTGCTTTCCTTTCGGCAATTTGACCACGGCCGAGGCGCGCACGTGCGAAGGATTCGCCCGGTCACCACGAACACCGGTGGCAACATATTTATGGGGCAGTTCGAAGAAGCCGAAGACATCTTCCTGATAGGTCTCAGTGACTTCCGGTTCCTCCGGCCAGCCGTTGGATTCGGGAACTCCCTTTTCGCTGATCTGCACGAGCACCTTGCCGGCCGGAACCATTTTGCGGGTGATCGGTGGCGGTGGCGGAATGAACTGGTAGCGTTTGGCCAACTCCTTCGGATCGAGGGCGGAACGATAGATGGCGATATTGTCCAACCAGCCTTGGAACGATTGGCCGATGCCGCGGCTCTGCCCCGTGCCGATCACCAGGTCATCCACGTCCTGCACGGGCGGCAAATCCGTTGCCCCACCCATATCCCAAACCCCGGTGACCGGCTTGCTGTCGATGTAGGCAAGCAGACTATCCGCCTTGCCGAAAGTGAACTGCAGCGCCACATGGTGCCAGCCCGTAACTGGCATCTCCACCCCGCTCCACCAACGATGCCAATCGCGCTTCTTCGTCTTGGGGTGTTGACTGGTGAAGAGGAATCCCAATTTGGCACCCGCCCCGGTTCCCTGAAAACGAACGGCGTAGTTTTGGTTCATTTCCCCCAAATCCTCCCCCAACTTGCCGTGACGCCCCTTGCCGATGACGTAGACCATGTGGCCCTTGCCGAGGGACTTGAACCTCACCCACGCCTCGAAAGCAAACGTGTCACCCTTGCCAAAGCGGACATTTGAGAAACCGCCTCGCCCGTGATCCTTCACCAGGATGGAACCTTCATGACCCGTGAAAGGCATGGCCATATTGGCGGTGTCAAAGGCGGGATACTTCGGCGCCCGCGGACCGCGAACGGGAGCGCCCGATTTGCCCGACCACGAACCGGACGACGCTTGGCCGTCAAAGCGCCACTCCAATATGGGTTCAGCCGCCATGCCGAGCCCGGCAGCAACCAACGCAAACGCGCAAACAATACAGGAGCCGATATTCACCGTCGCAACCTAGGTCCAACCATCCGGAAACGCACGCATAGCCGAGTACCACTTTCGTGGGGGGGCTTGTGACTCGCCGTTGGGGTCTCATTCATTAGGCTCCCGGTGTCACCCATGACCCAGATGAGAATCACTACAATCCTTATTTCACTACTCAGTCTCGTCCAAGCCGCCCCGGCCGCCACAGTCATCGATGCGGATGTCTGTGTTTACGGTGGAACATCCGGTGGCGTCGTTGCCGCCGTGCAAGCCGCGCGAATGGGCAAGCGCACCGTGCTCGTTGAACCGGGACGCCATCTCGGCGGACTGACCGCGGGCGGGCTCAGTGCGGTGGATATCGGCGACCCGCGCAGTGTGGGCGGAATCGCCCGGGAGTATTTCAGCCGACTGGTGGCGAGCTACGGCAAGGAACTGAATTGGGGGGAACGCTTCAAAGGCAACGGAGGTCCGGCAACCGGTGGGGCCTACTCCATCGAACCGCAGGTTGCGGAACGGGTGTTCGACGCTATGGCGAACGAAGCCGGGGTGATCGTGTTGCGTGAGGCCCGACTCGCGACCGTGACGAAGACAGGTGCCCGAATTACTGAAATTGAAACCGATGACGGCCGCGTCGTGCGCGCCAAGATATTCGTGGACACGACCTACGAGGGTGATCTGCTCGCAGCGGCCGGTGTCAGCTACACGCTCACACGCGAGGGGAACGCGAAGTATGGCGAGCGATACAATGGCATTCACTACACCGAGAAATATCAGCCGCGCACCAACCACAAAAAACCCGGTGCCAATGGTCGAGTTCCGGGTGGCCAGGGTGTCTGGGACCGAGATTTCCCGCTCGATCCCTTCGTGGTGAAGGGCGATCCCTCCAGCGGCCTGTTGCCGCTGATCAACGAGGGCGAGCCCGGTAAACAAGGCGAACCCGCTCCGGGCGTGATGGCCTATTGTTTTCGTCTTTGTCTCAGCACGGGGGATGACCGACTGCCGATCACGCCACCGCTGAACTACCGTCCCAAGCAATACGAGTTGATCGCCCGCTTCATCGAGGCCGGCACCGCGATCGGTGATGAGATGGATCTGCGCTGGTTCAGCAAGCACGATCCCCTCCCCAACCAGAAGTGGGATTTTAACACTGCGACCTTCGGCGGCAACCTGCCCGGTGCCAGCTGGGAATGGCCGGAGGCCAGCTATGCCCGACGGACGGAGATCGCCAAGGAGATTGAGAACTACCATCGCGGGCTCTTGCACTTTCTGGCCACCGATCCGCGCGTGCCTGAAAAGGTGAAACAAGACGTCGCCCGATTCGGATTGCCGCGCGATGAATTCAAAGACAACGGCGGCTGGCCACATCAGATCTACGTGCGCGAAGGACGCCGCATGGTCAGTGATCTCGTGCTGACTGAACACCACACCTTTGGTCGTGAGATCGCCCCCCGATCAATCGGACTCGGATCTTACGGAACCGACGTCCACGAAATCCGCCGCATCGTGAAGGACGGCGTGGTCAGCCGTGAAGGCAAGGTCGCCGGCGGACGCAGTGGCTTTGGCCCCTACCAGATCGGCTATGGTGCGATCATTCCGAAGGCGTCCGAATGCCAAAACCTCTTCGCCACCTTTGCGCTTTCAGCCAGTCACACCGCCTTCGCCAGCATCCGCATGGAACCGGTCTTCATGGTCACCAGCCAATCAGCGGCGACAGCCGCCTGCCTGGCAATCGACGAAGGCGTCTCCGTTCAGGAACTGGACTACGACACGCTCCGCCCCAGATTGGTCGCCGATGGGCAGGTCCTCGCCGGGAGCCCGAAGAAATCCCGGCACAAATTGGAAGGAATCGTGCTGGATGATACGGCAGCTCGATTCACCGGATCATGGGCAAAGAGCAACGGTCAACCACCCCATGTCGGCGCTTACTACCGACACGACGCCAACCAGAAGCGCGGAGAAAAGACCGCAACCTTCAACCCGGTCATCCCCGCCGCTGGCGACTACGAGATCCGACTTCTCTACACCTCTCACGAGAACCGTTCTTCAAAGACAGCGGTGACGATCCTCAACGCCGGCAAGGAACACACACAGCGCGTCAATCAGCGCAAAGCTCCGGGCAGCTTGGGAGTGTTCCCGCTGCCCGCCGGCAGTTCGTTGAAGATAACCGTCTCCAATCAGGACGCCGATGGTTTCGTGGTCGTCGACGGACTTCAGATCATTCCCGCGGAGGAGGGGCATCCAGTCACCGCTGGAGACTTCGGCGAACCAAGAATCATTGTGCCCGCCCCGACCGATCCTAGGTATCACCATCTCGCCTGGCCCAAGGTTGTTACAGCGAACGACGGTACGATCGTCGCCGCGTACATTACTGCCCGGAAGCACGTCAACGGGGATGGCTGCCCGGCGGTCTCAATTTCGCGGGACGGCGGCAGGACGTTCACCGAACCCCAGATCCTCAAGCATTTCGACAGCACCATGCCTTACCAACACGGCGCAAATCTCGCACTGGGAAAAGCGAAGGACGGCGCGTTGGTCCTGATGGTGATGGCCTTCACCGATGGCCTGCGCAACAACATCTACGGCTGGCGTTCCCAAGATCATGGCCAGTCATGGTCCCGCACGGACACATCAGCATTGGGCAAGAACCAGACCGGCTCTGTTTTTGGTCACGTCTTCCCTGTGCCGGGCAAGGGCCTCGCTGTATGCGGTCACTATCGCCAACCCAAAGGCTGCGGACTATGGATCGCCTACTCCACGGATCACGGAATGATCTGGAGCGGACCCAACACGATCACCACGAACAAGTTCTTCGAGCCGACCTTCGTCCATTCCTCCGACCGACTGATCGGACTCGTGCGGGAGAACGCGGCCTTCGCCTACCATCAATATGTGAGCGATGACCTGGGGGCGAACTGGCGCTTTGAACCAAAGGCGCTTCAAGGCGATGCCAAGGCCAACCACCCAAGCCCGTTCGTCGTCGTGGATCCGTCGAATCCAAAACGCCTTCTGGCCCTGCAAACCGAGCGCAACAAGAGCCGCAGCATTCACCTGTGGCAGGCCGATGCCGACTCCTTGAAATGGCACCGCATTGGCCGGATCGTGTCACATCCCGCAGCGGAGGATTTCGGATATCCGTGGATGACTCACCTGGACGGCAACGACTGGTTCCTCGTTTACTACGGTGGCGAAAAGGACGGGCCGAATTCGATCTACGGAATGAAACTGACCGTGCCTCGCGACTGATTACTCCTCAACCTTCACGATGCCGCGACGGATGGCTTCCGCGGTGGCCTGCGCGCGATCGCTGACCCCGAATTTTTCGAGGATGTTGCTGATGTGGCGTTTCACAGTGTCTTCGGCATTGCCGAGTTCGGCGGCAATTTCCTTATTGGCGCGACCTTGGGCAATGAGGGCGAGGATTTCGCGTTCGCGCGGGGTGATGACCGGGCCCTGTTCGAGCGACTTCAGACGTTCCGCCAAACCGGTCGGGAGAAAGGTCTTTCCGGCGGCGATGCTGCGGAGGGCATCCATCAGATCTTCCCGTCCAGCGGACTTTTGCAAATAGCCAACCGCCCCGGCCTCAAGTGCGGTTTGCACCTCGTCGTCGCGGGCAAAGGTGGAAAAGATCATCACGCGGGCATCGGGATCGATGGCGAGCAAATCACGGGTGACTTCGATGCCGTTCTGGCCGGGGAGCTGCAGATCCATCATCACCACCTTTGGCTGATGTTGCTGATACAACTTCACCGCATCTTCGCCCTGATCAGCTTCCGCCACGACTTCGATGTCGTCCTCGAGTTCCAATGATGCAGCCAAGCCACTGCGCACGACGAAGTGATCGTCGACGAGCATTACGGTTGTGAGAGAGGAGTCACTCATGTTGGGATTGGCATCTTCACCCGAACACGGGTGCCCTTCCCCGCCTCGCTCTCCCATTCAACCGTGGCCCCGATCTTTCGGCAACGTTCCCGAATGCCCATGCAGCCGAAATGCCCGGGCGTCCCGCGTGTGCCCGCCGTGGTATCGAAACCGGCCCCGTCATCGGCAATGGACAGAGCAAGCCCATCGTCCGCGATTTCAACCTGCAGTATCACGGAGTCTGCCCCCGCGTGTTTGATCGCATTCGTAATCGCCTCCTGCGCAATGCGCTTCAGGTGGTGGACCGCATGCGAGGGCAGTTCAGTTATCTTCTCCGACGTCTCGCATCGCACTGTCGGCGTCACTTCATCGGGATGACCTGCGGCGAGTTCCTGCAAGGCCGTGGCTATGTTGCCGGATTGTCCCGGCGCTTCGCGCAGATCAGAAACCAGATTGCGGGTCTCGGTCTGTATGCGCGTTACCAGACTGCGAGAGCCCTTGATAAACCCGGCCAGCTTTTCGTCCCCGTCGCGCGCTGCCGCTGCATCAAGCCGCAGGGAAAGTCCGGCCAATTCCTGTTCCAAAGTATCGTGAAATTCCCGGGCGATATACTGGCGCTCCTCCAAGGCAGCCTCGTTCTCGATCTGCCCCCGCAATGCGTCAGTTTGTTGGGTGACCTGGCGTTTGAGCAAGGCGATCCACAGACCACCCAGCACCAGAGCCACCAACAGAATCATTGATCCCAACGTCAGACGTTCCGGCGTCCACCAATCCGGTGCGTGCAACAACACTACATCTCTTCCCGATCGCAACCGCAGGCTGACGGACTCGGGCCGCGCGCTATACTTGGCATCGCGGGTGGATTCAACACGACAGATCCCGGTTACCGCCAAGCGCGAGCCGGATTCCAACGGACCAGACAACGATGTTACCTGTGCCTGAAGACTCGCTTCGTCATCCTGCAAGACCAACACCAGCCCGGCGGGACTGCGATATGAATCCGTGAGGGTCGCCTCGATCGCAACCAGCTCACCATCGCGTTCGCCATCGAGCAGATCGGCCATCTTCGTCGCAACGGGTGGCGGCAGAAGTCCCGGCTCACGTTGCGACAGGGTGGCATCCACCACCGATGCACTGAACTTCGCCATGGTCGGAAACCCCACCACCTCGATCCGGTCACCGACCTGCACCGAACCATCCGGCAACTGCAACCGCACGCCCACGGCCGATGCTTCGTCACGGATGAAAAGCCTCCCCTCGGGAAACACGGCCAACACCACCCCACTGATGCGAATGCGATGCCCTCCCTGGCCGGCGATGTCAAAGGTCAGCAACTGCTCCGTGGAAACAACCGGCACGCCCGCCTCATCCGGTGCCGGCGACAACGACTCAACGTCGGCCCACCCGCTACACCTCAGATACGGATCCACCAATTGCCGACGGCTGTTGATGTGTCCGGCGGCCAGACCGGAAATACGAACGCGGCTGTCCACCAGTGTTTTTTCCGATGGCGGCTCCTGCACCCTTACCTCGATGACCTGCGTTCCCACCGCCACGCGCACCACACTGGCATCCTCTTCGTCCGGAACAATTGATCGGACAATCCCCTCCACCGCGACGCGCTGATAATGAAATCTTCCCGAAATCAGGTCATCAAAGGTCGCCGACCGTGGCTTGGGCAACCCGCGATGTTCCAACACTTCAAAGGTGCACTCTTCGATCCCGGTCAGATACAGCCCCGGAAACGTCTTCCCACGAACCCGCACCGCATCCCCCGGTATCGGAGGTGTCCGCCCTTCCAATCGAAAGAACGTCCCCGCCGTATCGTCCTGCAAGAAAATGGTTCCCGGTGGGTCTGCGAAGATCGCCACGCCCACCAGATCCACGGGTTGACCCGTCTCCGCTTTGGCAGCCTCCAACGAACGGACCTCGAGCGCTGTCCGCAGTTGCGCTGCGCCATCGACGCCAGAAAGCCAGGCGATCAGCCCGGCAAGCCAGCAAAATTGAACGGATTGGTAAGACATCGGCCCGCTCGAGAATCGCGCGCCAACCATCTTCGCGCAATCGCAACCGCGTCACCCGATAGTTGTAGAGGTCGGTTCAACTCAGCCGCCACCGTTCACACCTCTGTTGCCCAATCACCGTGAGGCAGAAATCTTTGGAGGGTGCCAACGGTGCAAGCCAAGGTTCAGATGGTGACGAATGATCCGCCTGATTTATCCGCCAGGTTTTGGAGTGCGGCTGTCCCCTGCCGCTTTCCGCTGTGCATATGAACCAAACTGCGGGTTGGTTTGGGAAAACTTTCACACCATATGTAGGGTAGTTGGATTGCAGTTGTCACAGATGGGGACAAAATTCTTGGCATGGACTCCAGCAATCGTGTTTGAGACTTCAAGTTTACACCACGTGTTGACTGGGTTTACCCTGATGGCGAATGAGCTTTCTGAAATCCATATTCGGTCCATCCCAAGATGAGATCTGGTCGCAAATCGCCGCCGAGATTGGTGGGGACTACATTGACGGTGGGTTCTGGAACAAATCGGAACTGCGATTCCGACACGGAGAATGGGAGCTACTATTGGATACCTACACCGTCTCAACCAGCAACGGAAAGACCTCCAGCTCCACCACGTATACCCGACTGCGGGCACCGTTCGTCAACAAAGACGATCTCTATTTCAAGATCTACCGTGAAGGTTTCTTCGCAACTGTGGGCAAGTTCTTTGGAATGCAGGACATCAATATTGGCGATCCTTACTTTGATGATTCGTTTGTCATCAAAGGGAATCAGGAAGTCAAAATCCGGCAGTTGTTGGCTGATGCCGAATTGAAAAAACTCATCGATCGTCAGCCTCAAGTTCATCTCGAAATCCGGGACGATGAAGGCTGGTTCGGTGGAGATTTCCCGGAGGGGACTGATGAGTTGTATTTTCAGCGCGTAGGGCTGATGAAAGAAACTCAGGAACTGAAAGATCTGTTCCAACTGTTCTGTCGGACGCTCGAACGCCTCGTGCAGATCGACTCGGCTTACGAGGACGATCCCAAGGTGAAGTTGTAACCGAAGTGCAATCGAAGCGTTCAACAAACAGGAATGATTGACGCCGAGGCGTTGACGTCCCATTGAATTCAGCTACACCGCACCTTAAAACATGAAGCACCTACTTCTACTCCTACTCACGTTCCATATTCAGCAACCCGCATCTGCAGCGGAGCACCCGAACGTGCTGTTCATCGCCATCGATGACCTCAACCACTGGGTCACACACTTGGGGCGCAATTCGCAGGCTCGTACTCCGAACATCGATCGACTTGCCAAGATGGGGGTCACTTTCCGTAACGCCCATTGTGCCGTCCCAGCCTGCGAACCATCACGTTGCGCCCTGATGGGTGGACGTCGCCCCTGGACGACTGGCTGTTACAAGAACGGCCACGTCTGGAAGAAGTATCAACCCGAGGGCGACGGTCTCAGCGCGCAATTCCTCAAGGCCGGCTACCGCGTCTTCGGTGCGGGAAAGATCTATCACTCCATGCAGTATCATCCGGCCGAGTGGACGGATTACATGTCCCGGGAAGGGCTGAGTTCCAACGGGCCGGGCGTGCAGAAAGACGACGGCTATCACAAGGACAAGACTCATCCTGATCTGAAGGACGAGGACCTGGTCGACTGGCACACGACCGACTACTGCATCGAGCGCATCCAACAGAAAACGGACCAGCCGTTCTTCGTCGCCTGCGGACTGTACAAACCGCATCTGCCATTCGTCGTTCCCCGCAAGTATTACGACGCGTTCCCGCTTGATTCGATCAAGCTGCCCCCGCACATGGAGAATGATCTCGCGGATCTGCCGCCAGCCGGATTGAAGATGGCGAATCCCAAAGGAGATCACGCCAAGTTCCTTCGGAGCGGACGCTGGAAAGCTGCGATCCAGTCCTACCTCGCGACCTGCACCTACACAGACATGAACGTCGGGCGGCTGCTGGACGCGTTGGAAGCCAGCCCGAACAAAGACAACACGATCATCGTTCTGTGGGGCGATCACGGTTGGTCATTCGGCGAGAAACAGCATTGGCGGAAGTTCGCGCTCTGGGAAGAGACCACACGCATGCCCTTCATCTGGGTGGCTCCGGGTGTGACCACTGCCGGCACAAGCTCCACCCGACCGGTCGATCTGATGAGTGTCTACCCGACCCTCTGCGCGCGCACCGGAATCGCCAAACCCGATCACGTTGTCGGGCATAACATTCTGCCGCTGTTGAAAAATCCCAACGCGGCCTGGAAATATCCTGCGATCACCACCCACGGTCGCGGCAACCATGCGATTCGCACCGAAACCCATCGCTACATCCGATACGCCGACGGAGGCGAGGAACTCTACGCCGTCCAAGCTGATCCGTATGAGTGGAACAA
The DNA here is from genome assembly GCA_047608975.1 of Limisphaerales bacterium. GTDB lineage: Bacteria > Verrucomicrobiota > Verrucomicrobiia > Limisphaerales > JAYPXF01. The sequence continues at coordinate 14,402 of JBLFYM010000089.1, read as the reverse complement.
TCTCGCCAAAAAGCCGGAGACTTCGAAGCTCCGAAAAAAGCTGGCACAGTGGCTTCCGAAAAAAGAGAAACCCACACCGGCGGGCAAAAAGAAAAGCAAGAAGTAGAGCTGAAGTAGGAGCCGAGGTAACGAGGCTGATCCTTGATTGCAAGAGTGATCCACAACCCAGCCTCCTCACGTCGACTGCTACGGGCGTAACATCACCCGGACGCCGCCGAAATCGAACGGCAGCCAATCTGAGGTAGCAGCCGAGGTAACGAGGCTGGGTAACGGAGATTCCAGAACGTTCGGAACAATCGAGGCGCAGCCTCGTTACCTCGGCTCCTACGGTTGAATCTCTCCGCCATTTGGGGCAGCATTTCAGGCATGGAGGAGAGCATCGGCAGGAAGGGCAGAATCGGTGATGGGCGACGAACCTATCTTCCACGCCTACCAAGAGAATACTATCAGGGCGATGCCGTCGTGCATTGGACACTTCCAATTGATCGCCGTCAAACGGGGTGGCTGACTCCGGCGATCCATCAGGTCTTTCGTGAGTTCATGCTCCATGCTGCTGCCCGCGAAGGGTTGTTCTGCCCGGTCTATTGCCTGATGCCGGATCATGTTCATCTTGTCTGGATGGGATTGTGCCGTGATTCGGATCAACGAAATGGCATGAGCTTTCTTCGTTCACAACTGGAAGCCCAATTGGCTCCAGTAAAGTTCCAGCATCAGGCCCACGATCACGTCCTACGTGAGCGGGAACGTGGGCAGTCGGCGTTTGAGAATGCGGTGTCTTACATTGTGGAGAATCCCGTGCGCGCCGGACTCATGGAAGATTCAAGGGAGGGGGAGTCTCGCGGCGCGATCATCCCAGGATATCCGACCCTGCACCCGCTTCAGGACGGATATTGGGAAAAATTCTGGAAGCTCTACCTCCAAAAGCGTCACCCCGATGCCGCCAAAATCAAGCGACCGCCAATCTGAGGTAGGAGCGATCTTTGATCGCAGGAGTAACCCTCAACCCCAGCCTCGTTACCTCAACCCCAGCCTCCTCACGTCGGCTCCTACGGGCGGGGAATCGATCGCTTGGATTGTTTCACAAACTTCCGGACGGATTCGGAATCTTTGAACCCAGAACCGGTGACGAGGCAGACGATGACGTCATCTTTGCCGACTTCTTTTCCCTCGTGCGCCCGCAGGGCCCCGGCCAAGGCAACCGCACCGGCGGGTTCGGAGAAAATTCCCTCTTCCTGAGCGAGGCGTCGTTGCAATTCGAATACTTCCTGATCTGAAACCAGGTGGCCCGTACCGCCGGATGCGCGGCAGGCATCGATCGTCATGTTCCCATCGATGAGTGTGGGCACCTGTAACCCGCCGATGCCGGTCTCGCTGCTGGCGATGTTCTGTCCCTCCTTGAGTCCCAGCCTAAGCGGCCCGGCGATGGTATCGTTGCCTTCGGGTTGAACACAGTGAACAGCCGGACCTGAACCGCCAAATCCCCGCGCAATTGCCAACGTCAGGCCGCCACCGCCGCCGGGAGAGAAGACGTGATCAATCTCCCCGTCCAGTTTGTCAGCCAATTCAAAGCTGATGGTTTCACAGCCGGCCATACCAATCGGGCTGTAGGTGTAGAGGCTGAGCTGCACATCCGCACCCGGTTGCCTCCCCTGCTCCATCACCGCTTCAAAGGTGTCGCGAGAGATATCCGGATCGATGCCGAAACCCTTAATGCGATGACAGGTCGCACCGTAGGCCTGCATCTGCAGCAGCTTTTCGGCAGTCGTCTTTTCAATAATCGAAATCGTGCATTCGATGTCAGCGACAGCGCAGTAGGCGGCCAGAGCCGAACCAGAATTGCCACTCGAAGTTGCGAAGCAGCGGCGTTTTCCCTCGGCGACCATGTGCGAGATGCCCATCGCCGCGAACCGATCCTTGTAGGAACCGGTCGGGTTGGTGGTCTCGACTTTGAAGTAGAGGTTGGACAGACCAACTGACGGACCGATCCGTCGCGACCGCACCAGCGGGGTCATTCCTTCGCCCAAGGTCAGCCGCGCCGATTCCGGAATTGCCGGAAGACGATCGTGATATTTCCAAATGCTCATGATCCGTTTGCCTTTCCAGGATCAGTCATGACGACCACCAACGCATCACCGACACTGACTTTGGGAATTGATTTGAGTCCGAGTACGAACCCGGCTTCATGGACACGAATCGGCGTGGGGTCATCGCCGTCGTTTTCAAAGACATGACCGAGCAGATCACCCACCTCCACGCGCTGATCGAGCTGGACCGCAGGTTCGAAGAAACCATTCACCGAGGCGGGATATTGGGTCTGCATTACACCGCTGCCATCCCGCGGATCTTCTATCACGCGCGGTGGAGCACTTTCGGGGAGTTCCTGATCGGTCATCTTCCAAGCAGCCATGATGTTCCTTACTCCGGCCATCATCGCGTTCACGCCCGCCGGGTCACACCAACCGCCGCCGGCCCATTCAACATAGATGGCCGGAACATCCGCGTCCCGGGCGACAGCGAGCGTCGTGCCATTGAAATCCGGGTTGGTTCCCCAGATCAACGGCAGGCCGAATGCCTGAGCCATCCGTCGCTGTTGGCCCAGAATTTCAGGTTTTCGGTTCAGGGTATAACCGGCAAATGGGTTGAGCCGTAGAACCTGCCCACCGGTATGCAGATCAACGAGCAGATCAGCGGCCCGGATGTGCGCGCTCAGCTCATAGGCCGCCCGTTCAGTGATGGTACCGTCCTGACTGCCCGGACAGACCCGGGCGAGATCAAGATCGTCCTCGCCCCGACGCTGACCGCGGTCATAGGCGGAGGGGTTCGCACGGGGGATCAACGTGACCTGTCCTCGCCGGATCTCGGAAGACAGTTCTCTGCCCAGCTTTCGCAAGGCCGTGATCGGTTCGTACTCGTCACCATGAACGCCGGCGGTCACAAGCAAATGAGGACCGTCGACATCCGACCGAATTGAGATGGGAGAAAGTATTGGATTCACAGAGTGGTGATTTCGAAAGAACAATTTCCGAGCCATTTATCAAGGCGAATTCAAACCTGAGGGAGCGAGGATTTGACGCGTTCATGAATTAGTCCGGCTGTAGTGGCGGCAATATGACAAAGGAACTCGGATCGCACTTGCTCGGAAGCCACCCATCTGCGGGGTAGTGAAAGAGTGCTTCCGGACGCCTAGCAGATCAACCCGTCACCGGTTGGTCTTGGCTTGATCGTTCTCAGGGCTGGCGATGTCGCTGGTGAGAAGTTTGAGCGGACTCACGTCCGCTGCTACCTGGTAGAATCCTGGCGTGAGCCGGATCAAATTGTTGGTGGACGCATGATATCCTCACCTCACCCGGAAATTCGCGGCTGGACCGGAGCGCTGGCATTGGATTCCATACAGCATCTCATGAAGAAACTATTCAGCACTCTTCTCACGCTCACCGTCGCACTCGTCTGCCACCGCGTCGAATCCGCTGACGTCCAAGCGATCCACTACCAGGCGGGCGTCTCCTCAGCGGTAATCACACCTGGCCGGCCGATGCCGATGTCAGGATACGGTGGTCGCAAGGCTCCCGCCCAAGGGAAGGATCAGGATCTGTTTGGCAAGGCACTCGCGATCAAAGACGCCTCGGGAAACCGCGTCGTATTCATCACCCTGGATCTGATTGGGGTGACGGCAGAACTCCGATCGGCGGTGGAATCTCGCGTCGCCAAACGTTTCGACCTTCCGGCGCACGCCCTCGTCATGAATGCGTCCCACACCCATTGCGGCCCCGCTTACATGCGGCCAGAATTGAAGGACTACTTTGAGGAGATCGTAGACAAACTCGTCGGGGCAGTCGGTGATGCCCTGAAACAGCTTCAACCCGCGCAACTCAGCTACGCGCACGCCAAATGCGGCTTCGCGATGAACCGCCGCACGCCCAGCTCCACGGGCTACAAGAACCATCCAAATCCCAATGGTCCGGTGGATCACACCGTTCCGGTGCTCCGGGTGGAAGATGCGCAGGGCAAACTATTCGCGGTGATGTTCGGCTACGCGTGCCACAACACGAGCGTCGGTTACCTCCGTTGGCTCGGCGACTATGCGGGCTACGCCCAGGAGTATTTTGAGCAGGACCATCCAGGGGTGACCGCCATGTTCCTCATGGGTTGCGGCGGTGACCAGAACCCCTACCCACGCGGCACGGCCGAATGGGCGCAGAAGCACGGACGTTCGCTCGCGACCGCGGTGGAGGCGGCGTTGGAAGTCACGCAACGAACCCTTCGACACCAGTATCAGCTTGAGGGACCAATCAAAACCGTTCTGCAAACCGTCGATCTGGAATTCACGAACGATCGGGAGGACTTCGCCTACCCGGTCCAGGTCATTCAGTTCGGCAAACGACTCTCGATCATCACTCTGGGGAACGAAGTGACGATTGATTATTCGCTACGACTCAAGCGCGAACTGGGCAAGGACGACGGCCCAACCATCTGGGTCGCCGGATACTCGAACGTGTATTCCGGGTACATCCCCAGCAAGCGCGTGCTGCTGGAAGGCGGCTACGAAGCGAAAAGCCGTCCGTGGAAACCCGAACTGGAAGAACGCATCATCACCCAGGTAAAGGAACTCTTCGGCCAGGTGAATTGACCGCAATTCCGCCCCGCCGCAGGAATTACATGGAGCAGATCAGATCTTCTTCGGGCTTGATGTTCCAACGTTCGGCAACGCCGACGAGGTCGGGATTTATCTGCCACTGATCGGGCTGTTCTTCGCCGTCGAAGTTCGGATTGCCACCTTTGAGATTCATACAGCCCTTGTTGTTCCCGATATCGGTCATGGCCTGCACGTCTTCGGCGGGAAGTTCGAACTCGGGCAGCGCCGCAAGATCGTCGAGTTTGGCTTCGAAGGTTTTGGCATCGTCGCCGGCTTCCTGAATGAGCGTGGGGACCACACCCTTGATGGCGGGCTGCGCAAGTGTCCAGAGACAGGCGAGATGGAGCATGGTCAAACCGTGCTTGTCGGCGATGGGGCGCATGCGCTCCATCTTTTCCGAACCGGTCTCAACCCAGCCTTCGGGACGATGGACGCGGTGATCGCCGTCACGGAATTTATGCCCGGGCTTGAGGTCGTCATGAAAAATACCGCCGTAATCGATCACGCGCGCGATGAGGCTGATGTTCTCCTTCTCGGCGGCGGGTTGCAGAAGATTGCTCGGCCAAGGCTCAAACGGCCCCTGAATGACCATCGACCAATCGATGATGGATCCGAATCGTTCGAAGCACTGGATGATGTCGAGCGTGAAGCCGTTGGCAGGTCCGGGGGCGATGCCGATGAATTCGGTGAGCTTGGAGTCGCGCAGGGCATCCATACCTTTCCACACGGCATCCTGACTGTAACCGCGAGAATCGGGGTTATGCAGCAGCACGCCATCGAAGTGATCCGTACCCAGGCGTTCGAGAGATTTCTCGGTGGCCATATTGAGGTAGTTGCCGTATTCGGACGGCGGACGCAGATCGGGATGGGTGAAGCGGGCGTATCCACGGGAACCGGCACGGCGTCCTTCGTAGATATCGTGCCCGAGCAGACCGATCAGGCAATAGCTGTCCCGCGGAATTCCCGCGAGCGCCTTGCCCAGCATGGTGTCGGCATCGCCCTTACCGTAGACGTCGGAGGTCATGAAAGTGCGCACACCCTTTTCGTAGGCGGTGCGAATACCGGCGAGATAACGCTCTTCGCTGATGGGTTCGCCAAAGTGCATGAAACGTCCGCCGCTCCAAGTTCCGTAAATTGTCCGTGTAGGTTGCATATCTGTTTCTAAAGTATTCTGTGACCAAAACTTCGCGTTGATTGGCCAAACGTTTGCCGAATTTGGCGAGTGGGCGGACTGAAATCAAGTCTCGTCAGTTTGCGCGCGGATTACGCGGCCTATTTGGGCTCACACCCGGTCGCGGCGGGAACCGGGTCGAGGAATTTGGTAAACCAGGGCTCAGGCTCTGAGCGGAAGGTGTAAGACTCCCCTTCCAGTTCAAATTCCAACGATTCGGCGTGCAGGGCCTGATGCGGAAGAATCAGGATTTCTGCCTGGTTCGGGGTCATTCGTCGCTCGACGAAAGCCAGAAAGATGCGCTCGTCCGGCCCGTAGATCTTGTCACCCACGATCGGATGGCCCAAGTGCGCGAGGTGCACACGAATTTGATGGGTTCGCCCGGTCCGTGGCCGCACGCGCAGCAGTGAAAAATCTCCCTCCGGCCGCTTGAACTCCCGGGTCGTCACATACTCGGTAAACGCAGCCTTACCCTCGGCAGACACCATTCGCTTGATCGCGACGATGCTCGACTGATCCCGACCGATCGGTTCTTCAATCACGCCTGCTCCCGGTTTCAGGTGACCGGCGACGATGGCCTGATAGGTTTTGGTCACGCGGCGTTGTTCGAATACCCGGCGCATCGCTCGCACACTTTCCAGCCCCTTGGCGATCAATACGACCCCGCTGGTTTCCCGATCCAGCCGGTTGATCAGATGCAGGTCCGTACCATCGTCCACATGCAATCGAGCCCGGCTGATGAGGCTGGAATAAACATCACCCTTGGTCGGATGACAGACGAGGCCAGCCGGCTTATTGATGACCAACAGCGCGTCGTCTTCGTGAATAATCTCGAAAAGTGGATCCACTTTGGTTGGCGATCACCGGCTATCGTTTTCGCTTGAGAGCCGTGCCCGCTTTCGACGGATCGTGGGCTGGGTTGGCCGCAGGCATCTGGGCGTTGACTTTGGTCCGCCACCCCCTCAACTGGTTGTGAAGAGTGCGACTGAGATCCGATTTCTTTGCTGCGAGATTTTTCGTCTCCCCGATATCCGAGGACAGATTGAACAGGGCATCTGGAGTGTCATCGTGGAAATCAACAAAGCGCCAGTTACCCTTGCGGATGGCGGTGTAAGGCGCGTCGCCACCGGCGTGGTAGTGCGGGTAGTGCCAGTAGAGCGCGTCGCGTCGAAGCTTGGCCGCGGGCTTCTTCAAGAGCGCGTGGAGGCTCTGCCCATCGACCGCAACCGCCCGTTTGCTGCCGGCAAATTCCATGGCGGTGGGAAAGAAATCAATGGTCATCACCGGGGTACCGCAAATCGTGCCGGCAGGAATCACTCCCGGCTGGCGACCGATCATGGGCACACGAACACCTCCTTCGTAGGCGGATCCCTTGCCGCGACGAAGCGGCGTATTGTCGGCAATGTTGTCGATCTTCCCATAGCGCTGAGTCAACCCACCGTTGTCAGAAACAAACAGAATCAAGGTATTCTCGGCGATGCCCAGATCGTCGACGGCGGCAACGATTCGCCCGACACTCTGGTCGAGACTGTGAATCATCGCCGCGTAGGTGGCATTGCGGATCTTGATGTCCGGACGCGCGGCCAGCTTCTTCTCGTAGTGCGCCACCAACTCGGCCTTGCCCTGGATCGGCGTGTGCGGATTGTGGTAGGCGAGATAGAGGAAGAACGGTTCCGAACGTTCAGTTCGGATAATCTTCAGAGCTTCATCCGTCAGATAATCAGTCACAAATCCACCCTTGCTTCCGTCGGTTCGTCCAAAATCTTTCGGCAGGAAATAGCCACGGGATTTGGCGGGTTTGTCGATTGACGAATCGAAGCCCTGGCCACGGGGTTCCAAATCCTCCGCCTTGAAGCCTTCCACTTGCTCCTTCGCCGCAAGATGCCATTTGCCGATATGGGCGGTGGCGTAGCTTTCCGCCCGAAGTGCTTCCGCGATCGTCTCCTCTCGGGGCGACAGATACTTCGTCCATTCAGGAATCGTCGTTTTCTCGAACGGCCGATTCTGGCCGGTGATGAAGTCCGTCACGTGGAGGCGGGCCGGATACTTGCCCGTCATGAGGGATGCGCGGGTGGGCGAACAGACCGTGCAGGCAGCGTAGGCGTCAGTAAACCGCATGCCCTCTTTGGCGAGGCGATCCAGGTTGGGCGTTTCGTGGAGCGTGTTGCCGTAACATCCCAATCCGGTCCAACCCAAATCATCAGCGAGCAGGAGAATGATGTTCGGGCGGGTCGCAGCCACACCACTCACGGCGAGCGTGACGAACAAGGCGATCAGGAATCTCATGCACCGACCCTAGCGAGCGGTGTAACACAGATCCAGCTTGCGAACTGGGCGGAGTCAACCGAACAATGCGAAATGATTTCCCGATGGTTCTGCCTCCTCGGCACACTCTCAGCGCTAAGCGTCTCAGCAGCGGTGGATAAAATTGGCCGCGCGCCGGAACTCCCGGATTCGATGCCGTGGGATCTGGTGGCGCTCGGTGACGTGCCAGAGTTCCGCTGGGTGAAAGAGAAGGGGCCGATCCGGTCGTTGATCTATGCGGGGGAGACCTATTTCAACGAACCGACGGAAGTCTTCGCGTTCTATGCGACGCCGGAAACAATCGGCGGCAACGTGGCGGGAGAAAATGATTATCCCGCAGTCGTTCTCGTGCACGGAGGCGGTGGAACTGCTTTTGCAGAATGGGTGTGGATGTGGGCGAACCGGGGCTATGCCGCCATCGCCATGGACCTATCCGGCCATCGTCCGCCCTCCCCGCTCTTCGAAAAGGAGACCGGAGAATTTCTCGAGGATCGGGGACTGGGACGTGAATTCCGCACAATGCGCAAACAGATGGCTGCGCCGGGCCCCGGCCAGGGACACCCTGAGAAATTTGGAAACATCGGCGGCGAAGTGGACGACGATTGGCCGTTTCACGCGATCAGTGCGGTCATTCGCGCACACACGCTGGTCCGCAGTTTTCGCGAGGTGGACCATTCACGAACAGCAATCACCGGAATCAGCTGGGGCGGGTATACCACGTGTATCGTGGCGTCCATCGACAGTCGCTTTGCCGCAGCAGTGCCGGTGTACGGTTGTGGATTTCTGCACGAAGGCGAGTCCGTCCAGAAACCGGCAATTGAGCAATCCGAATTTCCGGAGGAATGGGTAAAGCTCTACGATCCGTCCAGCTACCTGGGCGCGTGTCGCGTGCCCATCATGTTCGTCAACGGCAACCGCGACAAACATTACCCCTTGGACAGCTACTCAAAGTCATACGATCTGGTTCCGGGCGCCAAAACGATTCGAATCGAGGTGGGCATGGGGCACAGCCATCCAGCGGGCTGGGCTCCGGAAGAAATCGGAAGGTTCATTGATTCCCACTGCAAGGGTGATGATTCGCTGGTGACGCTCGGCAAACCGATTCCCACAAAAGATGGAATCGAACTCACTTACGAAGCAGCGGTGCCGCTCAAATCTGCGGCGCTGCACTACACGGCAGACAGCGGTCCACAGGTAAAAAGGGTGTGGAAACAGAGTAATGCAAAGATTGAAGACGGCAAAATAACCTCGGGCAAACCGCCTGCCGGAACCACAGTCTGGTTGATCTCAACTACCGATCAACGCGATGCGCTGGTGACGAGCGAGGTGGTGTTCCCGAAGAAATCGCAACCCGTTCCTGCAGCCCCCTGATCCGGGCTCACACGCCAAAAAGACGATCACCGGCGTCGCCAAGCCCGGGGACAATGTAGCCCTTTTCGTTCAGCTTCTTGTCCATCGCGCCGGTGAAGATCGGAACTTCTGGAAAATGCTTATGGACGTATTTCACGCCCTCAGGAGCGGCCAGAACATTCACGAGTCGCACCCGTTTCGCGCCGCGTTCGTGCAGCAGCTGAATCGCAGAAACCGCGCTGCCGCCGGTGGCCAGCATCGGATCTATCACGATGATCTCAAACTTGCCGAGGCGCTCGGGCAGGCTCTTGTGATAGGTGGCAGCCTCAAGGGTATCCTCATTGCGCTTGAGGCCGATGAATCCGACCCGGGCGTGAGGAATGAGACGGAGCAGCGGTTCCAACATGCCCAGTCCGGCCCGCAGGACCGGGACCAGCAGAACCTCGCGCTTGAGTTGTTTGGCGCGGGTCTTCGCCACCGGGGTCTGCACCGTCACTGACTTCTGTTCAAAATTCCGCGTTGCCTCATAAACCATCAGCGTCGCGATTTCACCCAAGGCGCGGCGAAACTCTTCCGGTTCGGTCTTTTCGTCCCGGAGCCGAACAAGGTTGTGTTCGATCAATGGATGATCAATGACGGTGGTGTTTTTCATGCTTCAGTGAAAGAGGGTGGTCGAGAGGAAATACATGCGACCCGCCTGCATCTTGGGCAGGTCCAGCCCAAGATCGATTTTGACGTTGGCGGGCTGGCCGGCCTTGCCGAGGAGGCGGAGGATGTTGCCGAAGTTGTAAGGTACGGAATATCGAACGACCCGGGCTTCGGAAATGCCGGCAATCTTTTTGGCACGTTCGATCGCCACGTCCAGATCGCCCAACTCATCCACGAATCCGTGTTTCCACGCGGTCTTCCCGGAGAAGACGCGGCCATCCGCCATGTCTGCCCAATCCTCCTTGAGGGAACGGGCTTCGTCTTCCATGCGGTCACGCTTGTTCTCGGCTTTGGCGTAATTGCGACCGTCCGCGATCACTTCCTTGAAGCGCATGTAAGTCTCGTTGATCAGGTCCTGCATCAGTTTCTTTTCCTCGGCAGGAATCTCGCCAGGTTCGCGCATGCCGCTGAGCATGTCCTTGTATTTGCCGCTCTTGAATACCATCGGTGCCACGCCGACCTTGTCCATCAAACCGCGGTAATTGTATCCCTGCATGATCACCCCGATGCTGCCGGTGATCGTCAGTTCGTGGGCTACGATCCAACGACAAGGTGCGCTCACGTAGTATCCCCCCGAAGCGGCCATCCCACGCATGAGCGCGATGACCGGTTTATGTTCGTCATCCTGAAACTTCTGGATCGCCGTTGCGATGTCGTCCGACGCCAGCACTTCACCTCCCGGTGAATCAACGTTCAGGATTACGGCCTGCACGGCCTCGTCGCTGGCGGCTTTCTTCAGCTTGCGTAGCACCGAGTTCACGGCGGTCATGCCATCCCCGCCAACCTGGTAGGCGGAGATCATTCCGCGCAAATCAACGATGGCGATTTTCTTGTCTACCGGTCCCGCTTTCACAACGCTTTCCTCAAGCAGCGTATCGGTGGTACCGCCGCTGCCCATCGAAACCCCGGTTATTGCGGACACATCCAAAAACTGGGCCACAAACACCACGAACAGCATCAGGCAGGCGAGGATCGCGATGACCATCCAACCGCTGCCGCGCTTGGCGGTTCGGCGCTGCTGGACGGGGCTCAATAGAGGCGGGAGCGAAAGCGGTGGTGGCAGGGGCGCGGGCCGCGGATTGGGCGACTGCGGATCCTGACCGGAAGGTGTGTTGTTATCCATGAGCGGCAACGTAGCCAATGGCAGGAATTCGGGCAAGGGGTGTTCGATCGATGATTTGTAGTTTTCGAATCGGCGTTCGTCATGATATTCGGCGAGCCAACACGTTCTATGAATCCAACCACTGTTCGCCACATATCACGCCGTTCGACCACGTTATTGCTGACCGTTGGAGCCCTGTGGTGCGCAGGCATTCAGGTCGTCGCCGATGATTGGCCGCAATGGTTGGGCCCTGGTCGAGATTCGGTCTGGCGCGAATCAGGGATTCTGAAGAGCTTCCCAAAAGCCGGACTGAAGCAGCTTTGGCGCAGCCCGATCGGCCCGGGCTATTCGGGCCCGGCGGTAGCAGATGGGCAAGTGTTCGTACTGGATCGCGTTCTTGCGCCAGGAGCCACGAATCCGGAAAATCTCTTCAGGCGAGGTTCAATTCCAGGGACTGAACGGATTCACTGTTTTGATCAAAGCTCGGGGAAAACGCTGTGGATCCATGAGTATGACAGCGCCTACACGGTCAGCTACCCAAAAGGACCACGGGCAACCCCGGCGGTCAAAGCCGGGCGCGTGTATTCTCTGGGCACTGAAGGCGACCTCATTTGTTTGGAGAGCAAGACCGGACAGCCTGTCTGGTCCCGCAACTTCGGGAAGGCATACGGTGCCAAAACTCCGACCTGGGGTTTCGCGGCGCATCCGCTATTGGATGGCAATCAGGTCATCTCTCTCGTCGGAGGAAAAGGGAGTGCCGTGGTCGCGTTCAACAAGACCGATGGTAGTGAGCTCTGGCGGGCATTGACAACCGATGACGTGGCCTATTGCCCGCCGGTGATTTACAAAATTGGCGGTGTGCGCCAACTGATCATCTGGCTGGTCGACGGCGTACATTCACTGGATCCGAAAACCGGGAAGATCTACTGGTCCCATCCTTGGAAAGTACGCGGTGGCGGTTCAATCGCGATGCCGCGCATGATCGGCCACCGCCTGTTTCTCTCCACATTCTTCAACGGTTCATTGATGTTGCAACTCAATGCGCAACCCCTCGGGGTGGAACAACTCTGGATCAGCCCGAAGATTTCGACGAAAGACACGACCTTCCTGCATGCGCTCAACTGCACTCCCTGGCTCGAAGGAGAATACATCTATGGAGTTTGCAACTATGGACAGTTTCGCTGCCTGCAGATCTCCAATGGGAAACGAATCTGGGAGTCGTTCAAACCACTGGGATTGGCGAAGCCACGGCGCAACGCCAATGCGTTCATCGTGAAGAACGGGGATCGGTATTTTCTCTGCCCGGACAGCGGCGATCTGGTGATCGCGAAACTCTCGCCGGACGGATATGAGGAGATTGATCGGACCCGACTGATCGAACCAACGGATCGGGATGGCGGCAGCCCCACTGTCTGGTCTCATCCGGCATTCGCCGGGCGTTGTGTGTTCGCGCGGAACGATCAGGAAATCGTGTGTGTCTCGCTGGCAGCGGACGCCGAGTAGACACGCCGCAACGCTTCAGCCAGACGTCTTTTTCTTGGCCACTTTTTTGCGCACAGCCTTTTTTGAAGCCCCTTTTTGGCGGCTCGCCAAAGCCACGGAAACACCGACGACCTGTTCCGGACTACCGCTATTGAGCAATCCGGTTTCCACCGCGTATTTGGTCATTTCCGCGACCGAATGCAGTCCGGTTTTCCGCATGATGCGTTCGCGGTAGGTCTTAACCGTCCGCACCGAAACATCAAAGCCGAGAGCGATGTCCTTGCTGCTCTGGCCGGAAGCAACGAGGGTCAGCACCTCGATCTCGCGACCGGAAAGAATCTTACCGGGATTCGATGGGGGGATTGCCGGCGGTGGCGGATTCGGCGTGTCCTCGCGGATCTCGAAATAGAGTTTACCCTGATTCACCTCGTCAATGGCCTCAACCAACTCCTCGGGGTGCGCGTCCTTGAGCACATATCCTTTGGCGCCGCTCCGGATCATTTCGGCGACGTACTGCTGACTGTTGACAACGGTGAGAATGACCACCCGACTCTTGGGCTGTGAGGTGGCGATGGCTCGGGTCGCTTCGATACCGTTGACCAGCGGCATATTGATATCCATCAGAACGATGTTCGGTTGGAGGGCCTTGGCCTGATCAATCGCTTCCTGACCATTGCAGGCTTCGCCGACGATGTTGAGATGGCCAAATGCGGCGAGGCACGAACGGATTCCTTCACGCACGACCGGATGGTCGTCTGCCAACAGGATCGTAATGGTTTTTTTTACGGACTTGGCGGCCATGGAATCAGGGTTTCTGTTTTCTCTTGAGCGGGACGAAGACTTCGATGCGCACGCCTCCAGTGGGTGGAGATTGTAGTACGACGGAGCCGTCAATCGATTCGGCTCGCTCGCGAATATTGATAAGCCCAAGTCCGGCATCCTGCCGCTTCTGCGGGGCTGTGAATCCGTCGCCATCATCACGAATCACGAGCGTGATCCCTTTTCGATCCTTGGTGAGCGTGATTTCAACGACGCTCGCGTTCGCGTGGTGATCGATGTTTGAAAGGGCTTCCTGCGAAATACGGTACAGGGCGAGTTCGAAACCGGGATCGATCCGGGAACGCCAGCGGGGCAAATCCAGGCTGACATCCACGCCAGAGCGATGCTCGAAATGTGTCACGAGGCTGCGAATCGCGGGGAGCAACCCAAGGTCATCAAGTTCACTGGGGCGTAAGTCGTGCGAAATGTTGCGGACCTCCTGAAGGGCGGATTCGAGGTGCCGTTCCGCCTGCACGATCTCGGCGCTCAGCTTCTCATTCCCGAGATCGACAATCGTCTGGGAGGCGTTGCGGATGCGGAAGCGGACGGACGCAAGGATCTGGGAGACACCGTCGTGAAGTTCACGGGCAACCCGACGCCGCTCGGTTTCCTGCGCTTCTATAATGCGGTGGGGAATCTGTTTGAGTTCTTCCTCGGCACGTTTGCGCTCCTTGACCTCGCGCAAAAGAATTTCATTCGTGCGCGCTAGTTGTGCAGTGCGCGTGGCCACCTGCTTGTCCAAACTCTGGTTCAGCGCGGCGAGTTGATTCTCAGCGTTCTTGCGCTCAGTGATGTCGATCAACGCACCAATGTGACCCGTGACTTCGCCATCC
>JBLFYM010000088.1:0-25254 GCA_047608975.1 Limisphaerales bacterium | reverse complement strand
CCGGACCTGATTGGTCAGGTTGGTCGCCATGCCATTCACGTTGTCGGTGAGATCCTTCCAGGTGCCGCTGACACCCTTCACGGCCGCCTGGCCGCCGAGCTTACCCTCGGTGCCGACCTCGCGCGCCACCCGCGTGACCTCGGAGGAAAACGCGCCAAGCTGGTTGACCATGGTGTTGATGGTCTTGCCGGCGCGGAGGAACTCGCCCCGCAGCGGGCTGCCCTCAAGTTCGAGGCGGACTGCCTGCGTGAGGTCACCCTTGGCGACGGCGTCGATGACGCGGGTCATCTCGCGCGTAGACGTGACGAGATTGGTGACGAGGAAGTTGATGTTCTCGACCTGCTCGGACCAGCCGCCATCGATGCGGCCAAGGTCCATGCGGTGGTTGATCTTACCCTCTTTGCCGACGAGCCGGGTGACGCGCTCAATCTCGTGGGTGAATTGCTGTTTTCGCTCGACGCCTTCGTTGAACGTGGTGGCGATCTTGCCGCTGATGCCGGTCCACTCGAGGGGGAGGCGGGCGGAGAAGTCGCCGTGTTTGACGGCGGTGAGGGCTTGGAGGAGAAGGCCGGGGTCCAGCTGGCCGTCGGGGTCGGAGGGCGGAGTGTGTTTGGTGGCCATGGGAGTATATACCTTTGATTAAAAAGTGGATGTGAGATGCGTTCGGGGGAGGTGCCGGATGGCAACATTCTGATCAACGCTCACCATGATGATGCGGACGCCGGGGGGAGCCGGCGACGATCTCGGACAGTAGTTCCGAGAGCGACTGGTTCCGGGCCATTGACACCATTACCGGGGGAGATTTGAGCAATTCACGAGGCAGAGTTACGAGGATTCGCCGGCGAGCACAACGTTATTGTAACATACGAAATATCGCACCGTTCTCGTTGGCGTTCTGAATACTCATAAAGGCCCTGATACAAATTACCGGCGGAATACCCGGAAAAGAAGGGGAAGCTGTCTGAGTAGAGCTTGGAATTTGTCAGCGGCTGGGGAGCATGGTGCCCAGTTCATGGCTACCGATGACTCAGGCTTCTTCCGTAGTTCAAACTCTGCTCGCTCAGGCGCCCTATCCGATTCGCAGTCGAATTCAGACTGCCGACTTGTCGATCCCCAGCTTCTTGATGCGGGAGGCGAGGGTCGTCGGTTTCATGTTGAGCAGTTCGGCGGCACCATTGGCTCCAAACACCTTTCCGCCAGATTGTTTCAGAGCGGCGACCATGCTTTCCCGTTCGCGGTGTTTGAGTTCGTCCCGGGTGAGGAAGGCACCGGGCATTGGAGTGGCGTTGCCAGGGGCGGCGGGGTCGGTCTTCTGCAGCTCGGGCAACTCGAATCGGACCGGGCCGCCTTGGGAGAGGATCACCGGGCGTTCGATGGCGTTCTGAAGCTCCCGAACGTTGCCCGGCCAATCGTGGGCGCTGAGCTGTTTCATGGTCGCCTGGGTAATGCGGGGGGTGGGTCGGTTCATTCGCCGGGCGGTTTGCGCGATGAAATGCTGGGCCAGGGGCGCAATGTCTTCCGGCCGTTTCCGGAGGGCCGGAATTTCAATCGGGAACACACTCAGGCGATAGAACAGGTCCTGATACACGCGGATCTGCACCGGTGCGCCGACCGCGTAGTCCCGATGCACGAGGGCGTTCAACAGGGCTTCGCGCAGAGCCGCGCGCGGCACGGGAAAGCGTTCGATCCGTTGGATCCCCTCGTAATGAATGGCCGCCTTCAGGTATTTGGTGAGGAGCAGGTCAAGGGTACGGTCCACCTGCCGAAACAGCTCACCGCGCACTTCGTCGTGGTAGACCAGATCCGACTCCGAGCGGAAGATGAGGGGAACCCGGGTGGCTTGACTCTCTCTTCGATAGCGCGATCCAATGACTTTCAATTTTTCTGGTACCGGAGTCATATCCGGGGCGTGACGCATACTTCCATGGCTGACAACTCGGTGCCTAACCCGATTTTTCCCGACGAACTGCTGGCGCGACTGAAGCGCTCCCGCGTGGTGGCCGGCTTTCCGATTGAGCGGGAGGAACATGCGGTTCCCCTTGCGGCGGCGCTGCTGGCCGGTGGAATCGATACGATCGAACTGACGCTTCGGACGCCGGCCGCGATGGCCGCGCTGCGGATCGTTTGTGCGGAGGTGCCGAAGCTGCGGGTGGGCGTAGGAACGATCCTGACGCCAGAGCTGGTCAAGGAAGTGAAGGCAGCGGGAGCTGATTTCGGCGTGGCACCGGGAATGAATCCGCGCGTTGTCCGGGCCGCGCGGGAGGCGGGTCTGCCATTCGCGCCGGGGATCGCGACGCCATCCGATCTGGAGGCGGCGATCGAACTGGGTTGTCGCTTCGTGAAGTTTTTCCCGGCGGAAGCAACCGGAGGCGTTTCCTATCTCCGCAGCATGAGCGCGCCGTACAAACATCTCGGCATCCAATATTTTCCCTTGGGCGGTCTGAATGCTGACAACATGTCGGGGTATCTGGCAGAAGCCAACGTCCCGGTCATTGGCGGTTCATGGATCGCGAAGAAGGATCTGATCGACGCTGAAGATTGGGCTGGAATCACTGCCCGCGCGGCGGCGGTCTGCAAACTCTTGAAGCAAGGATCGAATGATGAATAGGACGGTGGTCACCTTTGGAGAAATCATGGCGCGGCTGGCGGCCCCTGAGTTTCTGCGCCTACGCCAGACCCGGGAATTGGACGTCACCTACGCCGGTGCGGAAGCGAGTGTTGCGGCGTCCATCTGCAATTTTGGTGGCACGGCGCGGTATGTGACGGCGCTGCCCAAGCACGCCTTGGCGGAGGCGACGATGGATTCGCTGCGCGCGGTGGGTATCGAGACGCAACACGTGTTACGAACGGACGAGGGGCGGTTGGGACTGTATTTTTTGGAGACCGGCGCGAATCAGCGGCCGAGCAACGTCATCTATGACCGGGCTGACTCGGCCGTGGCGATCACTTCTGCCGGGCAATATGACTGGGACACGATCTTTGACGGAGCCGGATGGCTGCATCTGAGCGGCATCACTCCGGCGCTCTCAGAGAAGGCTGCCGAAGCGACGCGGGTGGCGGCTGAAAAGGCCCAGGCAGCCGGGGCCACGGTTTCGATTGATCTCAATTTCCGGGGGAAGCTTTGGAATTGGCACCCCCCGATGAACGCCCGGGAGTTGGCCCGTGAAACGATGCGAACCATCCTGCCGCTGGTTGATGTGGTGATTGCCAACGAGGAGGATTGCCACGATGTGCTCGGAATCCGGGCCGGTGATACGG
Organism: Limisphaerales bacterium; assembly: GCA_047608975.1. Lineage (GTDB taxonomy): Bacteria > Verrucomicrobiota > Verrucomicrobiia > Limisphaerales > JAYPXF01. The sequence continues at coordinate 21,996 of JBLFYM010000088.1, read as the reverse complement.
ACGTTCATTCCGGCGCGCTGGACACTTCGCGCTATCCGGACGTGGCGCGCCAGGTGGTGAAGCAGTTTCCCAACGTGGGCAAGGTCGCCATTACGCTTCGCGAGAGTCTGTCTGCCACGCACAACAACTGGGGCGCGATGCTGTTTGACGCGGCGGCCGGCGCACCGTTTTTCGCGCCACTGGACGGCAGCGACGCGTATCATCCCTACCCGATCAAAAATATCGTCGATCGGGTTGGCGGCGGGGACGCCTTTGCCGCCGGGCTGATCTTCGCGCTGACGACGCCGGAACTGACCGACTCACAGACCGCGGTGAAGTTCGCGGTGGCGGCCTCGTGTCTGAAGCACTCGATCAAAGGAGATTTCAACTACTCGACCCGCGGCGAAGTGGAGGCACTGATGGGCGGCTCCGCGTCCGGCCGCGTCGTGAGGTAGCCGCAATTGATGTGACCTATGTTTCTTCGTCCTTGTCTTAATCTTTGTCCGAATCTCCGAAGATTGAGACAAGGATTAAAAATTCTGCCTCATCGCCAGAGTCACTTAAGTTCCGATCTCTTTGACGGCCTAAGCCAGGGACACCGAGGGCGATCTGCGCTACCGGGTCACGGCCAAGCGAGAGCACCACGCATCGTTGCGTTACAGCCAAGATCCGACTCAGGTAAAGGTGAGAAGCAATCCGGCGGCGAATAGTATTCCCGCGATGAGACGACGGAAAAGCACGTCCGAAGTCCGGAAGTGCGCCCAGTGTCCGGCCCAGGTGCCGATCAGGAATGCGGGTACCAGCCATAGACCCAACTTGAGTGTTTCCTGGGTGTAGAGGCCGTTGAACCAATGGGCGCCGGCGGTCCAGACGGAGGCAAAGGCGAACACTCCGATCAGGGTCGCCCGCAAGGTCTCCTTGCGCGTGAATTGCTGGGACAGATACAGCACGACCAAGGGACCGCTCATGCCCAGCGATCCGCCGAATACACCGCCGACCACTCCGAAGAAGAATCCCCATTTCACCGGAATGTTCCAGGGGGCCGGCTGCTCCGCAGTCCACGCCAGATAGCCGGCGAACAACAGAACGACGACCGCCAGCACGGTTTTCAGAATCGAGTCGCCCACCGTTACCAAAACCATCGCACCTGCCATGTTGCCGATGAACAGACCGGTCAGCAGATGCACGGTGTGTTTCCAATCAATCTCCTTCCACACCTTGGGCAGCAGGATCGCACTGATGCCCACTTCGAACAGCAGTTGCAGGGGCACCACAAATTTCAACGGATACATCAACGCCAATACGGGCGTGGCAATCAGGCCGGCACCGAAACCGGTGAGGGCGCGAATGAAAAACGCGACCAGGATGATCAGGCTGGCGTAAATGATCCGTTCGTCCATGCGGAACTACGTGGCCCAACAACGGCCGTTCAATGTCAGGCGGAATGTTCCCACGAATCTCAACGCTCCTACTGTTCCTTCACCACGGTTGCCTGCCAGGGGCGGGGCTTGGGCGTCCGATAATCCGGATGGTCCTTCGGGGCGTGATGGCGGCGCGCCTTGGATCGCCCGCCATTCCAGATGTCATATTCCGGATCGGCGTAACGGTCGAAGAAACCGTAGAGCCGCGTGGCCATCGCCTGCTGCTGTCCGGCGTAGGCCGGTTGTCCGAAGAGATTGACGCGTTCGTGCGGATCAATCTCCATGTCATAAAGTTCCCCGGGACCCGCCGGGGAACGGCGTTCGACGTATTTCCAATTCTCGGTTCGCACCGAGCGACAGCTTTCCATCTCATAGAACATCTTCGTCTCCCACGGAATCGTCTCTCCGCGCAGGATTGGGGCGAAGGTCCGGCCCGGTAATTTGGGCTGTTGCGGAATGCGGTTTTTCAACCCGACGTAGTCGAGCACGCTGGGCAGGAAATCATAGTTGCTCACCATCGCTTCACTCTTGCCCGGCTTGATCCCGTCCTGGTGCCAGAAGAGCATCGGCACCTGCTGCATCAGGTCGTGCGCTGCCATGGGCCGGGTGTGATCGCCCATTCCAAAGAAGCCGTTCTGGCCACCCATCCATCCCTGGTCACCGGCAAAACAGACGAGGGTGTTTTCATCGAGGCCGTGCTTCTTCAAAGTATCCATGATCGCGCCCACGCCATCGTCAACGCCACTGACTTCCGCCGCCACGCGACGAATGCTTACCAGGTTGTTGTGGTAGTCGAGGTTCGAGTACTGCCACGGGTGCTGAGTGTCTCGCGGGAAGGAAGGCAGGTATTTGTCCGCGTAATATTCCGCCCACCGATTCTTCGCCGGTCGCAGCAAGAGTTTGCTCAGGCAGTATGGTCCATTGTAGGCGAGATAGAGGAAGAAGGGCTTTTCCCCATCCTTGTTCTCTTCGATGAACCTGATGCCGTGCTCAGTCCAGAGATCGGTCATGTATTTCGGCGATTTATTCACCACCTCACCATTTAGAATCACCGGGTCGTTGTACATGCTGCTCGTACCTCCGCGCGGCATCGTGGCCCAGTAGGAGAAACCATCCGGCGGGTTGAGGTTGTCACCCAGGTGCCATTTCCCACTCAACCCACAGACGTAACCTTCGGAATGCAAAATGCGGGGCAGCGTCTCAAACTCCTTCAGCGCGTAGTACGCCTTCGGCCCCATCATATACTTGCCATCGAAAAAGGAATGAAGCCCGTGCTGCGACGGGATCAGTCCCGTCAGATAAGTTGCCCGCGTCGGGGAACAAACCGGATTGCTCGCCATTGCCCGCATGAACTGCATTCCCTCCGCAGCCATACGATCGAGGTTGGGAGTCTGGATGTCCTTGTTGCCATAACAACCCAAGGTCCACGCCCCATGATTGTCAGTGAGGATGAAGATGATGTTCGGCTTCTTCGCAGCCCGGCCGTCGTCGGCCGTGATCAACATCGCCAAGATGAGGCCCAACGTTTTGAGCGGGAGATTCATGCCCGTGGTTTAACCCTGTGTCTCGATCAGCGCAACCTTCCGCTCGGTCGCGGGTGCGGGATGGGGGTGATTGCAATGGGTGGTTTATCGTCTGGAGGGATGAGCTTGCGAGTCCGTGGGGTCGGGCCAACGAAAGGGGCTGGCTTGGTGACTTTTAGGTGCGATTGCTACGTGGCAATACACTGAAGACCAGTTGATCTGCTCTTCAGTGCAAATACACACCCTCGGACTCGCAAGCTCATCCCTCCATATGGCACACCGCCACGCACCTACAATCACACCCAATGGATGCTCCTTGCGCCACAACCTACGCCGGTTTCAACCGCCCTCCTAAAACGCTTTACCGTCCATGACCGAATCCGTACGTTGCGCGCGTGGAAAAGCCGACCGTCCAGGGAACGAATTCATCGTCGTTGACGCGACGATATTTCGAATTCATCGGACACAGCTGCTACCATGCCAGAGACACCGTCCAAAGCGTCGGCGCGTTCGCGCTCATCACCCTCGGCGTCACCCTCACCAAATTCAACGTTTCGCGTCCCGTCATCTGGCCGCTGATCCGTGCCCAGATCTCGCGGGCCGGTGTAAAGCTGATGCCGGCCATCATGCTGCTCGGCATCGTGCTCGGACTGGCGATCATCGGACAGATGGTCTCGCTGCTCACCCGGGTGGGGGCGATCGATTTCATCGGCCAGGTGATGAACACCGTCGTCGTGCGGGAACTGGGCCCCTTGGCCGCCGCCCTGATGGTGCTCGGTCGGGTCGGTACGGCGACCGTGATCGAACTCGGAACCAAACGTGCGCAAGGGGAGGTCGAGGCCCTCGAAGCATTGGGAATCGATCCGGTGCATTACCTTGTGGTGCCGCGCGTGGTTGGCCTGTCACTGGCCATCTTTTCGCTGACCGTCTACCTCATCATCACCGTAATCGTCAGCGGCTACCTTTTTGCCTTCCTCACGGATGTTCCCATTGAGCCCGATGTCTACTTTGGGCAGATCGCCCAGGATTTGAGCTATCGGGATTTTGTTTTCCTGGCGCTCAAGACGCTGCTGTTCGGAGCGATCATTGCCACGGTCACCTGTTTTCACGGGCTGGCCCAGCCGATCAAACTGGAACACGTGTCCCGGGCGGCGAACCAGGCCGTCTCGCAGTCAGTGATCGCCTGCCTGCTGCTCGACGCCATTTTCATCGTGGTCTACATCGTCACTGCCTGATGAGTACGGAAGCAACCAACGAAACCAGCGCCGCCGGCGAATGCGCCCGCATGCAGGACGCGGTGATCGGCGCGGCCGACCAGGATCGACGGCTCGAGGTGGCAGACTGGCGATTGCAACGCGGTGAATTCTGGGTCGTTGGGGGGTTGAACTGGAGTGGCAAGACGGACTGGCTCATGAGCGCTGCCGGGCTCCAACCGCTCGCTGCCGGACGTCAATGGCTCCTGGGCGAAGACCTCGCGGAACTCACCACTCCGGAACGCATGGCCCTCCGCCGCCGGATCGGTTTTGTCTTCGAACATACCGCGCGGCCGTTCACCGAGCTCAACGTGATCGAGAATCTGATCCTGCCCGTTCGCTACGATTCGCAGACCGAACCGGAGGCGTTGGAGGAACGCCTCGACGCGATCCTCGATCTCTGCGAATTGCAACCGGTGGCGAACCAGTTTCCGAGCGAGTTGAGTCGCGGCATGCAACGTCGCACGGGATTGGCCCGCGCCTTGATGATGCAGCCGGAATTGCTGTTCATCGACAGTCCGCTGGTGGGTCTCGATCCGGTGCACGCGCGCTGGTGGATGAACGTCTTGCACCGGTTTCACAGCGGCGAGACGTTTTCATTTGCCACCCCGCGAACCATCGTGGTGACCGTTGAAGATTTCCGTCCGTGGGTGCAGCCCAATCGCAAGTTTGCCCTGCTCAACGCCGGAAAGCTTCAGGTCATTGGCGGTCCGGAGCGGGTGCGCACCTCCCAACAACGCATCGTGCAGGAAATGTTCGCGAGCGATGTCCCCGAATAGCATGACGAATCGGACCCAACACTTTCACCTACGCTGATCCAATGGCTTTACACGATCTGACCCCCAACCTTCGCACCCGGCTCAATCGCGTCGAACACGCCGTGGGCTTCTTTGTTCTGCTCGCCGTGGTCCTGTTGCTCTCCGGATTCTGCTACTACGTCTACTACACCGCCAAGACCAAGGGATGGTATGATGTGAAAGCGCCGTTCTTCAGCTACATCGACAGCGCCACCGGGCTGCACGTCGGCGACGCGGTGATGATGATGGGCTTCGAGGTCGGAACGATCACCAAAATCACCGCTGATCCCGCCGGGAGTCCGCAGAATGTTTACCTCGAGTTTGTGGTCCAGGGAGAATACATCGGCTACATGTGGACGGATTCAAAGGTTCGCCTCAGCGCCGGTGATCTGCTTGGCAACCGCGGCATCGAAGTGTTGAAAGGTAACTGGAGTGGAACCTGGATGGATGAGGAAAGCCGGGTGGTATCGACCATCTACAAGCAGGCCGAAAAGACCCACAAGCTGACCGAAATCGTCACCGACCACTACGATGCGGAAGCCAAGACCTGGGCCTACACCAACTACACGCCCGGTTTCGTTTACTACATGAAAGTAGACGAAGCACCGGCACTCACCGAACGTGCCGGCAGCATCGTGGCCATGGCCGAGACCGCCATGCCCAGCATCCTCTCCCTGACGAATCAGGTGCAGGAAACCCTCAACGTGGCCAACCTCGCGATGTCCAATCTGAACCTGCGCATCAGCCAGTTCGAACCCATCCTGACCAACGTCAATTCCGTCGTCGCGGGCTTCGTGCCGGCTTCATCAAACATTTCGATGATCACCCGCAATCTCACCAACGCCCATGGCGGCCTCGGCCAATGGCTGTTGCCGACAAATCTCACCGCAGAAACCGAACTCACCCTGACTTCCGTTCGTGAGACCCTGGCCGCGGCCACCATGACACTGACCAATGCCTCCACGGCATTGGCGCAGCTCGGATCGACGGTGGGGAACACCGACACAAACCTGGCGGGTCTGATGAACCAGGTCGGCGAGTCGCTGAACAACCTCGCACTCATCACCTCCAACCTGAACGCACAGGTGAACAGCAACACCAATATCCTCAGTGAAATCTCCGGAACCATCCGTCACACCGACGAATTCGTCCAAGGCATGAAACGCTTCTGGCTCTTCCGAGGAACTTTCAAGAAGAAGAAAAAGTAGGGGCCATAACACCCGGTGATAGGATTGGTACCAGGATTCGTGGTTGTGCTCGTGACACTCCCGACACTCTGAGGAAGAGACATAGCCATCCATCGGTTCGGCGATCGGCCGGGCGTGAGCCAATGGGAATCCGGCCGCAGGCCCAGCGGGGTTCGGTGATGTGATAGGCGTAGCGTTCCATCTGGCCTTCCTTGTTTTCCGTGCAGGCGACAGCCCACCCGCCCCGCGCCAACCAAAGCACCCAGTCCCGATTGGCTGCCTGAATCAGTTCCCATTCCGGAAAGCGGTCAGCCGGACGATCGATGTCGGCAAGGTGGTTCGTCACCCGGACGAATGCTCCATGCCCGCTGGAACTTTTCATTCGTTCCTCGCTGACTGATTCGAAAACTGCGAATGGCATGTGTTTGCACATGCAGCCCGGGGAGCCAGGAGGAAAGTCCGCACAACTGGTTCACGAGATCCACATGCTGACTGGCCGATCCGTCAGTGTTTGCGACCGTCAACACGTATTCCAGTGACGGCAAACCGATGCCGATATGCTTTAGCTCAGTCTCCGGTAGAAACCCGTCATCCGGCATTTCGCCACCGGCGAGGGCAGAGGTTCCACTGCATTGGAGCCCGATTCCTTTCAGAATGAAGCCGAATGCCCGCAGTTCGGCCTGATCAACTTTAGCGTCATCGAAGATCCGTTTCAGGATTTCGAACAACCCGCTGCCGGATCAGGCTCCGGGTCTCCCTGTGGGGTGTCATTCGACATGGAACCGCTGGCAAACGGCCCGGAAATAGAATTATTCTGGGATGGGCCCGAATTCACCGACTGCCAAAGTTGTGAACAATCTGTGAACAGCTCGCTACTTATCCCCACTTTGCCATTCTGACGGTGTAAAGGTAAGGGATAAGTCCTTTGCCGTGGCTCAGTCGGATCTGTTCCAATCCCCGGGTGATCGACGCACTGGATATGGCCGAAGAACCGCCCCGGGAGAATCTGAAGAATCCCCGGCGACGGAAGAAGGCGGACAGTCCGGCGCCGCTTGACCGGGTGCCCCCACATTCCTTGGAAGCTGAGCGGGGCGTGCTCGGCTGCATCCTCCTCGATCCTAATGAGAGCGCGGGCATCTGTCTGGAAAAGCTCAAACGGGGATCCCAATCGTTCTACGATCTGCGGCATCAGGAGCTCTACGACCTGCTGGTCGACATGTATGACAAGAAGGAAGGGATCGACGTCATCACGGTGCGACAGAAGCTGAAGGATGCGGGCAAGCTCGATGCGCTGGGCGGAGTTGAATTCATCACCTCGCTGCAGGAAGCCACGCCTTCGCCGCTGAACCTGCCCTTCTATCTGGAAATTGTGCGCGAGAAACATCTGCTCCGGCGCATGGTGCAGACCTGCTCCTCCGTGGTGCAGCGGGTGTTTGATCCGGAGGAATCAAATGATGTGGAAGCGTTGCTGGACGACATCGAAAAGGAGGTCCTCCAGATCGGCGAAGATCAAGACGACGGGGCAGACAAGGGAATCAAGGATCTGGTGCACGGAGCGATTTCGCAGATCGAGACGTTCCATCAACAGCAGGGCATGACCACTGGCGTGCCCACCGGTTTTACCGATCTGGACAAAATGACGACGGGGATGCACGGAGCGGAAATGATCGTCATCGCCGCCCGCCCCTCCATGGGCAAGACCTCGCTGGCCATGAACGTGGTCGAACACGTCGCCCTCGAGAAGAACAGGCCCGTTGGTGTCTTCAGTCTGGAGATGTCCGCCGAGTCGCTCATCCTCCGCATGTTGTGCTCCCGCGCGAAGGTCAATCTGCGGAATGTGCGGGAAGGATTTCTGGCTGAAAGGGACTTCCCGAAGCTCACCACAGCGGCCAGCAAAATGGCCAAGGCACCCATGTTTATCGACGACACAGCGGGCCTTTCCATCCTGCAATTGAGGGCGAAAGCGAGGCGCATGTGGCAGCAACATGGCATCGAACTTTTCGTCATTGACTACCTCCAACTGCTTCGCTCTACTGCGACTCGCGCCGATAACCGTCAACAGGAAATTGCTGATATTTCCAGTGGCATAAAGGCGTTGGCAAAAGAACTGAACGTTCCCGTCATCGTGCTGGCGCAGCTGAATCGTGAGATGGAAAAACGCGAATCTGGCGCGACCCCGAAACTCTCCGACCTTCGTGAATCCGGTTCCATCGAGCAGGACGCCGATCTGGTGTGCATGCTTTACCGGCCGAAGCTCAAGGAAGACGGGGATGAGCCCGGCGATTACGAGGGAGTTCCGGTCAATTTGTTGATAGCGAAACAACGGAACGGCCCTACCGGGGATGTTCCGTTAACCTTTTTGAAGGGGTACACACGCTTTGAGAGTGTGTCCCGAGTGAGTGAAGACGCATAGAAAGACAGTATGAAACTATTGTTGCGACGATACAGTATTCTGGCCGCGCTGCTGATTTATTGGGCTCCCCAATACGGCTACGCACAACCCGTTCCGGTCATCCAGCAGATCGAGGTCAAGCACGTCGGACCGGAGGCCGTGAGCGATGAGCTCATCCGCGCCAACATCCGCGTCAAGGTCGGCGATCCGCTGAGTTCACCCAGCGTGAACGACGACGTCCGCAATCTTTACGGCACCGGTTATTTCTACAACATCCGCGTCGCCCAAGAGCGCCTCCAGACCGGAGTCAAACTGGTGTATGTCGTGCAGGGAAAACCCCTGCTCACCGACATTCGCATCGAAGGCAACAACAAGTACCGCGACAGCAAGCTCAAGAAGAAGATCTCGTCGAAGGTCGGTGAGCCGCTCGACGAACGGAAGCTCTTCTCCGACGCCCAGGCGATCCGCGAGTTGTATCAGAAATCCGGCTACCAGAAAACGGATGTAAAATACAACCTGAGCATCGTTGAAAAGTCCGGCCGCGGAACAGTGACCTTTGAAGTCATCGAGGCACCGAAGGTCAAGATCCGACGGATTGATTTCGACGGCGCGCAGCATTTCAGCCAGAAGAAGCTGCGCAAAGTCCTCGAGACACGCAATCGTTGGGCGTTCTCGTGGTTGACCGGCAGTGGCATCCTCAAGGAGGACCAGTTCGAGGACGACAAGGAACTGCTCACCGAATTCTATCGCAGCGAAGGCTACATCGACTTCGCCATCCGGGACATCACCTACGAGTATCCCGAGCCGAAGTGGATGGTCATCAAATTCCATGTCTTCGAGGGCCGGCAGTACAAGATCGGCGCGGTCAGCTACGCCGGTAACAAACTGTTCCCGACCGAAGAGGTGACCGCCGACGTGAAGATGGCAGTGGGTGAAGTGTTCACTCCGGCCGCGCTTCAGGATGACACCGATTCCGTCCGCGATTTCTACGATTCCCGTGGCTACATCGACACCCGCATCGAGGCTCGCCGCACGCCCAACGTGGATACCGGCAACATCGATCTCGACTGGCAGATCGGCGAGGGCGACAAGTCTTTTGTTGAGAAGATCGAGATCCGCGGCAACACCAAGACCAAGGACAAGGTCATTCGCCGGGAACTCGCCATCTCCCCCGGCGAAGTTTTCGACATGGTCAGCGTCCGTCGAAGTCAGGAACGCCTGGAAGGGTTGAACTACTTCGAGAACGTCGACACCGAACCGGAGGAGACCGAGATTCCCAACCGGAAAAACCTCATCATCAACGTTCGCGAACGGAACACCGGCAACATCTCCATGGGTGCCGGTTTCAGCACGATCGACAATCTCGTCGGATTTGTCGAAATCACGCAGGGTAACTTTGATCTCTTCAACGCACCGCACTTTACCGGTGGCGGTCAGAAGGCGCGGATGCGGGCCACGGTTGGCAGCAGCCGGCAGGATTACCTCCTGAGTTTTGTGGAACCTTGGTTCCTCGATCGCAAACTCGCTCTCGGCGTCGATCTGTATCATCGGAAAACCAGCTTCCAAAGCACGCTCTACAACGAGCAGCAGACGGGCGGCTCCATAAGCCTGGAACGGGCCCTCTGGAACGATTTCTGGCGTGGGCGCCTCAGCTACACCTTTGAGAACGTCGGCATCACCGACGTCTCCCAGAGCGTTTCTCCTGAGTTGCGGGCGGAAAGCGGAACTGAGCTCGTCTCGAAGATCGGTCTGGGACTCACCTACGACACCCGACGTGGCGGACTTGTTCCGAACGGGGGGCACAAGGTTGAATTTATCTCCGAACTCGCCGGTCTGGGTGCCGATGCGAACTTTGTCCGGACTGAAGTCCGCGGATCGCAGTATTTCCCCGGCTTCAGCGAAGGACACACCTGGGAAATTCTCGGGCGGGTCGGCACGATTGTCGGCTACAACGATGATCAGGTGCGCCTCTTTAACCGTTACTTCCTCGGGGGGCCCCGCACCTTGCGCGGTTACCGGTTCTCCCGGGTCAGTCCCCGAGACTCCATCGGCGAGGCGTTCGGTGGCAACACCTACTGGTTCGGTTCCGCCGAATACAGCATTCCAATTATTGAACGATTGCGCATCGCGGCGTTCTACGACGCTGGCAATGTTTACAGCAGCGCATGGAGCTTCAATCCGAACACGTCCCGGGGCGAACGTCTCTACCAGGACAACATTGGTATTGGCGTACGGCTCAACATTCCCAATCTCGGGCCGCTCCGCCTCGACTACGGTTTTCCGATCACGTATGACGGGAGCAACAACGGTGACGGCCGCTTCAACTTTGACATCGGGTTTACCCGCGACTTTTAGACCGACATGAAACGAATCACTGCACTCCTGGCAATCGCCTTCGCCCTCACGCTCAATCCGGCCACGCTGCAGGCGCAATCGCTGAAGCTGGCAACCATCGATCTGAACAAGGTCTTTCACGGCTACTGGAAAACCAAGCAGGCCGATCTGAACCTGAAGGATCGCGCAAACGAGCTTCAGAGCCGAGGCAAGGAGATCGAGCAGGATATGACCAAGGCCAATGAGTCTTACAAACTCCTGCTGCAAAGCGCCAACGACAAGGCCGTATCGCTCGACGAACAGAATCGGCGGAAAGCCAATGCCGAGGCCAAACTTCGAGAAATCCGGGAGATCGAACAGAGCCTCCAGCAGTTCGACCGCAGCGCCCGCGCTGAACTCAACGAGACGCGTCGCAATATGCGCGACAAGATCGTGAAGGAACTTCGCGAGATTCTGAATTCCAAGGCCGAAGCGGAGAGCTACAACGCGGTCCTCGACAGTTCGTCGCAAGGGATTCAGGGCGTACCGTTCCTCCTGTTCCACAAGGGACTCAGAGATCTTACCGACGAGATGGTTGCCCAACTCAACGCATCCGATCCGAATGCGCGCCCCACCGTCGTTCCACCCGTGGTAACGGCACCCTGAGCACCACTTCAACAACGATGCAATTTGAAGCCGCCTCCGGGCGGCTTTTCTTTTGGCATTCGTCCTGAAGCTGTTTGCCTTACCCAACTTCGCCGGCCGGCGATGGGCCGAAATTCGTTTACTCCCCCGCGGCGGATTCGGATGCCGTATTCGTCTCGACAACGTTCGTGCCACCAATCGCGTTCGTGGGCGACTCGACCGCGGCTGGAGCGGGAGGGGATTCGAGCTGCGGAGCCAGGAAGGTGTTCGCCAGGACGCTGTACGAAAAGACGCCGATCATCGCGATGGAGAAGGCAAGTTTCCCGACTGCTCCGGCAAGCAAGCCGACGACCGCACCCAGCCCGGCCTTGGTGGCTTCCTTGAATTCTCGGCCGCCCATGAGTTCAAAGATCAGTGCGCCAACGAATGTGCCGATGAACATCCCGATGATCGTCAAAGGCGTCAGCGCACCCACGACACATCCGATACAGGAGCCGATGATGCCGCGCCAGGTTGCGCCGAGTTTCTTGGCACCGATCATCGTGGCGGCGTAATCCAGACCGACCGAAATGGCGGTGGCGACGCTGAGGACGATGATCACCGGCCAGCTGGCACTGGCCTGCACGAAATAGAGTTTGTGCAGGATCGCGCCGAGCAGGACGAGGGTCGTACTGGGAACGGCCGGAATCAGGCTGCCGATGAGTCCGACCAGCATAATGCTCCAAACTATGATTAGACCGGTGATCTGTTCGATGGACATGGGTCTCGACAACTGAATCTGTCAGGGAGGATTGATCCGGCGGGCGCGAAAAAGTTTCAGCCTCCAAAGAATGCGCGCTCGATCGCCCAGTAAAGTCCGATCGCGGCCAGCATCCAACATGCCGGTGTGCGCACGCTGGCCGAATACCACTTGCACTGGTGAATCGGCCAGACCAGCAAGGCTGCGATACCGATCACTGCGAGCTGTCCAAATTCCACACCCACGTTGAAACAGACCAGCGCTCCAACAAATTTCCCCTCCGGAATCTGCATCCCGCTGAGAATCCCTGCGAACCCAAGTCCGTGGATGAGCCCGAAAAGAAACACGCCACCCCAACGCCACCTGCTGACTTCGTCGCGGCAAAGATTCTCCAATGCCACCGCGCTGATCGACAACGCGATCAGCGGCTCCACGACCTTCGGCGACAAGGTGAACAGATCGAGCATCGCCAGCGAGAGTGTAAGCGAATGGGCGACCGTGAAGGCAGTCACCTGTAGCAGCAGCGGTTTCCATTTGGGGCTCAACAGGAAAAGGCCCAGAACAAACAGAATGTGATCAAGCCCTTTGGGAAGTATGTGATCAAACCCAACCCGCACGAACTGGAGCAACCCGACTTCAACCTTGGCACGATCTATCTTGGGAGCCTCCGGCAAGGCCGGTTCCGCAATTGTATTTGTGGATGTCCCGTTGGTGAGGACGGCGTTGGTCGCCACTGAATTCGTCGCGGGCACGGTCGCTTCCGGCATGTCCGTGTCCTCCGCGAACGCAACCAGGTCGATCACCGTTTCCTTCCCGGCGGGAACGACATGCATCACCGGCATCGCATCTTCCCCCAAGTCGAAGAGTATTTGGAAGAGACCCGAAAAGCCGGGAGTGTCGTAGAGGTTGAAGGTCATGTTCAGCTCCTTCGCCCCCTTCGGAATCGGCCAGTAGATATGAAAGGGAATGATGGCGGCCTCGAATTCATCCGGCCGCAGTTCGATCGTAAGCTTCTGATCTTTCGGCGGCCAATTGGTCACCACGCCCGGCGCGCGTTTGCCGTCCATCGAAATGATCAGCCGATTCGTCACGTAGTCCATCACCCACGGGGCATTGGTGAGGAATTCCTCGATGGATTCGTATTGCCGCTTCTCCGGCAGATTCTCCTGGGCAATCTGCAACAGATCCGGCTGCTGGAGATCCACCCGCAGCGAAATGAACTTCGTAGTCAGCCGCGCCTCGATGGCCGTTACCGATGTCGTATGCGCAAAGCCCGAAAGCGTGGCGCTCACGAAAAACATCGCGAAGAGGAGCCGAAGTTGACGATAGGTGTTCATGTAGGCGGTCCGGAATCTGACGACTCGGGGAGGAGATTTCTACGAAAATTTCTACGCTGACTGGAAGTCCACGCTGGGGAACTCACTTCGCCACCGAGAGAATCTGCATGAGGCGATGCTCACCTCCGGGAGGAACGGTGTGCAGATCCTCGCCGGCATTGGTGGCCTCAATGCAGAGCATCGTGCGGTAACCGTCATTGTTGAAGTCGGCCATGCGTTTCGCCTTCGCGATCCAGGGGTTCCACACCACGGTGGACTGGCTGCCTTCCTTGGCGACGCGAATACGACGTGACTGTACTTCATCTATGATCGTGCAGGTGTCGTCAGTATCGACGTAGATGCGATCAACCTCCTCCGCGAACCGGATGGGGCCGTCCTGCTCTACCCGTTTCAGCGAATCGAGTTGGTCGAGATAGGTATGGCCTTCCAGACCCTCAATCGATGCCTTTGAAATATCGCCGATGCCGAAGTAGGTATGGAGCGCGCCGCCCACCACGAACGGTTCCGCTCCGGTGTTGCGCGTGATCAATTCCAGACGAAGTTCCGTTCCCACCAGGATACGAAGTTCCAGCTCGAAAGAATGCGGCCAAATTTCACGCGACGCCGCGTCGTCCCGTAGGATCAGGGTCAAGCGGGTGCGCCCGTCGGCGCGGGACTGGGAGGAATGAACCGACCACCTTCGGTTTCGGGCGAAGCCATGTGCCGGTAGTTCCTTGTTCTCCGGATGCGCGCTGAACCAGGGCCAGCAGACCGGCACGCCACCGCGAATTGCTTTGGGTGCTTCGAACACCGCTTCATCACTCAGCCAGAGAATCTCTTTCTGTCCGTGCGGCTTGAACGAAGTCACATGTCCACCGTGCAGATACACCTCAGCTTCCGCATGTTCGTTGCGAATTCTGGCGATCATCAGGCCGCCCCGCCCTTTCGCGAATTTGATCGTGTTCCCCTGTCCAAATCGCTGGTTCAACGGATCGTCGACTCCCGTGAGTTTTCGAACAATGCGTCTGATGACCATCAGCACAATGACCAATACGCCCACCACGAACAGACCGAGTAAAATACTGCCTAGCAGCCAGGAGCGGTGATTCGCTGCGTTGTCGTTGGTCTCTATTCCCCGGAAGAGACCGGCTAACTGATACTCAGGTTCTTCGATTCCGGAAGCCTTCAGCTGCTCTCCAATCACAGCGAAGTCCGCAAGCTTTCCACTCGCTAGAAGTTTGGCTTCCTCCTGCTGAAACTGCGCCACCCACTTCTCTGCCCGCCTGATTTCACCGCGGATCCAATCTCCGACCCACCTACGATTCGCAAGTATCATGCCGTCGTCCGCATCGGCCACTTCCTTCCATTCGACCATTACGGCCTCCTGCCGGGAGCGGATCACATTGAAGAATGGATGATTCAGCTTGCTGGCGCGCTCATAGGATCGGTAGGCGAGTTCGAGCTCACCATCTTCGAAGAGGACATCACCCAACACCACATACACATCCGGGAAGGAACGGTCCGCCTTGATCAGGGTCTTGATGAATTCACGATCTACCACCGTTGACTCCGCCGTGCCCGCGGATCCTTTTGAGTAGGGAATGTTGAGAAAATTGACCGGCTCCTCATTCGCCTTCATGTCCTCGACCTTGTCCAGCCAACGGATCATTCGCAGGTAATAGTCTCCGAGGCCGAGATGTCCGCCGGGCTGGATCTCCAATGACTTCTCCACGTGTTGAGCGGCTTTGGCGAACTCCGAGGTCTTCTTGTGGAGCACACCAAGGTTGCTGTGGGTACGGTATCGGCCTGGAGCCATCGCCTCGATCTTTTCGAACTCCGCAAGCGCCTCGTTGTATCGTTTCAGCTTCAGGTACGCCACGGCGCGATCATTGCGGGCCTCGATGTCGTTGGGATTCTTCTCCAGTTCAGCCGCGGTCTGAATGAGCTGGTACTCATAGAACTGCGGCCCGTGATGGGCGAACTGCCCCATGATCAGTTTGATCAGATCGCCGGTGACAAGCTGCTCCTCCGCGCGTGAGTAGCGTGTATTCACGCACGCCTGCAAGGGAACCTGCGTGGCCTGGATCACGATCAGAACGAGAATGAAGCAGCGACTCATAATGCCCGAGGCTAACAGGATGAGGACCTCGAATAAAGTAACCGTTCGGTTTCTCACGCCCGCTGAGGTCGAACCGGGATCGAGATCGTTCGCGAAATCACGGCTCCGCACCGGGTCTATTTGCGCTCCCATCATTTTACTTCCCATGACGGGCGGGGTTGATGCACTATCCTCGGCCCTGCTGAAAATAGCCGGACTCCCAGACTCTTAAGAACAGACCACGTGGCAAAAGAAGAACACATCGAAGTAGAAGGTAAGATCGCGCAGGTGCTCCCCAGCACCATGTTTCGCGTGGAGCTGCCGAACAAGCACCTCGTGCTGGCGACGATCAGCGGCAAAATGCGCAAACGCTGGATCCGCCTGTCGGTCGGTGATCGCGTGAAGATGGAGATGTCCCCCTACGATATGGACAAGGCCCGAATTGTGTGGCGCATGAAGTAGGAGTTCCGCAGCAGATCGAATTTCTGACCCGCTCTCAACCGAGGGCGGGTCTTTTTTTGACCCCTCGACGGATTGAGGCCGGGTCTGATTAATAGTGGGGGTGGCGATGGAGGATTTACCGCCGAGCGGGCGGAATTGCGAAAACTCCAGGTCTCAAAATTTGGGCTACAAATATTCTTCAAGCTTCAATCTGCGGCGGCAGATCCAAGCGGGCGGGTTCGATTGGATTTCGAATCTTCGAATTTCTTCGGAGCCGGGGTTTTGCAGTTTGGAGCTTCCGCTTGCGAACTTGATGATCCGCCTCGGGGCAAAGATCCCTTCGCCGCATTATTCCCCCAGTTTCAATTGCACACATTTGGGCTCCGACGCCCCTTTCCGCTACCACCCGATCCGCAATTTCGTTACAACGCCGTCCATGACTGATTTGAAACTTCATTCCGGTGACACTTTGCCCAGCGTCGGCCTGGGACTTTGGAAGGTGGCCAACGAAGATGCTCCCCGGCTGGTGCAGGACGCGATTGAGGTCGGCTATCGGCACTTCGATTTGGCCTGCGACTACGGGAACGAAGTGGAGGCGGGTCAGGGGATTCGCGCGGCAATCGATGCCGGTCTCTGCAAACGGGAAGACCTCTGGATCACCTCGAAACTCTGGAACACCTACCACGCCAAAAAGCATGTCCGCGCGGCGTGCGAAAAATCCTTGGGCGATCTGGGCCTGGATTATCTGGATCTCTACCTGATTCACTTTCCGATTGCGCAGAAGTTTGTGCCTTTCGAAGAACGCTATCCGCCCGCCTGGTTCGCCGACCCGGACGCAGACAATCCGCGGGTTGAGACCGCCGCTGTGCCGATCAGTGAAACGTGGGGCGCGATGGAAGAGTTGGTCGACGCCGGCCTGACAAAGAATATTGGCGTCTGCAACTTTGGCACTTCGCTGCTGCGGGACCTGCTTTCCTACGCCCGAATCAAGCCCGCCGTGCTCCAGGTTGAATCCCATCCCTACCTGACGCAGGAAAAGCTCCTGCGCTATTGCGCTCAGGAAGGCATCGCCTACACCGCGTTTTCCCCCTTGGGCGCGCTTTCGTATTTTGCGCTGAATATGGCGGAGCAGAACGAATCGGTCATTCAGGAACCGGCGGTGAAGGCCATCGCTGAAAGCGTTGGTCGAAGTCCCGCCCAGGTTCTCCTGCGCTGGGGTGTTCAACGCGGAACGGCGGTGGTTCCCAAGACCTCAAAGCGGGAACGCCTCATCGAGAATCTCGCGATATTCGATTTCGAGCTGTCCGCCGATGACATGCAGGCCATCGCCGCGCTCAACCGCACTCGTCGATTCAATGACCCGGGAGATTTTTGTGAGGCGGCGTTTAACACGTTCTTCCCAATCTACGAGTAGATCTCGCCCAAAACGAAATAGGATCAACGAGCGGAACACCGGCTGAAGGCAGTCAGAATTATACCCCGGCACGAACGGGCCAACCCGTTCCAATTCTCCCGGAAATCAGCGCTCAATTCGCTATGACTGGAATTTTCACTGAATACCGCCGTTCCGCCGCCCTTCGAACAGTTTTTTCATCGCAATTTGTTGCGGGTTGGTTTCAATGACCTGCGAATTCAAGCCCCCAGACAAACATGAGCAAGACAACTGACGCTGACGAAAAAGCCATTGAGAAACTCAAGACGGCGACTGAGAAAATCAAAACTGAGTTACGCAAGGTGATCGTCGGTCAGGAGAGCGTCATCGAGGAAGTGCTCATCGCCATCTTTACCCGCAGCCACGCGCTGTTGGTCGGGGTGCCCGGTCTGGCCAAGACGCTGCTCGTTTCCTCCCTCGCGCAGACCCTTCATCTGAGTTTCAAACGCATTCAGTTCACCCCCGATCTCATGCCGAGTGACATCACCGGCACCGAGGTCATCCACGAAGATCCGGGTTCACACGATCGGAGCTTCAAATTTCTGAAGGGCGCGATCTTTGCGAACATCCTCCTCGCAGACGAAATCAACCGAACCCCGCCCAAGACCCAGGCGGCCCTGCTGGAAGCCATGCAGGAACGCAAGGTGACCTCCGGAGGCGTTGCTTACAAACTACCCGACCCGTTCTTCGTGCTCGCCACTCAGAACCCGATCGAGCAGGAGGGCACCTATCCGCTGCCCGAAGCTCAGCTCGATCGGTTCATGTTCAAGATCTCGGTGGATTATCCGACGTCGGAAGAGGAACTGGAGATCATGCGCATGGCTTCCAGTGGACCGGCTCCCGACTTGAAGCCGGTGCTCAAGGAAGCGGAGATCATACAGATTCAGGAACTGGTCCGCGCCGTTCCGGTGGCAGAACACGTGCTGCGATATGCTGAACGGATCGTCCGCGTCACGCGTGCAAATTCCGAGGACCAGTTGGATTTCTGCAAGAAGTGGCTGAGCTGGGGCGCGGGTCCCCGCGCGAGTCTGAACCTGGTGATTGCCGCCAAGGCGCGGGCCTTGCTGCACGGTAACTACGCAGTGAGTTGCGCCGATGTCGCCGCGGTTGCCAGCCCGATCCTCCGGCATCGCATCATTCCGAACTTCGCCGCCCAGAGTGAGGGCGTCAGTGCGGACGACATTGTGCAGAAGATTCTGGCCGCCATTCCGCAGGACGAGAAACTCTCCTAGTCCCGGAGTTGTGGTGCCTCGGAATCCGCCGCACTCCCTTCCCGGCCATCCGCCTACTGACGATTGAATGGACAAAGTCTCGCTTGATGAACTGCTAGATCCCGCCGCGATTTCCAGCGCCGAAGCGCTGGGCTTGCACGCGCGGCAGATTGTCGAGGGATACATCGCCGGGGAGCACAAGTCTCCTTACCACGGCTTCGCGATCGAGTTCTCGCAGCATCGCGAGTACAGCGCCGGGGATGATATCCGCCATCTTGATTGGAAGGTCCTGGGGCGCACGGAACGCTATTACATCAAGCAGTACGAGCAGGAGACCAACTACGTCGGGCATGTGTTGCTCGATGGCAGTGAATCGATGAAGTACGGCTCCGGGAAAGCGACGAAGTTTGCCTACGGCAAGATGCTCGCCGCCTGTCTCAGCTACACGATCCTGCGCCAGCGTGACGCCGTGGCGCTAAATATTTTTGACACCGCTGCCCGCCAATATCTCCCGCGCAGCAACAGCAACTCGATGATTCAGAAGGTGCTCGGCACGCTCGCCGCCTGCGAACCATCGGGCCACACGAACATCGCCGCGATCCTCCATGACATGGCCCGCCAGATTCGTCGGCGCGGGATCGTGTTCATCATCAGCGATCTCTTCGATGACGAAAAGGAGGTCATGGACGGCATCCAGCATCTGCGCTTCGGCGGCAACGAAGTGGTGGTGTTCCATGTCCTGGATAAGGCGGAGATTGAATTCCCCTTCGAAGGCCTGGTTGAGTTCGAAGGCTTGGAAGACATCCCTAAACTCAAGACCCGACCGCAGGAAATCAAGCAGAGCTACCTGAAAGAGTTCAACGGTTTCTGTGACCGCATTCGGGAAGGTTGCGAGCGCAACCAATGCCACTATCTCCGCGTGAATACCGGTCAACCGTTCAGTGAGGTGCTGAGCGGATATCTCGCGTTCCGACTGAAGACGTCGAGGAAATGATTCTCACGCGCTGATGTCTTTTCTGAATCCATTTCTGCTCTTTGGTCTGGCGGCGGTTTCCGTGCCGATCATCATTCATCTCCTGAACCGGCGACGGTTCCGGAAGGTGGTTTGGGCAGCGATGCGCTTCATCCAACTGAGCGTGGAGAAGAATCAAAAACGCATGAACATGGAGGATCTGATCCTGTTGATTCTCCGCTGTGCATTGCTCTTCTTTCTCGCGTTGGCATTGGCCCGACCCGCCTGGAGGGATTCGGCGGCAGGTGCTTTCGGGTTGGCCAAAGTTTCCTCCGTCATCCTGCTCGACAACTCCGGTTCCATGGGAATGAGCGATGGGGTGGAAACGCGATTTGAACAGGCCCGCAAAGCCGCTGCGCAGGTTGTTGATTCCCTGCCCACGGGCTCGGCCGCCGCGGTGTTCCTCGCCTCGGACACCGCCCAACCATTGCTGGCTGAGCCGACCCATGATCTGAACCTGGTGCGAAAGGTCCTGCGCGAAGCGGAGTTGAGTGATCGCTCCACGGAGATGTATGCGCCGCTGGAAACGGCGATTGAAACGCTTCGTGGGCGCGCTGCACTACAGAAAGAGATTTACGTCATCACCGACGGCCAACTGGAGGGTTGGCGACAACTGGGCGACATCCAGACGCTTCTGAAAACCGCCGCTGGCAATCCCAATGAGAATTTGCGGGTGCACCTGATTCTCGTTGGGCGTCCTGAAGAAAAGAACGTGGCGATCACCGAACTTTCACTGGCCTCGGGTCTCTCCCCAACCGGTCGCCCCTTGCGCTACGAAGTCACCCTCGCCAACGAAGGCACTGAGAAGGCGATGAACGTGAAAGTCACCCTGCAGGTAGATCGGGGCGCTCCCGTCGATCAGTTGGTCGTTCCCGAAATTGCCGCTAAAGAATCGCGCAGTGTCTCGCTCTTTGCGCGGCTGGACACCGACAACTGGCATTCAGTGACCGCCCAGATCACGCCGGATCGCATGCCCTTTGACGACACCCGCACGCTGGCGGTCCGGGCAATCAAGGAAGTGAACGTTTTGCTCGTAGATGGCGATCCCGGACAGGAACCCCGCGAGGCGGAAACATTCTTTCTACGCCACGCATTGACCCCCGTTCCCTTTGCCGAGAAGGCGGACTACTTCATCAAGCCCGAACTCATTACCACCGCCGATCTTGGACGGGTTCGTTTCGATGACTACGACGTGGTGACGCTCGCCAACGTGGCGGAACTCACGGTTGCGCAATCCCAGCTGCTGGAACGCTACGTTCGTCGTGGTGGCGGGCTGATGGTGTTTCCCGGAGAGCGAATCAATCCGACGTTCTACAACGAAAACCTGCACCGTACGCTGAATCTGCTCCCCGGCATCTACGGCAACTCGGTTGGCGACGAGAAACAGGACACCGAATTCGTGACGCTGCAAACGCGCAACTACGATCATCCGATCGTCTCGCTGTGGAAGAACCAGAACTCTGGCACCTTGGCTTCCGCCCGCTTTTATCGTCGCTTTAATATGATCCCTCCGACCGAGGAAGAGGGCGGCACCAACGATATTTCCGGCACCAAGGTGGTATTGCGGTTCTCGGACGGTTCCCCCGCGATGATTGAAAAGATTTATGGCCTCGGTCGCGTGGTTCAGTTTGCGAGCACCGCGGACATCGAATGGAATGATCTGCCAGTGCGCCCGGCGGTCGTGCCGTTCCTGCATCGCACTTTGGCGGCGCTTGTCCTACATCGCGATCAGGCGGCGAATCTGCCGGTGGGACAGCCCTTCGTTCGTCGCATGCATGCGGAACTCATCGGCCACAACGCCCGCGTGACCAGTCCTCTTCATGACGGAGACAATCGCGATCTCTCGAAGATCACGATGGTCGACGGCGTTCCCTTTCTGCACTACGGGGCCACGGATCAAAGCGGACTCTATGAAGTCTCCCTCGATGATCCGCCGACCACCCTCAAATTCGCGGCTCAACCGCAGCCCTCCGAATCCTCCCTCGCCGGCCTCAGCGAAGGGGATCTCGCTGAAATCGGTAAAGTAGCCTCGGTCACCAAATGGACACCCATGATTTCGCTGCGAAAGGTGGTTGAAGAGCAGCGGGTGGGAGCTGAATTCTGGCTGCCTCTCGCCATCCTGGTCCTGCTGCTCGCCGGTGCCGAAACCTTCCTCGCCCAATGGTTCAGCCGATCAAAATGAACGCGCCGAGGAACAACCATCGCCACGCCCAAGCATGACGCAATTCATCCTCAAC
>JBLFYM010000087.1:0-26373 GCA_047608975.1 Limisphaerales bacterium | reverse complement strand
GATTGGGCATCTTCCACGAGCGCCATTTTTTGGGATTCGCCTCGGGATCCACCTCTTCGTCACCGCTGATCAGATGTTGAACGATCTGAAAATTGCGGCGCATGTAATTTTTATCCTGACCCAGCCCATCCTTGATGCGGATGACGATCTGCTCCGGCCCTTTCACATCATCCATCCCGTAATCGTGATCCCCCGGATTGAGGATGTTCCAATGTCGCATCATCTGCCAACGCGAGGTCGGACCCGCAATCGAAGCGGTAATGACTTTGTAGGCGTCATCCGTGCTCGGGGGATAGAGCACGAGTTCGAGATACCAGATGTCATCCTCCCAGCACATGATCTGAAAATCGTAATCCGCCAGATGTTTGTAGGCCTCGACCGTGGGCTGGTCGCGGAACATCCAGTCATCGCCGCCGCCCAGAATTTTGAGCCCCGCCTCGGTGCGTTGCTGAAGACCGCTGGTGACAGCGTGACAACTCAGCCCACACATCTTGTAGGGGGCCTGCAACTGCGGAAGTCGTCCGACATACCCTCCGCTGGCCGGGACATCGCCCACGAAACCGGTTCCCGCTCCCGTGCCCGCACTACCCACCCGCGGATCGCTGGTGACGTTTTTGCCATCCTTCCAAACCGTGTAATAGAGGGTCTTCTCCGCGGGAGACGCAGGCAGGGTGACGTGAATCGTGGAGGTATTCCGACGCCACTCGTTGTTCACAATCTTCGCGCGGCCGGCGACCGGGACCTTCTCCCATCCACCGGCCGGATTCTCGGATTCCGAGACGCGGATCTCTGCCCGTCGTCCATCCGATGCAAAAATCCCGACGAAGCGGACCTGCCATTTGCCGTTCGTCTGTTTGAGCGTATCACCGAGCGGATAACAGGTATGGCAATCGACTTCCCCCGCCAGCAACGGCTCATTCTTCCCAGGCGTCACGCCCACCTGATTGACTTCAAAATCCGCAAGCCCGCGTCCGGCGATGCCGAAGTAACCTTGAGTCATCTTCGATGCCACGCGGCGGGTAGCGACGATTCGCTTCCCCTGAGGAGTCAGCAAGGTGCTGGAAATTTCAGACTGTCCTTTGCCCACCGGTTTCACCGCGACCGAAATCTCGACGCGATCGCCGGCCTTTAAGCGGGGGGCGGCGACTTTGGCCTGCTTGCCTGCCTGATTCCGTTTTCCCTGTCGCCTGACCTGCAGACCGAATTTTCCATCGTCCGTCCACGCAGCGATGATCGTGTTTCTTACCTTGCCGTAGCTCTCGAACAGATTCTTCGCACCGATGCCAATACCCATCAAACCGTGGCCATCGTTGAACATCTTCCACTCGTCCGAATCTCCTTCCCGCTTCTGCTCATCGCGGCCGTGAAAGGTGAACGTGGCAGTCACCGAATACTCACCGGTGAGTTTCCAGTCTTTTCGATAGATGATGCCCTCGGGCAACGATGGATCGTAATCCACATCCATCTTCCCGCCGTTGCGTTTGTGAGTCTCGTAATGGAAGGGAAAACCCGTGCTGCGAGCCCGGTCCCCGTAGTTTGAAAGCCGCCGCCGCAAGGCTCCGTTCTTCACCTGCCAATAACCGGGATTCAGCGTTTCCCATCCATGCCCATGGAACAGCGAATCAGGTCCTTCGAAGCCAATCACATTTGCGTCGCGCGCCGCACCAACTGCCTGCGGACTGATCAGATTGGGAGCAACTGCAGTGGCAGCAACGGCAGTCCCGGCAATCTTGAGGAAATCTCGGCGGTGAAGCTCATCGGCGGACGGATTGCGATCGGCGTTCATGCCTGCGAGTTACCCTAAAGAGGCCCGGCAATTCAAGCGCTGAATTCGCAGATCTGCGTCGACGAAAGTTAGACCAGTATCAATCGGACTTTGTCCGCCGCTGCAGCCCCCATCGCCGCATGACCGGTTTCGTCAAAATGGATGCAGTCGGTTTCCGGCACGGTCACAAACTCTGCGGCGTCGAGAAACGGAACATCCAGAGTATCGGCGACCTCGCGGTAAGCAGCGGCGAAACCGAGTGATTTTGCGTGCGCTCCGTCAAACTTGTGTCCAAACGGACATTGCGACGGATGAATCAGCGCCGGCGAAATCAGCAGAATACGAGGGGCTGCCTGTGTTGGTCCGGCATCACTTCCCGTCACCCGGTCGACCAGAACACCCGCGCCCGCCGCGATCGTTTGTGCATTCTGATTCAGGTGCTGTTTCAAATCGTTGGTACCCAACATCACGATGACCAGATCCAGTGGCTTGTGAGATTCCAGGGCAATCGGCAAGTGTCGCGACCCGTTCTTACACACGCTTTCATAGGGATCGTCGAACACCGTCGTGCGGCCATTCTGGGCCGCTTCGATTACGCGAAACCCGTCACCCAGATTCGCCTGCAAAACGCCGGCCCAACGAACGTCCGCAGGATAACGTTCGCAGTTGCTCGCGGGGATATAGCCCCAGGTGTTCGAATCTCCAAAACAGAGAATGTTCTTCATTGCTTCTTCTTGTTCCGGTTCTTCCGATTGCCTTGTTTGCCGCTTTGTTTGGGGGCCGGCGCAGAGATTTCCGGATCGACGTATTTCGCGGAGCGTCCTATCGCCCATTTCAAGTCGGCGCTGATCCGCGGCACCTCGACGTAGGGGTCTTCAAACTTCTTGGCATAAGCCAGCAACTGCCGGGAAAGCCGCCGGACCTGATCGCGATGTTTGGGATTTTCGATCTGGTTGTTCAGTTCATCCGGATCAGTCTTCAGATCGAAGAGCCAAGGTTTTCCCTGCGACGCAAAGACCAGTTTGAGATCGTCCGACGCCGCCATCAGCCACAGCTGATTGCCCGCGGTGGCACGGATGAAAGACACATCGTTCCAATTTTTCGAGGTTCCCCGAAAAAGCGATGCAGCATTGCGTCCCTGCTCCAACCCTGCGGTTTTCTGTCCCATCAGGTCCAATACGGTGGGCAGAAAGTTGACACAGGAGAGCGACTGATTGATCACGGTTCCGGACTTCACGTTCCCGGGATTGTAGAGCAGGAACGGAACGCGGGCCGAACCTTCATAGGGCACCCCCTTGTTAAGTCGGCCATGTTCTCCGCAGAGATCGCCGTGGTCCGATGTGAATACGATCACGGTATTTTCCAGAATTCCGTGTTGACGCAGACGATCAAGAATCTTGCCAATGTTGTCATCGAGACATTCCACCATCCCGAAATATTTGGGCATCAACGATCGCACGGTGTCGGCCGTCAATCTCGGAGCCATGGCTCCCCAAGCCGGGGTTTGGGCGCGCGTTTTGTTCAGGGTGCTGTCGGGCGTGGGAACGGTGACATCGTTGTATTTAGTATCGTAAGGTGCGCGGACCGTGTTCGGTCCGTGTGGATCGGGAAAACTCACCATGTAGCAAAAGGGCTTGGAACGATTGGCGTCGATAAAGTCGACCACCTTGTCTGCCAACCAATCCGTCGAGAAGGTTTTCTCATCCGCGTCACCGACGCCGTAACCAGGTTGCCCCTTTTTGTCAGTCGTCCCCACTTTCGGACCCTCAGGGGTGTCCCCGAAATTTTTCCAATGCCCACGATTAAACATGAAGCGGTTGTCTTCAAAACCAAACTTCCGCTCCGGGCCCCATTGCGGTTTCCCAAAGCCATCCAGATGCCACTTGCCAGCGTAGCCGGTGGCGTAACCCTGGCGCCGCAAGATCTCAGCAAACGTCACGACATCATCGCCCAACTTGACGTTATTCTGGACCACCGGCGTGTTCTGGGGATAGCGGCCAGACACCAGAGCACCGCGCGATGGCGAACACACCGGAGTCGTCGCGTAGAAGCTCGTACAGATCGCACCGTTGTCGGCGATCCAATCGATGTTCGGCGTCTTGACGACATCCTTGCCATAGTAGTAATCGCTCTTCGGAAGCAGCTTCCGATAACAACCCAAGGTGCGGTAGTTGTGCTCGTCGGTCTGAATCACCAGAAGATTCAACGGTTTGGCAGCGGACGATTCAGGGAGAATTGCCACCAACGCCATCAATACAATTGCGATGCGTGTCATCATGAGCGGGGAGAATTTCTCGAATTCCAGCGAATGTCACTCCCGGAGTGAGCGAGTCACATCACTCGACAGAGTCACAATCTTTCGCATACTCCCGCCGTGGAAAGCGAAACCATCTTCCGACTCGTTGTGGCGGGATTGATCCTGATTGCCGCCGTGGGCTGCCTGACCGGGGTGAAGCGTGCGGTTGGAGGCCTCAAGGCGAAAATGCCGCGCCTCAACACCGGCCGGATCACCAACGGGTTCCGGCTCATCATCCTCATCATCGCGTTGATCCTCGTTCTCAACCTTTTCAATTTTCCGCTGACCGCGATCATTGCCACTTTGGGAGCGATTTGCGGTGTCGTAGCGATCGGCTTTATCGCCATCTGGAGCGTCCTCTCCAACTTCTCGTGCACCTTCTTCCTTGTCCTCTTCAAGCCCTTCGCGATCGGCGATGAACTTGCGATTCCCGATGACAATATCCATGGCCGGGTCGTTGACATCACCTTGATGTTCACTGTCATCGAGGACGCGAATGGATTCCTGATAAACGTGCCCAACAATCAGATGTTCCAAAAACATTTCCGGCGAAAGCCCGCGACCAATTCCATCAAACTGAGCGAGCAGATTCGCAAGTCTGGTCCAGCCCAACTGACCCAGCCGTCAGCTGAGAAAACGAGTTCTGCGACTCCCGCCCCCGCCGAAAAATTCAAGATCACCTGATTCGGCTTGACCGGAACGGCAAATTGAATCCAGCTAAGCACCGCTATGGGTTCATTAGATGGAAAAACCGCCGTCGTTTTCGGCGTCGCAAACAAACGTTCAATCGCTTGGGCAATCGCCCAGGCCTGGCACCAGGCCGGTGCCCGACTCGCATTCACCTATCAGGGCGAACGCCTGAAGGACAAGGTCAACGATCTGGTACAGGAATTTGGCGAAGATACGCTGTTGATTCCCTGTGATGTCACGAGCGATGAGGATATCGACAACGTATTCAAGCAGGTCGGTGAGAGCTTCGGCAAATTGGATCTGCTGCTGCACTCTGTTGCGTTCGCTCCCAAGGAATCTCTCGAAGGCAATTTCGTGGACACCACCCGCGAAGCCTTTGCCACCGCCCACGACATCAGCGCCTATTCACTGATCGCGTTGGCCCGCGGTGCCGCCCCACTCATGACCGACGGTGGCAGCATCGTCGCCATGAGCTATTACGGAGCCGCGAAGGTGATTCCGCATTACAACGTGATGGGCGTTGCCAAGGCAGCACTGGAAGCCAGCACGCGCTACCTCGCAGCCGATCTGGGTGAGAAGAAGATCCGGGTCAATTGCATCAGTGCAGGTCCGGTCAACACCCTGGCCGCGCGCGGAATTGCGGGTTTCTCGACAATGTTGAAACACTATGAGGAACACGCGCCACTCAAGCGCAATGTGCTGCCGGAAGAACTCGGACAAACCGGTGTCTTCCTGGCCAGCGACGGCGCCGCCGCCATCACCGGACAGGTGATGTATGTGGATTGCGGCTACGAAATCATGGGGATGTAACGCGGATCGTTCCGGATCCAACTTTCTGTAATTCAACAAAAAAGGCCGCCCTTATGGGCGGCCTTTTGTTATGGAGAATCCGTTGTCGCAATCTGCTAGTACTTCATATCAGCCACCGTCCCCTGCGCCGGAATAAATGGCAGAACGTGCTCAGTGTAGGGCACGACGATATCAAGCAGGTAGGGTTCATCGGCATCAAGCATGCGCTGAATGGCACCTTCCAAATCCTTTTTGAACATCACGCGCTCGCTCTTGATATTGAACGATTCACACATCTTGATGTAGTCGGGATAGATGGCTTCACGATTGTCAGGGTCACCGAGGTAGGTATTGCCACGATTACCCTCGAAGAAGTTATCCTCCCACTGCATCACCATTCCGAGATGCTGATTGTTTAGGATCATCACCTTCGCATCGATGCCTTCGATGTGAGCGGTCGCCAGTTCCTGCACGTTCATCAGGAACGAACCGTCGCCGTCGATATCCACGACCTGTTTGTCCGGGCAGGCAACTTTCGCACCCAGGGCGGCCGGATAGCCGTAACCCATCGCACCGAGTCCCGCACTGGTGAGCAGCTGGCGGGGAAATTTGTATCGATACCATTGCCCGGCCCACATCTGATGTTGACCGACGCCCGTGGTGATAATCGCGTCCCCTTTGGAGACCTTGTAGAGCATCTCAATCGCCATCTGAGGGAGAATCACTTCCTTCTCCATGCCACTCAGATGATCTTTCATGTGATCGGATCCCACCACTTCGTCAGTCACCGAATACCTAAATGGAGCCTTCGCCTTCCATTCCTTGACCTGTGCGAGCCACGGTTCAAAACTCTGCTGAATCGGGTTCTTCTCGACCAACGCGTTGAGACGGTTAAGCGCGTATTTGATGTCACTCACCACCGGCAGGTTGGCCTGACGATTCTTGTTGATTTCAGAGGCATCGATATCGATGTGGACGATCGTTCCCTTCTCGCAGAACTTCTCAACCTTACCGGTCACCCGGTCATCAAAACGCACACCGAACGCAAGCAGCAGATCCGCGCCTTCGGCGACCTGTTTCTTTTCGCCGTCCACGTCCTGAAATTCGCCACTGACGGCCCAGTTCGCATAGGCCGCACCATGCATACCCAACCAACGGAGAGAGCGTTCGTGGTCTTCCGGAAAACAGCCCACTCCCATGATCGTGGTGGTCACAGGAATCTTGGTGGCCTCCGCGAACTTGCGCAGTTCCTCGCTCGCTTCAGCGGTGATGATACCACCGCCACAATAGAGAACCGGACGTTCTGATTTCTCGATCAGCCCCATGATCTCGTTCAACGCGATGTCACTTGCCTTCCGCTCGGGGTTGTATCCACGGATGTTGATCTCATTCGGGAATATCGGCTGCGTCATGGCCATCTGGATATTCTTGGGAACGTCCACAATCACCGGGCCGGGACGTCCGGTTGTCGCCACGTGAAAAGCTTCTTTGATCACGCGGGGAATCTCATTCACATCCGTGACGAGATAACTGTGCTTCACCACGGGAAGCGTCATGCCAAAGAAATCAGTCTCCTGAAACGCGCCCTTGCCGATCATCGCCTGCGGCACCTGACCGGTGATCGCCACGACCGGAACGGAATCCATGTAGGCATCCGCGAGCCCGGTCATGAGATTCGTCGCGCCGGGACCGCTGGTCGCCATGCACACGCCGGCTTTCCCGGTCGCCCGGGCGTAGCCTTCGGCCATGAACACCCCACCCTGCTCGTGCCGGGGCAGAATTGTCCGGATCGGCTTCGAGCGGGTAAGGGACTGGTGAATGACCATGCTCGCCCCACCGGGGTAGGCAAAAATGGTGTCGACGCCTTCACGTTCCAGGCAGGCGACAAGGATGTCGCTGCCGGACATCAAGGGGCCCTTTTCGACACGATCGGTGGATTGATCCGCGGATTCAGCTGTTTCTGCAGTGTTGCTCATGTTTTCTTTTCGTTGTCGCCAGCGATCGTCGTAGGCGAACAAAAAACCCACGCCCGTCGCCGGCCGTGGGTTTTTGTCGAAATCGCTTTGCTCAAGCCCAACAAGTCCCAGCGGCCGGCTCGTCTGCTACGACGAGCCGGCTAACAACGACTTGTAGGCCTATTTCTTGCACGGTTGGAACGCTAGCCAAGGTGACCGGCGGGGTCAAGTCTTTGGAACAGCCCAGCAGAACAGCAGAACAGCAGTGTTGCCTCATTGAAGAGGACACCGAAGCGTGATTCGGAGGATCAGCGGGTTGGTTCCGCGCAGCGACGCGGTGATCAAAGCCCTCATCGAGAGCCGTGCCCAACCCTTCGCCCAACGCTGGATCGACATCGATGGCGGGGCAATTCATCAATTACGCCCTCTATCATCACCTGACGAACCAAGGCATTCACCAGACCCGTTCGCGCCCCTATCGGAACCGAAAAAACACTCACCGGCGGCCACTTTCCATGGGCCGCGCGCCAGACCGTTGTCCCGTGCCCAGTCACTCCCGATGCAGGGCAGTTGCTCACCTTGGTTGAGCGCGTGGCGCAGGGCCTTGCCCGCCACACAACAGGCAACAGATGGCGATGACAAGCAGGTCGATCAGTTCAGGGCGCTTGGTGCGATCCACGCGGGGATCAACCAACTGGACGAAGTGTTTGTCCCGACTCAAGGCGGAATGCTCTTTTTGCATCCCTACTCATTCCCCAAAATTACGAGGGGCCATTTTGGCGCAGTTTTTTGAGAGGCGTCTGCCCTGCCAAAGACGCCCCGACGACTTGACCAAATCCGACCGATCAGATCTGGAAATCGTTTTCTTCTTTGCGCCGCTTCTCGATCACCTTGGTATTCAGTTCCTCGTAGATCACGAGGGAATTTGGCGGCACGCTGTGGAGCAGGAAGACGCTCGCACCGATCGTACTCCCCTCCCCGATCACGACATCGCCGCCCACGATCGTCGCCCCGGCGTAAATCGTGACCCGGTCTTCGATCGTGGGGTGGCGCTTCACACCTTTCAGAGCCTGTCCGGCAGCCAGCGACTTGGCGACCAATCCAACGCCCTGATACATCTTCACGTGATTTCCGATCTCAGTCGTCTCGCCGATCACAGTGCCTGTGCCGTGATCGATGAAAAAATGGGAGCCGATCTTGGCGCCTGGATGAATATCCACCCCGGTACGGGCATGGGCCCACTCAGTCATTATTCGGGGAATCAGCGCGATGTTTTCGAGGTAGAGTTGATGTGCAAGCCGTTGGACCGCGATCGCTTCCATAAAAGGATAGGCCACGATGACCTCCTCCTTGCTCAGCGCGGCGGGATCGCCGTTAAAGGCGGCTTCGGTATCGGTCTGCAACAATTCGCGAATCTCTGGAAGTCGTGAGAGAAATTTCAGCGTGAGTTCGTGTGCCAGGGGCCGAATCTCCTCAGCCGTGCAACCTTCCGGCCGCGCGTACTCAAGGCTCTTGTTGATCTCGTCCTCCAGTCGTCCCATGACCTCGTCCATCAGGATCGCGGTCTGCATCTTCAATTCCGAGGAATGAATCGGGGTATCGTCGAAAAACCCCGGAAAGATCAGTCGCAACAGGCCGCCAGAGATCGTCTGGATGGCGGTCTTGGAGGGCAGGTTCGTGCCATCCAGATGGTTGATACCACCTACCTGGGCATACGACGCCAGCAAACGATCTGTCAATTGCGTCACACTCAAACTCACGCGGGGAGTATTGTTGAGGCGGGTGAAGATGGCAAGGTAGGCGGTGCTCGGTCGGGGATTCTCTGCTCGCCTGACAGATCGGTTTACTCGCGCCCGATGCCACATTCGAGTTGACGCCATTGGAAACGGGCCTATGAAAAGACGATACTCCGTCATGTATCCGCGCTCACTCATCCTTGGCCTTTTCTCGTTCCTCCTGCTGTCCTCCCCAGTTTCAGGTCAGAAAAAGACAGCGACTCGAACTTCGAAGAACAATGCGCAGCTGAAGGACTGGTTCGCCAAACAACCGGATGCTGACGCGAATATGGATGGCGTGCTGACGATGGCCGAGGCCCGCGCCTGGATCAAAGCACGTCAGTCAAAAGACAAGCCCCGCAGTTCAAACCGCCCCAAACCCAGCGAGGCTAACGTATCCTACGGGTCACATGAACGGCAGGTTCTGGATTTCTATCAGGCGAAGAGCAAAACGCCGACCCCGCTCGTCATCTACATCCACGGCGGCGGCTTCGTGGGCGGCACCAAGAACAACATGAACGTGACCATGATCAACGAATGCCTAAAGGCCGGCATCTCCTGCGCCGCGATTCACTATCGGTTTGTCGACGGCCCCCTCGATGTTTCCGCCTGCATGCATGATGGCGCCCGGGCGGTGCAGTTCCTGCGCTCGAAAGCGAAGGCTTGGAACATCGACGCCGGTCGCGTGGCCTGTTTCGGCGGATCGGCCGGGGCAGGTATTTCCATGTGGCTCGGCTTTCACGAGGATCTCGCCGATCCCCAGAGCGACGATCCGATTCTCCGTCAATCCACCCGCATCACCGCGATCGGAACGCTCGGCGGACAAAGCACTTACGATCCCCGATGGATCAAGCAGGAGATTGGTGGGCGCGCTTGGGAGCATCCGTCCATCTTCAAAATGTTCAACATGTCCGGCCCGGAAGATCTGAATAATTCCAAGCTGTTTGATCTCTACGATGAGGTCTCAGCAATCACCCATCTCAGCCAGGATGATCCGCCGATCTACATGTATTACAGCGAGGCGGATGGACCCATGCCCAAGAACGCGCGTCCGGGTCAGGGCATCCATCATCCGAAGTTTGGGCACCGCCTGAAGAAGGAAATGGACGCGCTGGGAATTGAGGCGCGCTACCGACATCAGAAAGACGGAGGTCCGAACCTCCATCTGGAGATGTTCGCCTTCTTCAAGAAACACTTCGGGATGAAGTGAATCAGGTCCGCCGTATTATCCGAGGCCAGCCTCAGGCTTTGGTGTAAACCTCAGCGCCTTGTTTGATGAACTCCTCCGACTTCTCGTTCATCCCTTTTTCGAGTGCCGCCTGATCGGTGAGTCCGTTTTCCTCTGCGTATTTGCGGACATCTTCCGTGATCTTCATCGAGCAGAAATTCGGTCCACACATGGAACAGAAGTGCGCGGTCTTGGCGCCTTCCTGAGGAAGCGTCTCATCATGGAATTCGCGGGCCCGTTCGGGATCAAGTCCGAGGTTGAACTGGTCTTCCCAGCGAAATTCGAAGCGCGCTTTCGAAAGCGCATTGTCGCGATATTGGGCACCGGGATGCCCCTTGGCCAGATCGGCGGCGTGCGCAGCAATCTTGTAGGTGATGACGCCTTCCTTCACATCCTGTTTGTTCGGCAATCCAAGATGTTCCTTCGGAGTCACGTAGCAAAGCATCGCGCAGCCATACCAGCCAATCATCGCCGCGCCGATCCCGCTGGTGATGTGATCGTATCCGGGAGCAACGTCCGTCGTCAGCGGTCCAAGGGTGTAGAAAGGCGCTTCTCCGCACCACTCGAGCTGCTTGGTCATGTTCTCCTGAATGAGATGCATCGGCACATGACCGGGGCCCTCGTTCATCACCTGCACACCGTGTTTCCACGCGCGCTTGGTCAGTTCACCCTGCACTTCAAGTTCGCCAAATTGAGGCACATCGTTGGCATCCGCGATGCTACCGGGACGCAGACCATCACCGATCGAGAAGCTGATGTCGTACGCGGCCATGATTTCGCAGATATCATCCCAGTGCGTGTAGAGAAAGTTCTCCTTGTGATGTGACAAACACCACTTGGCCATGATCGCACCACCACGACTCACGATCCCCGTCATGCGCTGCGCGGTCAGCGGAATGAAGCGCAGTAACACGCCGGCGTGGATCGTAAAGTAATCAACCCCCTGCTCCGCCTGTTCGATCAAGGTGTCGCGATAGATTTCCCAGGTCAGATCCTCAGCCTTGCCACTGACTTTCTCCAGGGCCTGATAGATCGGCACTGTACCAATCGGTACCGGGCTGTTGCGAACGATCCATTCGCGGGTGGCGTGAATGTTTCGGCCGGTGGAAAGATCCATCACGGTATCGCCGCCCCATTTGGTCGCCCAACGCATCTTTTCAACTTCCTCATCAATGCTGGAGGTCACGGCTGAATTGCCAATGTTGGCGTTGATCTTCACCAGGAAGTTTCGCCCGATGATCATCGGCTCAAGTTCGGGATGATTGATGTTGCAGGGAATGATCGCCCGGCCGCGCGCAACTTCGGCGCGCACAAATTCCGCGGTCACCCGGCGGGGCATGTTCTGCGGGTATTGGCTGAACACCCCGGGCGCATTTTTCTGCGAATCGGTATTGGGAAGTTCATGCAGCAGTGAGCTGCGGGGCTGATCGGCAGACATCTTCTCGCGCAGTTCCTCCAGACCCTGATTCTCCCGGATGGCGATGTACTCCATTTCCGCAGTGATGATTCCCTGCTGGGCATACCATAACTGCGTGACCGGATGGCCCTTGCTCGCCCGCAGCGGCTTGCGCCTCAGAGCCGGAAATTCGACCAATTGATTCCGTTCAGACTGAGCCGCGTGATCGGCGTGGACGCGGCTGAGGTATCCGTTGTCCTCGGGTGTAATTTCGCGGCCGTCGTATTCCTCCAAGTCCTCGCGATCCTCGAGCCACTTGCGCCGCATCGCCGGCAAGCCCTCTTTGACATCGCCCTTGAAATCAGGATCGCCCCAAGGTCCGCTGCAATCGTAGACCCGCACCGGCGCGTTGGATTCCATGGAACCGTCCATCTTTTTGGTATCATGCAGCTCGATCTCCCGCATCGGCACTCGCAGCTCAGGAAACTGTTCTCCGGAAATGTAAACGCGTTTGCTGTTGGGCAGCTGTTCGCTGCTGTGCGGCTCGAAGGAATCTTTGCTGGCGATCATAGGATATCTGTTTGTCTCAATCGGACGGGGATGGAAGAAACGGGCACTTGGCGCGCGTTGCTCCCTGCGCCGGCATTATCCGGATCAGGTTCCAAGGGTCGGAAACGACTCGCGTTTCCCTCTCAGCCACGACCGATCGGTCGGTTGGCTCCCCGTCATGGGTAGGTTGTAGAGATTGCCCCGGCTTTGGTCAAGGCGCGGTCGAATTCGCGGCCACAATTCACAACAGCCGGCCTCGCGCGCCTCATTACAAAAAAAGTTTTTTCCGCCAAGAATCCAAAAATGAGTGGCAACCAAAAACTTCCGCTCAAAATCCACCATCCTAAAGCAGGAGGAAAACCCCATCTTTATCGTTAGTATTTCCATAATTCCGTCGTAATGCCGCCCTACCACAGTCGTGGTAGGTATTTCACTGTAGCCAAGAACCATCCTTGGCTTGTGTTTTGCTAGG
The DNA here is from genome assembly GCA_047608975.1 of Limisphaerales bacterium. Lineage (GTDB taxonomy): Bacteria > Verrucomicrobiota > Verrucomicrobiia > Limisphaerales > JAYPXF01. The sequence continues at coordinate 13,458 of JBLFYM010000087.1, read as the reverse complement.
CCAGAAAGGGTCATTCCATCGCTTGACCGTTGGGAGAGAGGGATTTATAAACGCACTCCGAAACCAATCCCTGTCACACAAAACCATCGTGGAAACGTCCAAAAATATCACCAAAAGAGATCTGGTCGTGCGTATCAGCACCGAAACGGGTCTAGTTCAGCAGCAGGTGCTTGATGTGGTTCAAAAAACCCTCAACTACATCAGCGAATCGGTCTCCAAAGGCGAAACGGTCGAACTGAGAAACTTCGGCGTCTTCGAAGTGAAGTTGCGGAAGGCGCGCGTGGGCCGCAATCCGAACTCACCCGAAACCGATGTTCCCATCCCGCCACGTGCCGTGGTCAAGTTCAAGCCCGGCAAAGAGATGCGGGAAGCAGTCCTCCGCAGCGAACCGGAAACCGAGACCGCCAATGGCGAGGCAGACAGCAACCGAGCAGAAATCCCGGCGCTACACCGGGCCAGCGCCATCATCCAATCGTCCGATCGCGCCAACTTCCGAGTCAGCGTCTGACGGAGACATTCATCATTCAGTCCCGCCTCAGCCCGGGACTGACACTTTTCCAACGCCGGCAATGAATGCCGGCGTTTTTTTCTGCTTCCACGCGAAAACACCCACTGGTACAACACGCGCCCTTTACTATGGATCGACTACCAGGCTTTCGCGATTTTCTGCCCGAACCGGTGCCCTCCTCCAAGGAAGATCTTTGGAGCATGGACCTGCGCAATCACATCTTCGAGGCTTGGCGCCAGGTTGCCGAATCCTATGGGTTCCGGGAATACGACGGCCCCCCGCTCGAATCACTCGAACTCTACACCGTCAAGAGTGGCGACGAGATCGTGGAGCAACTCTTCAACTTCACGGACAAGGGCGATCGCGAAGTCGCGCTACGCCCGGAGATGACCCCCACCCTGGCGCGACTGATCGCGTCCAATGAGCGGGCCTACAAGAAACCGATGAAATGGTTCTCCATGCCGCAACTCTTCCGCTACGAGCGGGCATCCAAGGGACGCAAGCGCGAGCACTTCCAACTGAACTGCGACATCATCGGGGAAGAACACCGAGCCGCCGATGCGGAACTGATCGCACTGCTGATCGATGTGCTTCGCGCGCTGGGCCTCACTTCGGATGATTTCGTTGTGCGCCTCAGCAGCCGGGATGCGTGGCAACAGTTTTTCGATACGCGCTGCGACGATCCGGCCAAGGCCACAGATTTCTACCAGATCGTCGACAAGCTCGAACGGGAGGCTCCGGAACAGAGCGAAAAGAATCTGGGCGCGCTTGGATTCAGCCTGGCCGAGGTTCAGGCCTTTATTACTGAAGGCAAACCAACCGCAGAGCTGGCGCTCATAATCGACAACCTGACCGCGCGCGGCATGGGAGACTTCGTGAAGATCGACTACGGCGTCATTCGTGGCCTGGCCTACTACACCGGCCCCGTGTTTGAGGCGTTCGATAAGAAGGGCGCGTTCCGTGCCATCGCCGGCGGTGGGCGCTACGACCATCTGATCAAACTGGTTTCCGGCGGCAAAGTGGACCTGCCGGCACTCGGTTTTGGAATGGGCGATGTCGTACTTGCGGAATTGCTAAAGGCACGCGACCTTGTACCAGAATTCGGAGATGATCTGGACGTGTTTGTTTTGATAGAAGAAGAAACCGAACGCCCCGCCTCGCTGGCTCTCATCCAGCAACTTCGCGACCGTACGCTCAATGTGGACTATTCCCTTGCCCCGATGAACGGCAACAAGCAGTTCAAACGGGCGCAGGAGCTTTCCGCCGAATACACGGTTCGACTTGAACGCGGGCTCGTAGTCATCAAACATCTGCCCACCCGCGAAGAACTGCGACTCGCACCTGATGAAATCGCTGATCACATCATTGAGAGCGCCCTGAACGAGGACGAGGACGAATCCGACGACTGACCGCCCCCCCATGCGCAACCTTCTTATTGGCATCGACTCCGGCACCCAATCCACCAAAGTGCTGGTCGTCAACGCCGACAACGGCAAAGTCCTCGGCGAAGCCTCACAGTCCTACGATCTACTTCCCAATCTCCCTCCGGGCGCAAAGGAGCAGGATCCTGAAACCTGGCGCAGCGCCACCGCCAAATCGATCCGGAAAGCCCTCAAGCTCGCCAAGGCCAAAGCCTCTGAAGTTCGCGCCATCGGCATCAGTGGACAGCAACACGGATTCGTTCCCCTCGACAAAAAGGGTAACGTCATCCGCCCGGCAAAACTTTGGTGCGATACTTCCACCGCCGCCGAATGCGAGCGGATCACCGACGCCTTGGGTGGCAGCAAGAAGACCATCAAAGCACTTGGCAATGCTGTTCTGCCCGGCTTCACCGCTTCGAAAATTTTGTGGCTGAAAAACCACGAACCCAAAAACTTCAAGAAGCTGGCCACCGTTCTGTTACCTCACGATTACCTGAACTTCTGGCTTACCGGACGGGCAGTGATGGAATACGGCGATGCGAGTGGCACTGCCCTGCTCGACGTGCGCAAACGTCGTTGGTGCAACCAGGCCATCAAGGCCATCGACGCGGACCTTGGCGACAAACTGCCTGAACTCATGTCCAGCGACCAACCGGTCGGCACGCTCAGCGCCGCCGCTGCCAAGGAACTTGGCCTGACCACGAAGGTGGTGGTCAGCGCCGGCGGCGGCGACAACATGATGGGTGCCATCGGCACCGGCAACACCGAGGAAGGCGTCATCACGGCCAGCTTCGGCACCAGCGGCACCATCTACGCCTGCGCGGAAAAACCAGTCGTGGATCCGGTCGGCGAAATTGCGGCTTTTTGCGATTCCACCAACCGCTGGCTTCCCCTGCTCTGCACCATGAACGTGACCGTTGCCACCGAAATGTGCCGCAACGAATTTGGCTGGGATCACAAGCAGTTCATGCGCGAGACCGCCAAGGTTCCCGCCGGCTGCGAAGGGTTGATCATGGTCCCTTACCTTGATGGCGAACGCACCCCGAACGTTCCGAGCGGAACGGGCGTCTACTTCGGTGTCAACAAACGCACCTTTGGTCAGGGTTACTTCGCCCGCGCCGCCATGGAAGGCGTGACCTTGGGAATGAATTACGGCCTACGCCGACTCGCCGAACTCGGCGTGCGCCCCACTCAGATCCGAGCCACCGGGGGGGGGGCCAAATCCAAACTCTGGCGCCAGATCATGGCCGACGTGTTCAACACGGAGGTTGTCACCTTGAAGGTCAGCGAGGGCGCAGCCTACGGCGGCGCTTTGCAGGCGCTCTGGTGCTGGAGAAATCAGCAGGGCGAGAAAATCTCGATCACCAACATCACCGACGAGTTCGTGCAGTTGAACCACCGCGAAACCGCCGAGCCGATTGAAGACAACGTAGCAATCTACGACGAGTTGCAACTGCTCCAAACCGAGGTATCCGAGTCCCTACGCGGTGCCTTTCACCGACACCGGGCGATTGTTGCCGGTTGAATCAGAACACTCCAAGGAACGAAAATGAAAATCATCATATCAACGCACAACATCAAGCTCACTCCCTCGATTGAGCAGCACATCCTGGATCGCATCGATCGCCTTGAGCACTTCGATCGCTGGACCATCGATGCCCGCGTTATCATCGAACACGATCAAACCCGCACGCCGAGCAAGGAATTTCGTTCCTCCATCCGCCTCAGCGTCCGGGGGCCTGATCTCTTCGCTGAGGATTACGAAAACGATCTCCACGCCGCGATCGACAAGGTCGCCAAGAAGATCGAACAGCAGATCCGCAAACGCCATAGCAAGGCGAAGGCGAAAAAGAGCACGGCCGCGCGCAGCAAGGCCAAGCGTCAGGAAGGCGAGCTTTAGCGGCCTCATCGATCCGCGTCCGCACCGGGGTTCCGGAGCACCACGCGAATCACCATTCCGGATCAGCATTCGTTGCCCGCTCATGATCCTACGCGCCCGCGTCGTCTTACCGATTACCGCACCGCCCATCGAAGATGGCGCGGTGCGTTTTCTTGATGACCAGATCCTGGCAGTCGGCCGGTTCCAGGATCTGGCGTCTTCAGATGCCGAGATCCATGATCTCGGCGAAGTCATCCTGATGCCGGGTCTCATCAACGCCCATTGTCATCTGGATTACACGCACATGGGCGGCGTCATCTCCCCGCCGAATTCCTTCGTTGACTGGATTCAGTCGATCGTCGCCCTCAAGGCGGACTGGACGTATTCAGACTACGCCAATTCTTGGATCGCCGGTGCCAATGCCCTCCTCGAATCCGGCACCACCTGCGTGGCTGATATCGAGGCCGTTCCCGAACTGGTCCCGGAAGTGTGGCGATCAACGCCGTTGCGAGTTCATACCTTCCACGAACTGATCAGCGTACGCGGAAGACAGACTCCCCAGGCCCAGACCGCCGAGGCTGAGCAGCGATTGAATGAAAACCCCAATCCGCACGGTGGCGGCGGGCTATCTCCGCACGCGCCCTACACAACTTCGCCGCGACTTCGCGAACTGACAGCCCAGACCGCCGAAACAAACAACTGGCGGATGTGCATGCACGTCGCTGAATCGGCGACCGAGAACGACATGTTCCGACATCGACGCGGTGAAATGCATGACTGGCTCGATCGCAACGGTCGCGAGATGTCCGATTGCGGAAGATCCCCCGTGCGGGTTCTCGCAGATTCAAACCTGCTTTCTGATCGGATGCTCGCCGTGCACTGCAACTACGTTGACGCCGCCGACATCGATCTGCTTCGGCAGAGTGGAACCAACGTCGTCCACTGCCCCCAAAGCCACGCCTACTTCAATCACGCCCCCTTCCCGACCGAGGATCTGCTGAAGGCCGGAATCAATCTGAGCTTGGGAACCGACAGTCTTGCTTCCACTTCAGCTCCCACCGGACTGAAACCCCGCCTGAATCTCTTCGATGAAATGCGCGTGTTCGCAATTGCGAACCCGGCGATCGCGGCGGAACAAATCGTTGAGATGGTCACCATCAACGCGGCCCGCGCACTGGGTTGCCCTCGCCAAGGTTCACTCGCGGTGGAGAAGAAAGCGGATCTGCTCGCAATCCCATTCGCTGGCCAGATCGAGGACGCTTACGGAAAACTCGTGAACTTCGATGGCCGCGAATCCGCCGTCATGATTGACGGCCAGTGGATCTACCCACCCCTCATCGGTTAGCCATTGTGGCGGCGAGCCTGAGCGGGTGGACTTCGGCTAAAACGACTCGCTCACCCTCGCCGCCACTGGATACATCGCTGATCGCTACTCGGTGGCGAAGGCCACGTCTTTCGAAAGCACCCGCAGAATCTTGGGCATCTCTTTCGCGTCCATGCGGACGAGGACGGTGTGTTTGCCTGCTGCTACCTTCGTTGTGAAGCTCGTATCTCCGTCGATGCGTTTACCATCGACCCAGAGGGCTGGCTTCGACACACCGGCCACGGCAAAGGTCACTTCACCGGTCTTCGCCACTTCAAATCCGGTCCGGGCGTAGACGTGAACCAGGCTGATGTTCTTGGACTGCTGAGTCAGCACTTTCAGTGTATGCCCAGCTACGTTGCCATTGACACGCGACAACAACGGCTTCCAACCCTTGGTCAGTTCACCGGTGACGATCTTATCTGCCCCGTGTTGCTCAATCCGATGGGTCCCGGCAAAGATCTCGTAGACACGACCAACACCACCCTGACTTGCATCATAGGTCCCCGGCGTGCCGAGCTTGGTGAGGAACATGATCAGATCGATCGTCTCCTGTTCGGACAGAGTCTCCAGCAGACCGGAGGGCATCAGTGACATTCCGTTCCGCTTGCTGATGATGGAGTTCTTTGGAATTCGCACGATCTGATTTGCAGCGTTGCGGATGGTCAGCTCACCGTCGGCGTCACGCACTTCGATGCCGCTGTATTCCAATTCCGATTTCGTTTCAATGACCACGGAGTGGTAGCCTTCCTTGATCTTGGCGTTCGGTTTGAACAGCGATTCTATGATGTAATCCTTGGGGGCACTGGCGCCCAGGCTGGTCATGTCAGGTCCGACCTTGCCCCCTACCCCACCGATGGAATGACACAAGACACATCCCAGTTCGGGGCGCGAATACACGTTTTCACCACGGCCAGGACTTCCGTCCTTGGCGGCCTTGGCGATCAGTTCCTGGACGCGCGCGGGCGTGAGTTCCTCCGGCTTGATGGTGAGTCCTGAATGCGGCGTCAAGGCGGCGACGAGCGCCTTCTCATCTCGCCCACCCTCGCGGGCCGCGCGCATCCCCGCTCTCGCCACAGCCTGCGAAACACCAGATGCCGGAACCTTTGCAGCGAGGACAGTGCCCGCGTTCCGTTGCGGCAGAATTCCCCGCCAGAGATCCAGCGCCTGTTGCTCGGATTTGGATTCGCCCAATATCTGATAGAATGGCGCGGCAGCCTGATTGACACCCAGACCGGCCAAGGCGAGGACAGCATGACGTCGAACGCCGAGATCGGTTCCGGTTGCTGTGAGTCCGGTCAAGGCGCTGGCCGCTCCCCCTCCGCCGATTTCACGCAAGGCGTTGATTGCCGCACCCCGAACGGCCGCGGAGGTGTTCATCTGTTTGGCGGTCTGGGCGAGTACACCGATCTGGCCGCCTTGCTTCCAAGCGCCGGCCAGCCTGATCCCAGCCACCCGAATGCCTTCATCTCCCGAGGTCAAAAACTTACCGATGCCGGCAAGGCTGCCGGACGGTCGTTGTTTCCGCAGACGCAGGGCGGTTTCCAGTGCGGCAAGTCCGCGGCGGGTGGCGGCGTCGTTCAGGCTGCCGGCGCCCAACTGCTGATAGAGATTCTTCAGTTCTTCTCGACCGCCGGCTTTGCCGATGAGCTCAATCCAAGGTCCGGACCCTTCCTTCGTGATGGGCTGGCTCTTCAGACGTTTCGCTATGTAGTTCGCCGCCCGGGCGGGTTCGATGGCACTCAGTGCGAATTCGAGCTGCTTGGATTTCGCGGCCGTATCGGGCTTCCACTTGCCGGACTCCAGCGCATTCATGAATGGATCTGCCAGTTCGTTCATGCTCAGCCACAAGGCGTAGTCGAGGAAGCGATCCATGTCCTTGTTGAGCACAAGCAACGCAACTTCGGCCGCCTTGGCTGTTCCCAGCTTGGCGACGCCACGCACGGCTTCCAACCGAACGCGCGGGTGGCTATCAGCGACGCGATTGCGATAGAGCCCGGTGGCCCTGTCTGCTTGCATAGGCCGCTTGGAATCCGTTTGCGGATCGGACCAATCACTCAGAACGCGAACCGCAGCGGCGCGAATCTTCGGCTCCTTTGCATTGAGCAGTTCGGTGAGGAGTTTTGTGTTGGGAACATTCAATGCCTGATGCAACCAGAGCGCCTGAAGTCGTGCGGCCTCGTCTTTCTGCTTCGGCAGCCAGGTCTTGAGAACCTTTGCTGTTTCGACTCCACGATCGATGAGGACGCGGCGTGATTGATCACGGACAAAGCGATCATCCGATGTCAACGAGTCCAGCAGCGGAGTCGTGCGCAGGCGGGCGATGTTCTGGCGCTCGGTTGGCTTCGCGCCTTTCCACGAAACCCGCCAGATGCGTCCGTGCCAACGATCACGTCGCGCATCCCGGAAATCGACTTCGCCGTGGTTGATGATGGGATTGGACCAATCAGCGATGTAAAGCGCGCCGTCCGGGCCCTGTTTCACATCGATCGGTCGAAACGTGCTGGCCGACGTCCGCAGCAGATCTTCCTTCTGTTCGGTCACAAACCCGCTGCCCTGTTCCACGAGGTCAAATCGGGTGACTCGGTTGGCCCGGAAGTCGCAGGTGACGATCGATCCCTGCCAGTCAGCCGGAAACGATTTTCCATAAACGATTTCCTTGGAGGCAAACTTGGGATAGTTCCCCGGACTGATCAGATTCAGGTCGCGGCGTGATCCCGGAGTCGGCCGGAATGAAGCGCCCGGAAAGGTGTAGGCGATTCCTTGAAAACCAGCACCGTCCGTCAGAAACGATTGGCCGTATTCGTCGAATTGATGCCCCCAAGAATTCACCAACCCGCGGAAGAAGACCTCCATGCGCATGGTCTTCGTATTGTAACGGAAACCACCACCCGCCTTCAGACGCATCACACCGCGGGGTGTTTCCGCATCAGTCCGGGTGTAGATTGACTGGTTCATGTACAACCGCCCGTCTGGTCCCCAGCGTAAGGTATGCAGATTGTGATGTGTGTCCTCGGTGCCGAAGCCGCTCAGGACGCGACGTTTCACATCCGCCTTGCCATCGCCATCGGTGTCCTTGAGGAAAAGCAGATCCGTGCTTTGCGCAACGTAGACGCCGCCATCACCGGGTTCGACGCCCGTTGGAATCAACAGGCCATCGGCAAATACGGTCGACTTGTCGCTCTTGCCGTCACCGTTGGTGTCTTCCAACATCAGAATCTTGTCCGGAGCGTGCTGGCCCACTTCGATCATGGGATAGGCTTCTGAGCTGGCCACGTAGAGACGCCCCTGAGGATCGAAATTCATCTGGATCGGTTTGTTCAGCTGAGGGTTCTCTGCCCAGAGCGTGACTTCCAAATCCTTGCCCACGGTAAATTCCGGAGTCGGCTGCTTGGTGAACTTCGCATACTTCGATTCAACCTGGGGTTTCTTGAGCTGCAGGCGCACTGATTTGAGGGTTCGCAAACTCGCAATGTCCGACTCGTCTTCAGCGATCAGACGATCAAAGCGCGGAATCTCGACTGCGTTCTGACCTTGTTCGTGTTTTCGAAAGCCGAAGACGTAAGCCATGTTCGCGGGACGGGTGCGGTGGAACCACCACTGGTTCTTCTGCAAAATCACGCGGCGAAGCGTTTCCGCGTTCGGGTTCTTCATTCGCCGATCCTGATCAGCGGCGGATTTTCCGTTCAACCGGCCATCGATCAGCTTGGCTACGGTCTGATAGCCCTGCTCGTTCAGATGAATTCCATCCTCCGTAAGTCCGGCCTGTTTGCTGAGCGTCTGATAAAGTGGAACGAAGATAGCTCCTTCCTTGCCCGCGATCTCCTGGAGCCGCGCGTTGTATTTTGCGAGCACCTGATTGTGCGACGCTGCATCTCCAAGTTCCGGACCCAAGTCCTCATGGGCGATCGTTCCCAGCACCACGATACGAGTTTCGGGCCCCGAACCGGCTTGCCGAATGCGGCCGATGAGCCGATGCATGTCTGCTGCAAACTTGTCTAATCCATCGACGCCGCTCTCCAACGAGCTGGCCATCCCGTATCCCAGAATCGCAACATCCGGCTGCACCAGATCGAGTTGCTTTTGCAATTGTTTCCACCCCTCATCCGCCGGTGCCCGACCCGCCTGCAATGGGCTCAGTCCGAAACGTGAAACTCCGGCGGGTGTATCCGCACTCCAGCCAAGATTGCGAAATTTCAGATTCAGGTTGGGCTGGCTCGTGGTGAGTAACAGTTCGACCCAGGCCGAATACTGTTCCTGCTCGATGAACGCGTCCCCCACCAGCGCCACCATGTTCCCAGACTTGAATATCGGCCGCGTTCCAGCCGATTCCTTCGCCTCAGACTCAATGGCAAATGCGACGGTCTTTGCCATAATTTTGGCACCGGCGGCGTTGGGATGAATCTTGTCGGGGAACACCGCCTCATTGCCTTCGAGGGCGGTGGCAAAATTGATCCGGCCCATGCTGCGTTCTTCCGAAACCTTACGGATAATCGGCGCGATCTCGCCGGCAACTGTCTTCTCGTTGATGCCCCAGCGCGTCTCAAACACCGGCGCGGGAATGCCCAGATGCACGCGCGGCGTGGCCGGCAGTTTTTCAAAGTGTTCGATGAGGGCGACGAGATCGGCCTCGAACTGGTCAGCGTGTTTCCAGTTGTCCGGTTTTGAATCGTTCGTGCCGAGTTTGATCACGACGATCTCGGGATTGAACGCGGTGGCGTCCTTGAACTGCTCAGTTTTCCAGTAGGGCAGATTTCCCTGCTTCAACAACGTCGCCCCGCCCCGACCAAAGTTCCGCACCTCGTAATTATCTCCCAATAGCCCCTGCAGCTGGGCGGGATAGGAATTATTGTTCCGGTCCCTGATGGTCGATCCGAAGGTGATGCTGTCGCCGACACAGGCCACGCGAATTTTCGCCGCCGCAATGTCCATCGTTGCAAACGCCAGAAACAAAACGCCCAGGTGAACCGGAAGATTCTTGATCATAATTCTCATGTAAGGGGACGGACATGACACTGTCAGCTTGCCGGAAGATCAAGCCAGCATTTGGCAATCTGAGCCGGTGGTGGGTGAAAGCGGGATAATCCGCCGCAGGGTGCATCGTTCCAAGAGCGGTCATCCAGTTGAGGCGAAGAATCTCCAAAATACAAATAATTTTCGAAATCTCCAAACTTCAATCCGTAGTTGCGGGTGTAAGCGAACTATTCAGATTGGATTTTGAAGATTGGAGATTTCGAAATTTCGTCCGAGCCGGCGAAACGATTTCAGCTACGGGGGCGGCTCGCTCACGCTCGCTGCTATGTTTGAGAGCACAAAAAAGGGCGACCCGATCGGGCCGCCCTGTCGCGTAATTCTGAAGCAGTTGCTCAGAAACCCTCGGAGGAGATTTCCTCGTTGGTCAGAGCGTTGATGATCTTGAACTGCTCGTTGTGGAAGTTCGGATCTGACCGGAATGTCAGTTTTCCGAAGAACTTTTTCTCCATCTCGATGAGGATCTGTTCGTCTTCCTTCTTGAAGCGTTCCATCACTTCCGGATTCACGATGATGCGCAACTGGAAGTCGCTTTCGTCGCGTTGCCGTTTCTTGAGGATGGTCGCGAGTTTGCGTTGCACCTCAACGCTCATGGTCATCGCGTTCTTCACCAATCCCCGGCCGCTGCAATAACCGCAGGAGTCGTAGGCGTTCGTCTGCACGCTTTCGCTGTGACGTTGGCGCGTCATCTCCATCAGGCCGAGCTGACTGATAGGCAACACGTGGGTTTTGGCACGATCGCGTTTCAGGTTGTTCCGCATGCGATTGAAGATGGCCCGCTGATCTCGCGAAGCCCGCATGTCGATGAAGTCGATGATGACCAGGCCACCGAGATTCCGCAGTCGGAGGAGCCGGCAGATTTCGTCGGCAGATTCCTCGTTCACGCGGAAGATGGTCTTGTCCTTCTCACCCTTGCCGGCCTTGTGGCTGCCAGTGTTGATATCGATCGCGACCAAGGCCTCGGTTTCATCGATCACCAGATATCCACCAGATTTCAGATGGACCTGTCGGGAGAAGGCGTTTGCCAACTGCCGTTGAATCCCAAAGCGATCGAAGATCGGCTGCGATTCCGCATACAGTTTCACTTTGTCGACGGAGCGCTTGGAGATCGTGGTGATCATTTCTCTGACCTCCTCGTACTTCTTGCTGTCATCGATGACGATTCGTTCCACGTCTTCGGTGAGGAAGTCGCGCACGGTTCGTTCAACAAGAGCGGGTTCCTGGAAGACCGTGGTGGCGGCCTTCTGGGTCTTGATCCGTTCTTCGATCTTCTTCCACTCGTCCATCAGCAACGCGAGATCGCGGATGAAGTAACGCTTTTGCTGGCCTTCGCCAACGGTACGAATGATGACGCCCATCTTCTCCGGAATATCCAACTCGCGCAGGATCTTCTTGAGACGCTTGCGTTCTTCCGGATCGTCGATCTTGCGGGAGATGCCGCACTGATCGGAATTCGGAAGCAGGACGAGATACCGTCCGGGCAAGGCCAGATGGGTGGTCACGCGCGGTCCCTTGGTGCCGATCGGCCCTTTCGTGACCTGAACGATGATCTCGGTCCCCTTCGGATATTTCGTCGGGATGTCCTTCTGGGTGATCTTGGGGCGTTCGCGGCGGTTGCGCTTCTTGCCATCACCGCGCTCGATCAACTCCACGCTGCTATCGAGATTGGAGGGCACGATGTCCCAATAATGCAGGAACGCGTTCTTCTCATAGCCGATATCAACGAAGGCGGCTTTGAGACCGTCTTCGAGGTTCTTGATCCGGCCCTTGTAGATGCTGCCCGCCATGCGTTCCTGATTGGAGCGCTCGATATTGTACTCTTCGAGTTTGCCATTCTCAGAGACGGCGACGCGGGTTTCCAAGGATTCGTAGTTGATGACAACTTCCTTGTGAATCTTGGGCTCGTCTTTGATGAGTTTTTTGACCTTATTGATAACCTTATTGGCGGTCTTCTTGATGGAGTCGACAATGCCCCTGGATTTCTCCTTCACATCCACCGGTTCAAAATCCTTCTGCTCCGGGGGAAGTTTTTCGGGAGGTGGCGGCTTGATTTCGGTGTCCTGCTTTTTCTCACCTTCCGGTGGGAGTCCGGCAGCGACATTCTCCGAGCGCACGATTTCGTTTTCGCGCGTCTTGTTGAAGATCTTCTCTTCGCTTTCCTTCTCGCCGGTGGCCAATGCGCGCGCATTCTGTGCCTTCCGGCGTTGCTTGCTGTCGCCGCCGCCGCGACCTTCATCATCGCGACCTTCGCCGCCAGATCTGCTGCGACCTTCGCCACCGGATTTGCTGTGACCTTCGCCGCCAGATTTGCTGCGACCTTCGCCGCCAGATCTGCTGCGACCTTCGCCGCCAGATTTGCTGCGACCTTCGCCACCGGATTTGCTGCGACCTTCGCCGCCGGATTTGCTGCGACCTTCGCCGCCAGATTTGCTGCGACCTTCGCCGCCGGATCTGCCGCGACCTCTGCCTCCAGATCTACCGCCTGACCTGCCACGGCCTTCGTCGCCAGACGGAGTTCCACTGGACTGAGTTTCAGCAGGCTGGGCGTCGTTAGACGAGGCGCCAGCAGGCTGGGCGTCGTTAGGCTGAGTGTCAGCAGGCTGGGCGTCGTTAGACTGAGTGTCAGCAGGCTGGGCGTCGCCGCCTCCGTCGCCGGACGGTTTGAAGCGCTGCGAGCGCCTTCTGTTTCCAAATTTTCTTTCTGCCATATATTAGTGTACCCTTCGATGCATATGAACATTCTGCAGGAGCCCGATCGCGAGCATGATAACGAGGGTCGATGAGCCGCCATAACTGAGCAGCGGCAAAGGGACTCCCGTGACCGGCATCATTCGAATATTCATACCGATGTTGATGAAAACGTGGCTGAACAGGAGGGCTACCACTCCCACCGCCACAAGTCTGCCCAGGCGATCACGCGCCTGAGCTGCAATCCTGATTCCGTTGAACAATACAACGGCGTACAGGCCAATGACCACGATGCTGCCAATGAAGCCAAGTTCTTCCGCGAGAACGGAGAAGATGAAATCATTGTGCGCTACGGCTCGGGGCAGGTAGCCCAGGCTGTTCTGCTTACCTTTAAGCCAGCCTGTTCCGGTGAGGCCTCCGGAGCCTACTGATATGAGCGCCTGCCGAACGTTGTAAGAATGGTTTTTCTTCAGTTCGCGGGCTCTTTTAAGCTCCGCCTGCGTGGCCGCAGGCGGAGCGAAAGCGGTATGATCCCGATCAAAATAGACCAGCAGTCGGATGCGCTGAT
>JBLFYM010000086.1:0-26502 GCA_047608975.1 Limisphaerales bacterium | reverse complement strand
GAACAACGCCAGCGAACATGGAGCCTTCTACGACATCATCACCGATCACATTGCGCTGATCACCATCTGCGCGGTACCGTTCGCGCCCAAGGGCGAGTTACCCTGGCTCTTTCCCGCGTATGGGTTCTCCTATGTTCTGCTGATCGCGCTGGTCGCATTCGGAGCCTCTACCGGTATCCGGCTGCGCTTTGTCATCCGCACCAAGTATCTGTTCTTCCTCCTCGCCACGGTGCATGTCTACCGCTCCATTGCGGACACCTGGTTCCTGGCCACTCAGATCTTTTTTGCGATCAACCTGTTCGTAGTCGCGGTGACCACCATTTGCCTGCTTCGCAGCCAAGTCCGAATCAGACCTTTTCTGCTCGTCCTGTACCTCGCCCCGCTCGGCATCTTCATCGTCTACCTGGCGATGAAGAATGGCTCGAAACCGTAGTCCCCCGATCCTGCAAACACGCCCATGGTCCGCCTCCTCCTGCTCGTCTTGTTCGTTCTCCAAATCGAAACTCCGGCGGCGGACATCAAACCGCTGATCCGTCAGCTGATGGAAACCCGGGAAGCACTTGAGGGAATTCCGTTTGCACAGGTCGTGGCGGCAAACACCGGAAAACGATTAATCCCCATCGACAAAGGCAGCTCTACCGATCGCCGCCTGATCAGCAAAATCTCAGCGGCAATGGGACGCGTGCTCAAGACACTCTCCAAGCCCGATCACCCGGCTCATCAGCAGAAACGTATCAATGAGGTAAGCAGGTTCTTCGAAGAGGCCATGCTGACCGAACTGGCGGCGGTTGATGGTTTCGAATGCGGGTTCCCGAAAACGGCCGCCGGACGATCCCAGCGCTCCGGCTATCCTGACCTGCGACTCGTCGACACTCAATCGGGCCACGTAGTCTATCTGGATCCCAAACTCTATCAGTCCAAGTCCCGCAACAGTTCGCTCAGAACGTTCTATTTCACGCCCAAACTGGAAACCAACAAGATCCTCGAAGATGCGAATCATCTGCTGGTCGGCATTGCCCATGAAGGCAAAAACGAGGGCGTGTGGAAATTCGCCAGTTGGGAAATGGTGGATCTCTCCGGTTTCAAGGTACGCCTGAAAGCAGAGTTTCAGGCGGGAAACCGGGACATCTATCGGGACGAAAATATTATCGCCCGCGGGGATTGATCAAGGTCACTGCTCGTAAAGATGCGCGACCTGTTTGGCGTAGCCGTTATATTTCAAGGTCCGAACCCGATTGCCGGTGTCCACAATCCGATGCGTGGCCTGCGACCAACGCGGATGAGAAACCGCCGGCTCCACGTTCGATTCAAACGGATACTCCACCGCCGAGAGCGTTTCCCAAAGTGTCTTCGGCTGCGTCTTGGTGAACTCGATCTCCTCGATCGACTTGATGCTTTTGTAGCCGTACTTCCACGGAATCACCGTGCGAATGGGAGCCCCATTCTGCTTTGGCATGGCCTTCCCGAAGATGCCGGTCGCAACGAAGGCGAGGTCGTGATTCGCCTCCGCCATCGTCAGCCCTTCGGTGTACGGCCACGGATAACTCTTCAGCGCTGCGATTCCCGGCATTTCCGCCGGGCGATTCGCCGACACGAACTTCACGAACTTTGCCTCCGCCTTGGGTTCCACGAGCTTGAGCAGACGGCTGAGCGGAAACCCCGTCCACGGTACCGTCATCGCCCATGCCTCGACACAGCGGAACCGATAAACCCGTTCCTCCAAAGGAACCAGTTTCAACAACTCATCAAAGTCAAAGGTCTGGGGTTTGTTGCAGAGCCCATGAACCTTCACCTTCCAGGGAGAAATCTTGAACGCCCCGGTAAGCGTCTTCACCCGGGTCTTCTGCGTCGTGAATTCGTAGAAGTTGTTGTAGGTGGTCGCCACCTCCTCGTTGGAGAGCGGCCAACCCGGATTGTAGGAAGCATTGCGTTTCGCCGGATAAAGTTTCCGGCGTCTCGTCGCCGCCATCCCGGATGTCGCCCCCGCCATCACCCCACCGGCAAAGCCCATCTGTTTCAGAAAATGTCGGCGGCTCTGGTAAGCCGACTCGGAGGTTATATCCCGTTCCGGGATATACCAATCCGGACGGATGATGATGTTGGCCATAATCGTAAGATGCCGCAGAAACGGCGGTTGTGAATCTTAAACTGGTTGCCGTCTCGCAGGGGCAGGCCAGCTTAACAGCTATGCCTTCGGAAACACCTGTCGGGTGGCAATGATTTCGACGCTATCAAACGCGCCCGCCTTCGAATACGGATCGCCGTCGGCAAATGCCTCCGCCTCCGCCCGGTCCGCGACATCGATCACAATGAGACTTCCGATCGGCGACTCGCTGTCATCGAGCAATGGCCCAGCGAACACGAGTTGCCCAACGTGGGCTTCCAGGTGCTCCAGATGTTGTGGTCGAGTATTCTTCCGGACTTCAAGCCCGGTGGCGCCGTCTTTGCAGTAGAGTGAAAATAACATGTCAACGTGTTGGTTCTGTGATTTCCAAAACTGTAGTCATGCGGTCCGCCGAACCGAAACAAATTTCGGCGGGAGCGTGAATACCGGGGCGTCTGTCCGGTTGACATCGGATCGGGATTGCACCAAACCGTGTCGATACCCAGCGCCGAGTTCCGCCAAACAGAATCCCCGTGAACAACTGGTCCACATATCCGTATTTGCGCATCGCAGTGATTCTGTTCACAGCGCCTCCATGAACGATCTCGCCGTCCCCCTCGATTCACCGGAAATTAAACGGTTTCAAAAAATGAACCGGCTCCAGCGGACTGCCGCCGTCGAAAGCGATCAACTCGACACGGCCATCAACAGCTTCGAGACCGCATTCCGAATGCAGCAGGCCGCGCCCGACAGCACGGAACTCGATCACGAGAAACTCACCCACCGCCAAGCCGGCCGCGATTTCAGACTCACCGACGTCCACGGCAAAGTGGTGAACGAAATCCTCACCTGACGAATAGGAAAGGAAGACTCAGGTGATCGGGTGCGTCAGCAAACCGCTTTCAATCTGGGGAGCGGCATCGGGCACGACTACCGGAACTGACTCGAACAGAATCATCGGAGCAGGTTCGGCGAAGACCACGGGGACAGCATCGGGCAAATCTTCGGCGGCTTCCGGCTCCGGTTCCACATCCGGTGCAATCAGTTCCGGCAGTTTCAGCTTCGACTCAACCTTGGCGGCCTCCTCGATGATTTCCGCCCGGCTACGTTCCCAGTCGCGGAACATGGCGGGCGAAAAGACGCGTTGAAATTTCCAGCCTTTGCCTTCCAACAGTTGCGTGCGGAAGACTTCCCAATCCACCAGATCGGGCGTATCGGCGAAGCGGTGCAGATCGCACAGCACCCCGAGGGCGCGCTGATCTGAGCGCTGGGAATGATGGAACGCCACGTCCACACAGAATCCGTCATTGCCCCAGTGAACATCAGAACTCTGCCGATTCTCCGACGCCATATTATTCGCCAACCACTCAGCCACCGACGACGGATGAACGCTTTTACCGACGTGCACGACTGCCTCTTCATCACTCATCTCCGCGGCCTCCAGCTGGAGTTCCTGCCGCCGGGTTTCCGCCAGACGTTCGGCGTAGTTCAGGTAGGCGTAGAGGAGCCAACGACCGCTGGGTGACTGTTTGTCCTCCAACTCGGGCAGAATGCGATACTCGGTTCTGGGAATCGAAGTCAACACGTGAATCTTTCGCCGGGCGCGAGTGACCAGGACATTGAGTCTGCGTCCCCCACCCTGATGACCAATCGGTCCAAAGTTCCGGATGAATCGGCCGTTCGCATCCGGGCCGAAGGTGGTACTGATGATCATGTGATCTCGCTCATCACCCTGAACATTCTCGAGGTTCTTCACGAACAGGCCTTCGAAGGATCCTTCCCCCCACCGGGACCGGGCCGTTTCAAAGCGCTCACCGAACTCTTTGTCTTTGTCTGCCTCTTCCTCCAGCCGATCCAGAATCAGTTCCCGCTGCACCATATTGAAGCAGGCGACACCGATTGAGGGCGGCTTCTTCGTCGCCAACAGCTCTCTGACGATCTCGACGACCCGCTGGGCTTCAGCCACGTTCCGGCGTTTTGAATACACCCCGTCAACCCGGTACAGTTCGACTGCTGGGGTGCCGGTGCGGGTGGACGGATGCGACGGAATCGGTTGCAGTCGGTTGCGATAGAAGTGCTCATTGCTAAAGCCGATGAGCGATTCGTGATGCGACCGGTAGTGGACATCAAGATAGGACTGGCGCACGCGCAGATTGAGCGCCGCCGTAAGCAGATCTTCCGTGTCCGCCTGCTGCTGTTCGAACAGATCCTGCTCGCCGGACACTTCCTCCACTTCCGTTTCAGCAATCGCGGATTCAAAGAAACGGGTCGGCGGCAATTGCTTGGGATCGCCGGCAATGACCACGCGCTTTCCACGGGTAAGCACAGGGATCGCCTCTTCCAGCCGACACTGCGAGGCTTCGTCGAAGATGATCACGTCGAAGATCGGCAAGCGGGGAAAGATCAGGGCAACGGTCGCGGGACTGGCCATCCAGACCGGACACAGGTTGAAGAGCGGATCATCTTTCCCCTGCGCGCGACCATACTGGATCATCTGCCTCAGTTTCAGTGAACGTTTGCCGCGGGTGATCAACCGCCGCTTCATATCCGCGCCGGCGGCGTTTACCTGTCCACGTTTTTTGTCGACCAACTGTTCCTGCTGCCGGCAGGTCCATTCGTAACGGATCAGTTCCTGCGACCATTTCCGCTTCATTTCCAGCAGATCGCTGTAGCGCTTGAGCAGATTGTTCACCCGCTCGGCATCGACCTGTTGAAGGAATTTATCCTCGCGAATACGCTGTGAAATATCCTGCTGGAGAAGTTCTTTCCGCAGAACGTTGATCCCGTCTTCGCCGCCTACGTTCGCCCCCATCAACTCCTTCGCGGCGGGCTGAATCTGCGGCGGTATCTGGGCAAAGGCATGGCGGACGCGCAGCACATCCTCGAGACTGTCAAAGCGCCCGGACAGTTGTTCGATGACATCCCCTGCCCGTTCGTTCTTTCGCAGCGACTGATCCAAGTCGCCCAGCCAATCCGCAGTCAGCAGCCCCGAATTATTGAGACATGCCACAAACACGAATACCCTCCGAGCGTACGCCGCCGAGTTGCGGAGCGCCTCGTCGAGCTGGCAGACAGATTCACCCCCCTCGCCAAACGCAGTGTTCACCACGTTTCCGAAGAACGCATACTGGCCGTTGCCCTGGATGTCCTTCACCTGCAACAGCAACTGTCGTTCTCCCTGCAGCCGATCCAGAATCTCTTCATCGCGAGGCAATGAGCTGGTTTCGAAATGGCCGTGGAGGTGGCTCTCGAAGTGATCCCGCACGAGCAGCCGTGGTTTGATCCCGGCAAGAAACTTCGACACCCGGTTGGCGGAGCTTTTGTCGACCGGCAAGCCATACCCGGTCAGAACCTTTTCCGCCGCGGATTTGCGACCGAAGTAGACGAAATTATACCACTTGTCAGCGATCTCGGCATAATGAGCGAGGGTGACGAGTCCGGTGTTGATCAGCGTCAAGGGCGGGAGGCCGCCAGCGAGATTGAGCGAAAGCTCAGCATCCAACGCGGACTGTTGAATCTCATCCAGCGCCGGACGGATCGTCTGCAATTTGTGCAAAGCCTCCCCTACTTCGGAGATGCCACGTTCGAGCCAACGGCGAATGCTCTCGTTTCGATTCAGCTTCTCGGCGCGGATCAGATCGGCACCCAGAGTTTCGCGATCATGCGCCTGGTGCTCCAGTCCAACCTGTGGATCGAGCAGGAGGCCATCCGCGTTCACCGTCTTGTCAAACGCCTGGGCGGCGACGACGAGTTCTGCCATTCCCGCGCGCAGTTCCGCAACGGAACTCGACATCAATGTGGACAGTTCAATCCCCGCCGCTGAGGTCCAGGGGTTTTCCGCGTATGAAACTTTCTGCGCCCGGTCCAGCGCCTCACAGAAATTTGGCTTTACCGCTTCCACATCATCAAGGGTGAAACCCTCGACCCGATCCGCCGAAAGATTCAACACCGCCTCGATGGCGAACCATTCTCCGACGCAATTGTGAAAGCTCTTCTGTCCCGTCACGCCCGCGAGATTGAGTGACTTGAAATAGCTGAGAACTTCGGCGTGGATTTCACTGAGTTCGGTATCAATCTCGTTGAGGCGGCTTTTGACGCGGCTGTTCGTCTTCTGCTCCGGCAAGGTATCCAGATAGTTCCGGATCTTCATGTAGAGCGATCGCTGATCCTTTTGCGGGTCGTGAACCAGGGCACAAAGATCGGCCAGCCCAAGATGCTCGAGCCGGTTGTAAACCACGTCGATGGCCGTTCGCTTGTCGCAGACCATCAACACCCGTTCACCGCGCGCCAGGTGGTCGCCGATGATATTGGTGATCGTCTGACTCTTGCCGGTTCCCGGAGGTCCATGGATCACCAGACAGGGATGATTCTCGGCTTCGTGAACGGCCCGGGCCTGGAAGGGATCGGCCTGGGCGACCAAACGTTCCGTCGCGAAGTCACGGGTCATCGGTTTCAGCTTCTCCGGCGTGAATTCAGTCTCAGCGGTCGAACCATCCGCTTGAGCACTCAGGAAATACTCCACCGGCCCACTGATCGCCTCACCGCCCACCATCGCCTTCAGGTCCCGAAGCAGTCCCTGGTTCGAGACCGGAAACAGTCCCAGCGCGGCGGCGTTAAGGAACACGGGTTTGTTCGGCAACTTGCCGGTCTCCGGGATCGCCTCGAACGGAAGATCCGGCGCGAAGGTCGGAAGTTCATCGAACTGAAGCATCTTCTCGATCTCGACGGCGATTTCGTTCAGTTCGCGATAGGGATCCGCACCCTCTTCATCCGAAAACAGCTCACTCAGATCCTTGCCGGTCTGGTTTTCAAGCCAGGCCAAAAAGGGGTAATTCGGAATCACCAGATCCGTGCCTTCACCCCGAGCCGCGATGGTGACTGATTGCACAGCACCGCGTTTCACGACGAGATCGACTGCGATGAGAGCGACTGGCGCGACAATCCGTGAAGTCGGAGAACCAGCCCCAATCAGGTCGTTCCCCGGTGGCAGTGAAACGAAAGGATAACCGATGTAGAGCGCGTTCTCTCCGGTTTCCTGTTCATAGGTCAACGCGTCCTCCGCAATTCCGCGCAGCCGCGTCAGAAGTTTCATCTGCCCCTCGTACACCGCCTTGGATGCACGATCCTTCTCGTCCATGTCCTCATCCTTCTCCGGACCACGATAGACGGGCACCTTGCCGCGGATTTCGACCTTCCTTCCACCCGCCACCACCTGCGGCACAATCTCCCGAATCGACAGATGCTGGAGCGCGGTGATGTCGAACAGGTCAACACGCTGCCGGCTCCGATGAACGCGGCAATTCAAACAGGGACCGTGCACCAGCGTCCCGTACAGGCGATCCAGCAAGGTCGTAAGGATATGATTCTCTTCGTCAGCCATGAACCGTCGGAATTAAAAGAGCAACCCGATCAAAAAGCGAAGCCTTCCGCCACGAACAATTCCCGGCTCAGAGGCCAGGTTCGCCCGGCACTTCTGTTTTTACTCGCCTCCCAACAGCCGATCCATTTTAGTCGGGCCTCTTATTGAATCTCGGTTCTCAAACATACAAATCTTATGGCAAAAAAAGTTGGAATAGTTGGTGTGGGTCGGATGGGCGCAAACATGGCGCGGCGATTGACAAAATGTGGTTACAAGGTCAGCTCGGTCTTCGACGTGCGCAAGGAAGCTGCGGCCGAAGTCGCTGCTGAAATCGGTTGCACCGCTTCGGACACCCTCGCCGGCGTAACCGACGCGGCCGACATCATCATCACCGTCGTCACCGATGACGCCTCAATGGCCTCGATCTTCTCCGGTGCCAAAGACAATCTGCTGAAAAGCAAGAAGACCAAGGGCACCATCTTCATCAACTGCGCAACGATCTCGCCGAAGGTGCATGTGGATGTTCAGAAGAAATGCCAAAAGAAGGGCGCTGACAGTCTCGAAGCCTGCATGGCATCCAGCATTCCCCAGGCGCTGGCCGGCACGCTTTACCTCATGATCGGCGGCGACAAAAAGACGTTTAACCGGGTGAAAGCACTCCTCACCGTGCTCAGTGATGACGGCAAGCTCCTGCATTACATCGGCGAAGCCGGTCGCGCCGCCCAACTCAAGGCACTCGTGAACATGGTCATGAACATCAACACCGCCGGACTCGCCGAAGGACTCGGTCTGGCCGACACCCTCGGTCTCGATCTGAAGATGGTCATGGAGGTCTTCTCCCAGACCGGTGCCAATTCCCGCGTGCTCGCCACCGACGGAGAAGACATGATGATCCGCGATCATGACTGCTATTTCTCCGCCGCCCACGCCGCTAAAGATTCCGGCATCGCGCTCGCCCTCGGCAAAGCCAAGCGAATGAATCTCCCAGTCGCTGAGGCCTCCCTCGGGCAGTTCGAAAAAATGGTAAAGATGAAGATCGGTCACCTGGACAAATCCGGCGTAGCGGAACTGACCTTCAAGGGACGGGCCGGCAAAGGTCTGAAGAAGTAGTCAGGAAAATTATCAATCCACGAAGGGCGACAGTTCATTCTGTCGCCCTTTTTTCGTTCCGGACCACATCACCAACCTCCCTCATTACAGCTCGAACACCAATGTCCGCTTGCTCGTATTGCATGCAACCACCCAAGCAGCCTGATAAACGACACCATTGGCTTGTGTCTACCCATTGGGTCCGGTCTCAAGATTCCAAAAAACTTTAGCCTCTAGGAAACGGACTGTGACAATGCAGCGATCAGGTGCCTCAGTTCTTCTTCAATCTCCTCGGTGGATTCAACGGTCTGGGCGATCTCCGCCTGAAGCGCGTCCCGAAAGCGTTTGCGGAGCCGATGAATGGCCACCTTCAAGACACCGGCGGAAAAATCAGCAACGCGCTCGCAATCAATATCATGACGAACTGCTCCATGCTCCAAAACGGCTGACCAGGCGATTTCCACCCCAGACATTTTGCCCACCGCCAGACCGCGATCGCCACGAGCAAGGATGCTCCAAACATGCTCAATCCGGATACAATGAAACAGATCATCCGGCCACCAAACATTGAAACCAAACCAAACCCTACGACCAACCCGACCGGGACCATGAGCAGCAACAAGGGCCAGACCAATGCCCCAAACATCGAGCCTCCCAGTCCATTCTTTGATCCACCCGAGCTCCTGATTTCGCGCAGAGCTGCAAGCCCCAGAAACATCCCAACCAATCCCGAGACAACTTGCAACAAGGGCATCCCAACCAGAAACACGAAGGAGGGGACTAGGAACAGCAGGCTGAGTAAGGTCAGAACCGCCGAGCCAGTTGCTCTTTTCGCCCCCTTCCGCAGCACCGAATCATCGAGCCCTCCCGACGATGAATCCCCTCCTCCGGGCGTGTTCACAATCTGTTCGACGTTCGTGCGAATCTCGCCCGCGGACTGAAATCGGCTCTCCCGCTTTTTTGCGAGCGTGCGTAGGACCACGTCATCCACACGTGGGTCCATCGGACCATGTTCTGACGGTGCCTCAAACCGCCCGCTCGGCAATTCACACGTCAGCATCTCGTAAAACACCACGCCCAGGGAATAGAGATCCGCGCGATGATCAATCTCACCGGCATTCTCGAGCTGCTCGGGAGCCATGTAGTTGGGAGTGCCCATCACCGTTCCACTCACGGTCAGATAGAAGAACTCCTGTTGTTTTCCAAAATCGTAGACCGCCACGATCTTCGAGTGATTCAGCAGCCCCAGCATGCGGGCTTCGCGATTGAACCGCTCAGCGAATGCCGGATCTTGTAAACCGAACTCATGCCACCCGCACCGATCAGTTCGAGAATCTCAAGATCCGGGAATACCGTGGCGATGGCTTCAATCGATGGGGATGCCAATCGCCCGATCCGTTCGGTGGCACGATCGGCAAACGAAGCGGCTGCAGCAAGGACACATTGGGGGCAAAGCCCCTCCGGAGCCTTCTCGGAAATGGCGGCACCACACTTCGGACAGATCGGATCTTTCTCAGAATTGATATCAACCGGTTCCTGAGCGTTTTTTCACCGCAGGTTACGGATCCGATCAAAACTGTCTGGGAGAACAACCGGCGCATATCAAAAAACGCTTCAACACCCACCGATCCGGAGAAGAAGAACGATACCGCTGCTTCCACGTTCACGATGACGGCATGGGCTGAACAGAAAGAGCATTGCGGAGTGTGACACCGACGCCACCGTGCCAAAAACAACCACGGGACGGAAGACCGGGGATCATATGATCGAAGTCCGAACTCAGCCAAAAATGCGTCCATTATTGATTTGGGTTTGACGGTGGCCGGCGGGACAGCGAAGGAAAGGCGGATGGAAACAGGCCCCAACGAAAATGACAGTTTTCAAAACCCGGATACAACCTGTTGCTGTGGAGCTGCAGTGGCCCTGGCTGAATGCTGTGGGCCATTCGTAGAGGGCGCGAAATTCCCGGCCACCGCCGAGCAGTTGATGCGTTCACGCTACTCGGCCTACTGCCTCGGCCGGGTTGACTATCTGGTGGAGACGACTCATCCGAGTGAGCGGAACCCAAGTCTCCGATCCGAGGTGGAGGAAACGTTGCAGCGAATCAAATGGACCTCGCTGAAAGTGCTTTCATCCAGTCAAGGGCAGGCAAACGACAAGATTGGCAAGGTGGAGTTCGTTGCAGAATACGAGATCGACGGGGAATCCAAAACCCATCAGGAGCGGTCCCGGTTCCGACGTTTTGAGGGCCGCTGGAGATACCGGGACGATCAGGGATAAAACGGGTGGCGTCCCCAACTCACTCGTGCCGGAGAGCTTCGATCGGGTCCAGATCCGCGGCGGCGGAGGCGGGATAAATACCGAAGATTATTCCGATCACTGCTGAGATTCCGAACGCGACGATGACGGAGCTGGCGGTTACGATCGTCTTCATGTCGGCAAAGTGTTCCACCGCCACGGGGGTGGCGATGCCAATGGCCACACCCACCAATCCGCCGGTGACCGAGAGCGTGACGGTTTCCACCAGAAACTGGGTGATGATGTCGCGCTTCTTTGCTCCCAATGCGCGACGCACGCCGATTTCGCGGGTTCGTTCGGTCACGCTCGCCAACATGATGTTCATGATGCCGATGCCGCCGACGAGCAGTGAGATGGCGGCAATGGAGCCGAGCACGATGTTAAAAATACGTTTGGTCTCCTCGGCCTGACGCAGAAGTTGCAGCGGCACAATGATCTCGTAATCCGTTTTCTTATGAAAACGGGTCATCAGTGTTTCGATCTGCGGTTGCGCGGCCTCCACCGCGTCGGTGTCGTTCATGCGCACGGTCACCTGATGGAGTTCGACCCGCTCGGCGGAAAAACTTCCGGCGGACCGTTTCACAATCATTTCACCGTATCGTTTGCGGGAAGTGGATAGTGGAATGTAGATATTGTTGTTGATGGTCTCACCTTCGGCCTGGGTGGGTTTGGTGCGTTCCTCAATCCGGTTCGTTTCACGGACAATGCCCACGACCTGGAAATACATGGGGCCCACCCGGATCGATTGATTGAGGGGGTTTTGGTAGGGGAACAAGCGGGAGGCAAGGTGCTGGGTGATGGCGCAGATGTTGTCATGATTCTTCTCGTCGTTGACGCTGAGAAAACGGCCCGCGACCAGCTCCAATCCGACGATCTCAAGGTAGTAAGGGAGGGTGCTGATGATCTGGCAGGGCAGGCTGTTCTGGGCGAAGCGAGCATTTTCCCGAACGAGTCGCAGCGGCAGCACGCGGTCCACGCCCGCGATCGTTTCGCGCAGACGCCCGGCGTCCTCGTAGGTCAATCCGTATTCCAGGACGAAGGACCCGCCGGAATTGCTCTCATTCTCGGCTTCGGGTGGCTTCAGGCTGCGAATGATGATGTTGTTGCTGCCGAGTTTTTTGATGGCCTCCTGAGCTTCGTAGGAGGCGCCTTCCCCAATCGCGAGCATGGCGATCACGGAACAGACGCCAAAGATGATGCCCAGCATCGTCAGGCCGGAGCGCAGCTTGTGCAGCAGCAGGCTCTTGATGCCGAGCTGAATTGTGCGGAGGTATCGCTGTAGCATGACGGTCGCTTGAGTAGGCGCTTACTCGCTTACTGTTTCTTGCCGCCACTCTTGCCGCCTTGGCTGCGGTAGTATGCGCCGATGGCGGCACGTTCGTCCTCGTCGATCGTGCCATTGCCATTCTTGTCGAAGCGTTTGAGCATTTCGGGGGACATCTGACGGGAACGTTTCTTTTGTCCACCTGGGGCTTTTCCGGCCCCTCCCTGGCCGCGGCTCGATTGCTTGCCACCTTTGGATTGCGGTGCCGGCTCGACCTTGCGGGTGGGAGGCAGAGTATCGCCATCTTCCACGACTGCTTTGTCCAGTCCGACCTCGCCCGA
The DNA here is from genome assembly GCA_047608975.1 of Limisphaerales bacterium. GTDB lineage: Bacteria > Verrucomicrobiota > Verrucomicrobiia > Limisphaerales > JAYPXF01. Next base: position 14,047 of record JBLFYM010000086.1, on the reverse strand, counting down.
ATCGACCGGGGGCGAAAGCAGGATCTGATCGCCGGCTTTCAGTCCGGTCTGCACTTGAATAAACTTGGAGTTGTAGAGCCCAACTTCCACGGGGACGGGTTCGGCTATGGAGCCTTTTCTCACGTAACAAACCTGGTTGTTCTTGTAGGTGGTGACGGCCTGGATTGGGACCTTGATCACGTTCAGCAGATTTGTGATTACGATTTCTGCGCGGGCGGAAAGGCCGGGTTTTACTTCGGGCAGTTTGTCGTCAATGAGGATCTCCGTTGAGTAGACTTTCAGATCAGGATTGGAAAACCGACTCCCCTGGTCAGGCATGAGGCCAACCTTGCGGACATGCGCCGCGAAACGTTCATCGGGCAGCGAATCCAACACAACGTAGGCACCCATTCCCGCGACGACCTGGTTCACATGGGATTCATGTACTTTGATGGTCACCTTCATCTGGGAGATATCGGGTAGTTTGATGATTTCCTGGCGGGGACGAACTGACGCACCTTCCTCGATCATGGCCTGGCTCGAGGAGCGAAAGCTGACGAAGGGATAAACCACCATGCCGGCTTCCGGCGCATGGATCTTAGCCGCCGTGATCTGCTCGGTGTAATCGCCAAGTTTCTTCTCCTGTAATCCGAAACGGTTCTCCGACGATTTCAGTTCGGCTTCTGACTGTGAAATTTTGCTGATGGACTGGCTCTTGACCCGCTTGAGTTCCTCACCGGCCTCGTCGAGGTTGGCCTGATACTGGCGAAGCATTTTCGGATTGTCATATTTTTCGAGGAGGCGGAGGTTTTCCTCAGCCTGTTCGAGTCGGACATTGGATTGCAGAGCGGTGTATTTGTCCGACTCGACTTTCTTCTCCGTTTCAAAGCCTTCCTTGGCAAGTTTCTGGGACCAGAGCAGAGTATCTTCATCGATCGCCAGTTTCTCCTTCGCCGTGAGAATCTGAGTCGACGCGTCCCGTTTCAGTTGCGGCCAATCGCCATCGACGTACTTCTCGTAGTCGATCTTGGCAAATTCCACCCTGAGCTCTGCGGCTTTGATCAGACTATCCTGCTGGCTCTTGGTGATCTTCAGGGTCTCCGTGGCCTGCTTGACGGAAAATCCCGCATCCTCGACCGATAGTTTCTGCTCATCCAAACGGTCCTCGATTTCTGAGACGTCCAATTCGCAGAGCAACTGCCCTTTTTTCACATAAGTTCCTTCCGCTACGATCGAGACGATTTTGGTGGGGTATTTCACCTCATTACGGACGCTGATTTCGTTGACTGCCTCGAGCGTTCCGCCTTCGACGATGGTGACGATGAAGTTACCTTCCTTGACTTCAAAATAGTCCGCGTCGGAGTTCTGGTCGCTGTCGGCCGGCTTGAAATAGACCACGCCGCCCAAGACTGCTGCAACGATGCAGAAGGCGAGCAAAATGACGGTCGATGACGCGGCGTTTTCGGATTGGGATCGGGGTAGCTTCACGGGGCGGTTTCCTTAAACAATTGTTCGGGGGTCAGCACGTCGGTAGGCGTTGCGCTGGGAGCGGTGTCGGGAGCGGCGGCAGGAGTCGGAGCGTATTGCGGTTGGATCCAGAAATCGGGGGAGTCGGTATTGATCACGCCGGCGTCCAGCAACAGTTGCAATCGAGCCTGCTGAAAAGAGACGATGGCGGAAACGCGCGCGTTACGTTGTCCGATTAGATCATTTTCTGCATCGATCAAGGTTTGCTGGTTCGCACGCCCGGCTTCAATCAGCATATTTTGCTGGGCCACACGTGTCTCGGCGATCTCGACACCGACCACGTTGTTTCGATAAGTCGCCTCGCGCTGTAGTAGCGTTCGCAGACCTTGTGCGATTACGGCGCGACGGGTGTCAAGGGTCTGCCCCAAGGAACGAATTTGACGTTCAAAGTTGATGAGTGAAGAGCGGTAAGCGTTACGCTCAGTCACGCGATTAAACGGTAGATCTAATTCCACTCCCATATTTGCCCTAACTCGATCGGGATCAAAATTCGTGTAATCGTCCGGCGTCGGTGTGGCGAGGCTCGCGCCGCCGACGATATTCAGACCGGGCTTCAACGAGTTGGCGGCCACCAGCACACGCCGTTTGGCGTCTTCGAACCGATCGACTTCATTCAGTGTGGGAAGATGTTTCTCTACGGAGAGATTATAGGCGCTTTCAGCATCGAAAGAGATAGGGCTCAATCCGGTGGTCTGGAGCTGATTGAATGGACCGTCATCAAGCATTACGTCCATGCTGAGTGGAATCGCGAGTCGGTCCTTGAACCGATCCAGCGCATTTTGGTAATCCGTGATCGAGTTGATGTAGCTATTCTTTGCGCGCAATTCCGACTGGCGTGCAAGGTTCTCGTTCAGCTTGCCGTCCCGAGGGACTCTTGTCTCTGCCCGGAGGGCGGCTTTTTGCTGGCTGAGATAGTTCGCGTAGTTGTTTCTGACGGTGTTCTTTCGTCCGAGGAGATCGAGATAGGCGTTGACGACATCGACGGCGAAACGTTTTTGAAACTGGCTGTAGTCGCGAATGGCATAGATCACATCACGCTCTGCTTGGGTGAGACTGTTGGCCACCGAATTGTGTCGCCCGCCACCCCGTAACAGCGGCTGGGTCAGGTTTAGGGAGATCGTGTTTACGACTTGCCGGCTCGGGTTGCCCACGAAGTACTTGAACATGTCGTTGACGAGCAGGCCCGAGATCGTGCCGCCGGTACGAAAGATACGTTTGGATAAGCCCAGCTGGCCTCCACCAGTAGCCCGTCCATCCGCGTCGGTCTCACGTTCGATGCTGGTGTTCGCGCTGCCAGACCAGATGCTCGCGAAGACGTTTCTTCGATCACTCAGACTCAGTGCCGCCAAATAGAGATTTTCCTTTTCGCGTTGAAACTCCCGGCTCTGCCTGACCGCGATATCCAGTGAACTCGCCAGAGTCAGTGGGAGTTCTCCGTTGACCATCCGTTCCTTGATCACCTCGGGAATCTGAACCTCATCAAGTTTCAGCGACGAGTGTCGGGTATTGATCGTGAACGCGTTCGTCTTGCCGAACACCTGTTCCTCAACTTTGCGGATGATTTCGTAATTCTCCTCGTCAGCCTGCCGGTGGTATTCGGTGGTCGAGCAACCGGTGTCGAAGAGGAGGATAAAAGCGATCGCCGCCGCAATACCAAAATTGCGGGAGCTTGCGGTACCGCGCTGCGGTCCGTTGGATTTTAAATTTTTCAGGTTCATATTCGCCACCCAGCGGTGCGAATGGATCGGTTGGTAATTGGGACATTACCGGCTCAGCAGCCGGGACGGCAATAGCGATTTTCCCTTCATTTGACCTTCATTTGACCTTCATTTGACCTTCATTTGACCTTCATTTGCCCCTCGAGCGGACTTCGGATTGGCAGTTGAACTGGCTGGCGTTGTCGGTTACCCAATCAGGCCAACCCACTATGAAACGCCGTTCATTCATCAAAACCGTCGCGGCTGCGTCCGCAGTCACCGCCCTGCCCTCCACTTCGACTGCGGGAGAGTTTACCGGAGTAATCAAGAAGGCAGTCAAATTCCAGAACGTCAACGAGCCGAAGCTGTCGATTCTCGACAAGTTCAAGCTGCTGCAGGATCTGGGCTTTGATGGAACCGAGCTGCGAAGTTCCTACGCGGATCAGAAGAACGAGTACATCCGCGCGACCGAGAAGACCGGACTTCCAATTCACGGCCTGGTCAACAGCTCAGGTCCGGACATTGCCGGTGCCATCGATTTTTGCAGCGCGGTCGGCGGGAGCGCGATTCTGGTGACAGCGCCTTACGACAAGAAGAAGCCGTTTATGGACAGCTGGCGCGGGCGAATGGAGATCATCCGGAAAGGTCTACCGGCGGCGGAGAAACACGGGGTAAAGATTTTGGTCGAGAACGTCTGGGCCGGCTTTCTGATTTCGGCGTTCGATACCGCCCGATTCATCGACGAGGTGGATAACCCCTGGTTTGGCTCCTACTTCGATGTGGGCAACAACGTTCGCTGGGGCGTGCCGGAACATTGGATCGATATTCTTGGAAAGCGTATCGGAAAACTGGACATCAAGGAATGGGATGAACGCCTCCACCGCGACACGGGTCTCCGGAGCGGCTTCAAAAGCAAATTGGGCGAAGGCACGATCAATTGGGGGAACGTGCGGAAATCCCTGAAGAAGATCGGCTACTCCGGTTGGGCGACGGCCGAAGTCGGTGGTGGTGATCGGGCTTGGCTAAAAGATCTGGCCGCGCGGATGGACAAGATCTTGGATCTCTGACGATTCGAGAGCGCCGCTCAACGCCCCCCCAACACCCGATCGATTTCGGCCCGCGTTGTGTCTCCACTCGCGACCAGCCGATCGGCCTGTTCATTGAGATCGCTGGCGGCCGCGTCCATTCCGGCGGGACCCTCTTTTCTTAGCCGGGTCTTCACCTCTTCGGTGATCGAAATCCACTCGGCGACGGGCACTCGACCAGAATAGCCAGTGTCGAGGCAGACCTCACAGCTCGCTCCCTGACAGTTTGAGCAAACCTTGCGAACGAGGCGTTGATTGATCACCAATGACAGCGCACTAGCGACCGTGAACTGATCGGGTACCATCGTCCACAGCCGCTCCAGCACGCCGCGACACGATCCGGCATGCAAGGTGGATATCACCAGATGTCCGGTGAGCGCCGTCCGCACAGCGATTTGCGCAGACTCATCATCCCTTATCTCGCCCAACACCAAAACCTGTGGGTCTTGCCGCAGCAGATGCCTCGCTGCCTTCGGATACGTGAGGCCCTGCGGTTCGTTGACTTCCGTCTGCATCACTCCCGGCAACACCCGCTCCACCGGATCCTCGATCGTAATGATGTGCCTCCCATTCTCAGCGCTCAGCTCGCGCAGGCAGGCATAGATCGTCGTGCTCTTACCGCTCCCCGCCGGACCGGTAAGCAGGAGCAGGCCGGATGGCTGCCGAAGGAACTGCTCCAACCGCGAGCGCACGTCGTCACTTAATCCCAACTCGGCAATTGTCGGAACGTCATCGGCCGCAAACATGCGTAGCACAACCTTTTCCCCCGTCACCGTTGGGTAGGTGGCCACCCGAACGTCGCTGCGGGTACCCGCCGCATCCCGCCCGATCCGTCCGTCCTGGGGCGTGGTGTCCTGCCAGGTCTGTAGTTTGGCCAGATACTTGATACGTCCGAGAATCCGATCTGCCAACTCGCTCTGAAAAGTCTCCACGGAGGTCAATAATCCATCCAGCCGGAAGAACACATCGAGCCCTTCGGGAGTGGTCTGCAGATGGATATCGCTGGTGCCCACCGCTTCGGCGCGTCGCAGCAATTCGGCAACAATCTCCGGAGCTTCGTTTCCAACAGTCTCAGGCACAGGCCAAGAGTGGCGTCCACCGGTCGCCCAGTTCAAGGCTCCATCTCGCAACATTCCTTCCTTCAATTCCACTTCCCTGATAGAACCTGCGCTGGTGATTACAGACGGACAAATCTGGAAACGAATCAGCGGCCGCAAGCTGACCATCATAGCCGGACCCTGCATGATCGAATCAAAAGCGCTGTGCCGGAAGATCGCCCGACAGGTGCAGAAGATCTGCTCCGAACTGGACGTGAACTACGTGTTCAAGGCCAGCTACGACAAGGCCAACCGAACCTCTGGAAAATCACAACGAGGACCGGGAATCGAAGCCGGCCTGAAAACACTGGCAGAAATTCGCGAAGAGTTTCAGGTGCCGGTCACCACGGATGTTCACACGGAAGAACAGGCAATCCAGTCCGGCGACTTCGTCGACATCCTGCAAATCCCCGCGTTCCTCTGCCGCCAGACCGACCTCATCGCAGCAGCAGTCTCCACCGGCAAGATCGTAAACGTGAAGAAAGGCCAATTTCTTTCTCCTCAGGAAATGGGCCAGGTCGTGGCGAAGGCGCGCGAATTGGGCGGCAAGAAACTCCTACTCACCGAACGCGGCACCACCTTCGGCTACAACAATCTAGTATCGGACATGCGCTCGATCGCGATCATGAAACCGTTCGGCTTCCCAGTGGTGTTCGACGCGACCCATTCCGTCCAACAACCCGGCGGAGGCGGAGACCGGACGGTCGGCCAACGCGAGTTCGCTCCCCTGCTGGCACGATGCGCAGTTACAGCCGGCGCTGACGCCGTATTTGTGGAGACCCATCCCGACCCGGACAACGCCATGAGCGACGGACCGAACATGATTCCCTTGAAGGAAATGCGTGCCCTGATCAAGAGTCTGGTGCAGATCAAAAAGGCGGTTTCCTGATGGTGAAGCGAAGCAAGCTCACTCCGCGGACGCTCACCGCTCGGTTCAAAAAGATCAGCCTGCTCGTCTGCGACGTCGACGGAGTCCTGACCGACGGAGGAATTCAGATTCTGGAAAAGTCCGAGATGAAGCGGTTTCATGTGACCGATGGATTGGCGCAACGCTGCTGCCAAAAGATGGGCGTCAAGGTCGCCTGGGTCACCGCACGTCCCTCGGCCGTGACCAAAAAGCGGGCGCAGGAATTGGACACCGATTTCTTGATTCAAACCACCAAGGGCAAGGTCCCCGCCGTCGATTCGATCCGCAAGAAGCTCAAGCTCACCTGGGATGAAATCTGTTTTATCGGCGATGATCTGGTCGATCTGGCGGTCATGCAGAAGGTCGGCATCGCCATTGCCCCCGCGACCGCGTGTGCCGAGGCGATCGACGTGGCCCATCACGTCACCAAAGCCGGCGGCGGAAACGGTGCGGTCCGGGAACTGGTGGAAAAGATTTTGAAAGCACAGGGCAAATGGGCGAAGGTCCTCTCAGAGATCGCCCAATGAGCCTGCCCTCCCCAAAGACCCGCCCAATTGCCTGTGGAATGCTGTGTCTGCTCTTCGCCCTGGGATCACTGGTCTCGCGCGAAAGCCGGGCACAACCCGCCGGCGGGGTCAGTGGCAGAAATTTCCGGATTCCCCAATATGATGGCACCTCCCGCCAGCTGATCTCGCTCCTGAGTGGCAGCCGCGCACAACAGCAGGCACCGAACGTGGTGGAGGTCACCGATCTGGTCATCGAAACCTACTCCTACGCCGGCGCACTACGCTCGACGAACCTCATTGTGACCGCTCCCAAATGCCTGGTGAATCTCCAACAGAAAGTCGCCTCTTCCGCCGGTCCCCTTGCCGCCCGTACGCTCGACGGCTCCCTGGCAATCAAGGGAGTTGGTTTTGAATGGCGCCAATCCGATTCCCGACTCATCATTTCAAACGACGTTCATACCACGGTCGCCCGGGCCGTAATATTTCCCGACGGGTTCAAACTATGACAACCAGCTTGGCACGCATCCTTCTACTTCTCTCCTTGGTCTCCCTTCGACTGGGAGCCGCGGAAACGAACGACGTTCTGAATATCGAAGCCGAAAACGGCTTCGAGTACAGCGTCCGTAAAGGCGAAGCGATTTACCGGGGCAAGGTGGTGGTAACCGATCGTTCCATGACGCTGAACTGTCAGCTTCTGCGGGTTCAGTTCGCGCCAAAGGCGGGCCAACCTGCGAGCACCAACAAGGCCAACCCGATCGTTTCGGGTACTATCGGCGGCGCGGTTACCCAAATCGATGCCGAGGGCGATGTGGTGATTCTGGATCGCACGCAGGGCACGAAGGCCGAAGGTTCGAAAGCGGTCTATTCCGCGGTGACTGACAAAATTACTCTCGAAGGCACTCCGCCGAAGGTCACATTCAAGAATCTCAATGGATTCACCGCGACCGGCGGTATTGAGTATGATCGAGCCGCCGGTGTCTTCCGGGGAAAAGGCCAGATTCGCTCCTTCATCGCGGAAGCCCGCGCGGGTAATCTCTTCAACTTCAGTACCCGCCCGCAATAATGAGCGCGCCCACCGAGCCCGAAACACTCCTCCGGGCGGAGAAACTCAGCAAGTCCTACCGTCAACGACGAGTCGTCGACGGCGTGGAGATCACCGTAAACGCCGGCGAGATCGTCGGTCTGCTCGGTCCCAATGGGGCCGGTAAAACCACGTCGTTCAACATAATCGTCGGCCTCGTCCATCCCGACGATGGCCAAGTCCTCTTCAATGGCCAAGACGTCACGAACGCACCGATTCATGAGCGCGCGCGAATGGGGATCGGCTACCTCACTCAGGACAGTTCCGTATTCCGCAAACTCACCGTTCGCCAGAACATCATGGCGATCCTCGAAGTCTGCGTGCCCGATCGACAGGAGCGCGAAACCCGCCTGCAGTATCTGCTCGAAGAACTCGATCTGACCAAGGTGGCGGACAGCATGGCCTATACCCTCAGCGGCGGAGAGGCCCGACGTCTCGAAATCACCCGGGCGCTGGTGACGAGCCCCAAGCTGCTGCTGCTCGACGAACCTTTTGCCAACATCGATCCCATCACCATCTACGAGGTCCAGAAAATCGCCCGCGATCTGCGCGATCGCGGACTTGGCATACTGATCACCGACCACAACGCGCGGGAAATGTTGAAGCTGGTGGACCGCGCCTATCTCATTGCCAACGGGCAGGTCATTTACGAGGGCACGGCCGAACAGCTGGCCAATGATCCCAAAGCCCGCGAGATCTACCTGGGCCCAGACTTCAACGTGTAAACGATCCAATCGCCATATGGCCACCAAACCAGCCACCGCCGCCAAACAGGTTGTCACCGTCGAACACTTCTACCGCGACAACGCCAAAAGCCTCGATCTGAAACCGGTGGGCGGCAAAGGCAATCACAGCCGGGTGATCAAGGAACCCACCGTGAACCGTCCCGGACTGGCCTTGGCCGGGCACAACAAATACTTCGCGTTCCGCCGCGTGCAGGTCTTCGGGAATGCCGAAACCAGCTATCTGAAGAATCTTCCCCCCGCGGAACGCGCGAAGCGCTACGGCGCACTCTTCTCCCACCAGATGCCTTGCATCGTGTACTGCCGCAACCAAAAGCCGGATCGCGAGCTTTTGAAAGTGGCGGAGAAGAAAGGGATCCCGGTATTCCGCTCCTCCCTGATCACCATGAAGTTCATCAATCTGGCGACGATGGCGTTAGAAGTTCTCTTCGCCCCCCGCAGCACGGAGATGGGTAGCATGGTGGATTTGCATGGCGTCGGCACCCTCGTTCGTGGTGACAGCGGCATCGGCAAGAGCGAATGTATCCTCGCTCTGCTCGAGCGCGGCTACAGCCTGATCTCCGATGACGTGACCAAGTTCGTCCTGCTCGACAACAGTGAGATCGTCGGCACCAGTCCTGAACTTACCCGCAATTTTATGGAGGTGCGCGGGATCGGAATCGTCAACGCCGCAGCCTTGTTTGGCATCCAAGCCGTACGTCAGAACAAACGCCTCGATCTGGTGGTGACGCTGAAGCGGTGGGAGGACGTGGATGACGTCGATCGACTGGGCATGGACGAAGACTATCTGACCATCCTCGATATCAAGATTCCCCACGTCGTGCTCCCCGTCCGCCCCGGTCGCGACCTTGGACGTCTGATCGAAGTCGCCGCCTTGCAAACCAAGCTCAAGCGCACCGGCTACAATCCCGCCGAAGATCTGAACGCACAGTTGAAAGCCAAGATGCGGATCAATGTGAAAAATACCTGATCCCACCCGATTCCTCCTCCTGCCGCCCTTGGCTCCAACGGAGTTACCCGCCTTCAACGCTACTATGGCGACTCTGACTCCTGCCGGGCGGTTCTTTGGCTGCTCCGCAGCATGAACGCCGTTCTGTCCCGACAGGTCTCCTGTGTTCACGGCACGTCCCTTTACCGACATACCACCATCAACCACCCCACACGCCTTCGGGTCGGACTCCGTGTCTCGCCCTGCCGAAACGCTGCTTTCCCTTCCGTGGTTTCGCCAGTAACTCGCCGGCTCGCCGGTCATGTGTGGCCGAACCATGTTCACTCTCGTTGCGGTCTGTCGGCTGCTCGCCGTTGCTCTCCACCCCGGAGGGTCGTGACGCTCCACAGCGCACGAGTTCGCGCTTTGTAGGTTGGCGCGAACTTGTTCGAGCCCTTCAGGCTCAGCAAGCCAAAGCGTGAACTCCAACGGATATCTGGCTCGCAACACCTAGTTGCAATCACACGCGTCCGAACCAATGGGGAGCCCGGAACACTCATTGCACAAACACATATTGTGGTTTATGTATTTATGCATGCGAACAACCGTTGACATTCCGGATTCCCTGTTGGGCCGAGTCAAAAAGCGGATTCACACCCAGAACATGACCTTTCGTTCTCTGGTGATTTTGGCGTTGGAACGTGCTCTTGAGGAGGATGCGGAGCCCTTCAGGTTACGGGACGCCTCCATTGGGAACCGGGGTCGAAAGACGATCTCGAACGACGAGATCAATCAACTGATCGATACTCAACGGGACTCTAACTTCCAACGATGATCGCGCTGGATACGAATATTCTTGTTCACGCGCATCGCAAGGACGCCAGTCTTCACAATGAGGCTGCCAGCTGTCTGAGGCGACTCGCCGAGGAGCCGAGAGCATGGAGCATCTGTTTTCACAGCCTGATCGAGTTTTACGGAATCGTGAGCCATCCGAAAATCTGGGACCAGCCCACCTCGCCAACGCAGGTTGAGGATCAGATTACAGCATGGAGGGAGTCGCCAAGTCTCCGGATCTTGGTTGAATCTGCGGATGATATCAAAAAGCTGATGGTCATGGCAAAAACCGCGAAAGTTGTCGGGCCCATGATCCATGACGCGCGCATCGCATCTTGCTGTCTGGTTAACGGGGTCCGAGAGTTGTGGACTGTGGATCGGGATTTCAGTCGCTTCTCCGGGCTGCAAACTCGCAATCCTCTCGTGTAGGGTGTCGTTGTGGGTGTGTCCTTGGACCGGGCCACGAACATGTCCGAAGGTCTTCCTGCGGATTTCAATCTCTCAACGATTTCCAATCGACGCCAAACCGGGGCAGGTACTTTCGCAATCGGTCAGAGTCATAGGAACCCAGGCGATCCGGGAGACTTTTGATGACAAATGCATCCAACAGGCGCGGAACTCACGTTCCGCTCCCGGAGTAACGGAGCTCGTCCTGAACCCGGACGCACACTGCGGATACGGTGCACCCGTAGGATGTGTGCTGGCGTCGCCATCGCATGTCTACCCGGGGCCGGTCGGCGTGGACATCAAGTGCTCCATGAGCTTCCTGCAATTGGATCTTCCAAACGCGGAGATTGATGAGAAACGAATCCGCCGCGAATTGATCAATGCCATCACGGAACGGACTCCGACCGGCGCCGGCAAGGGCCAGCGCAACGTCACCAAGGCGCGTCACGTATCCGCCGAACTTGGCCGCAAGGTGGCAACCGAAGGCGCATCGCCGGCAGTCTGTGAAGCACTCGGAATTCCTCCGGAGTGGGCAACCCGTTGTGAGGATGCCTTCCACGTTGGACACGCTGGATCACAGGATGATTTGGCGCTTCGTTTGGATCAGCTGACCGACGGCGGGGCTTTCCCTAAATTCGCGGAGAAGATTCGCCAGCTCGGATCGTATGGTGGCGGAAATCACTTCGGTGAATGCGAAGCGGTGAAGATCGGAAATGACGCTCACTCCCGCGAAGTGGCCGAAGTCTTCGGCCTGAAGGACAATTGCGTTGGATTCCTGTCTCACTACGGATCTCGCGGTTTCGGATTCCAACTCGCAAAAGGTCAGTTCGCTGCCCTGCAACGCAAGTTCGGACAGTGGGATATTCCGTTGCCCGGAAATGACCGTGAATTGGTGTATGCCCCGCTCGGAACTCCGGAAGCGGACGCGTATCTGGACGACATGGCTCTCGGTGCAAACTTCGCGACCGTGAACCATCTGTTGATCAACGCGCTGGTGCTCGAGGCGTTTCAGACGGTGATCCCGGGAGTGAAGGGTGAGCTGGTGTATTTCATCAGCCACAACATCGCGCGGAAAGAGTTCATCAACGACCGTGCGCACTGGGTTCACCGCAAGGGTGCGACCCGGGCCTTCCCGGCGAAGCACTTCGGACTGCGGGATACCCCGTTCTACGAGACCGGACATCCGATCTTGCTGCCGGGAAATCCCACGGCGGGATCCGCCATCATGGTGGCCCGTGAAGGCGCGGCAAAGTCGTGCTACTCGGTGAATCACGGAGCGGGACGCGCGAAAAGCCGCACAGCAGCCATCCGCCAGCTGGATCAACAGACCGTCGATGCCGAGTTCGAGGCGCATGACGTGCTAACCAATTGCCGAAAATACCCGAAAGACGAAGCTCCGGCGGCCTACAAGGATTTCAATGAAGTCCTGCGCTCCGTCGAAGCAGCGGACCTCGCGAGCGAAGTCGCTCGCCTGAAAGCCCGTTTCGTCATCAAGGACGCCGATACCAGCTTGAAAGGCGCGGCATAAAACAAGCTGAATGAACAAATGCCGAGGGGCAATCAAGCCCCGCGGCAGACAGAGATGAATCAGATGATCAAAATCGACGGATCAAAAGGCGAAGGTGGAGGACAGATCCTCCGCACTTCACTGTCACTTTCACTCATCACCGGAACGGCGTTTCAGATCACCGGCATTCGTGCGGGCCGGAGGAAGCCAGGTTTGCTCCGCCAGCACCTGACTGCGGTCAATGCCGCCGCTGAGATTGGCGAAGCTGAAACGGAAGGAGCGAATCTTGGTTCCACCGAATTGACGTTTTCGCCGAAAGCAATTCGAGCGGGAGACTATCGCTTCTCAATCGGCTCCGCCGGAAGCGCCATGCTGGCAATCCAGACCGTCCTCCCGGCTTTGATGATGGCCGACAAACCGTCAAAGCTCACAGTGGAAGGAGGAACTCACCACCCTGCCGCCCCACCCTTCGACTTCCTCAAAAAGACATTCCTTCCGCAGTTGCATCGGATCGGACCGGAGGTGCGTCTTGAAATCGAGCGTCCTGGCTTTTTCCCCGCGGGAGGCGGATTGGTTCACGCAGAAATCCGACCCGCGCCAGTGCTACGCCCAATCAAGCTCCTCGATCGCGGAGCCGTGCTATCACAGCGAGCGCGATGTCTTATTTCAAAGATCCCCCCTGACGTTGCCAAAAAGGAACTGCGCGTCGTGCGCAACCGTCTCAGCCTGTCTGAAGATCAATGCACAACTGAAATCATCAGTAACTCACCGGGACCGGGAAATGTGCTCCTGGTAGAGATCGAATGCGAACACGTGACGGAGGTCATCAGCGCCTACGGTGAACGCGGAGTGAAGTCTGAATGGGTGGCCAAGAACGCCGCCCGGGCAGCCCGTGATTATCTGGAAACAGAAGCACCGGTCGGAGAACATCTCGCGGATCAGTTGCTACTGCCCATGGCGGTGGCCGGCGGCGGGGAATTCAAGACCGGTTTGCTGTCGCAGCACACACTGACAAACATCGAAACCATCCGGCTGTTTCTTCCGATGGAGATCGAGGTTGAAGAGTTCAGCCAATCCCAACGAATCGTGCGGATTGATCGCCAGTTATCTGCCGCCAACACTGTGGATTGATGCTACTAATGCCCTGTTCTGGTGAGATTTTCAAGGGAGTCGGCGGACCTTGATTTCCCGAAAACCCACGCGGCCACTGTTCTTCTGCAGTCCGATGAATGAACCTGAAGCCGCGACTGATTTGTAGTCGATGATGGATTTGCCTTCGAGACTGACCTGCACGCGACCGTTCTCCACGCGCACATCGAAGCGTCTCCATTCGTCAGATTCGCCAGCACCTTCAAACTTCTTGCGGGCGACCAGGCTCCCCGTGGGAAAAGGATTATCAGGAGGGGCAATGTTCAATTCGTAACAGTCCTGCGTCAGCTTCTTTGGACGCACCTTTGTACTGAGAAAGACTCCGCTGTTGGCCCCCTTGGCAGCCTTGAACTCAACCGTCAATTCGTAATTCTTGTAGCTGTCTTCGTGTAACAGAAAACCGCCGTTGCCAGAATCGACCACGATCGCGCCCTGCTCCACCCGCCAGTTCGCATCGCTGGTGGGTTTCCAACCGTCGAGCGTCTTGCCATCAAACAGGACCACCCAGTCCGCGCCGGTCGCGAGATTCGAATGAGCAAAGACGACAAACAGGTATACGA
>JBLFYM010000085.1:0-26864 GCA_047608975.1 Limisphaerales bacterium | reverse complement strand
AAGGGGCTTCACAATTGCGGTAGCGCCCAGATTTCCCAAATTCACGCTGATCCGTGAACTCCATCAGCACGCCATTCGATCGCTGTCATGTCTTCAGATCGAGCGCCCCGAAGCGTTGGAAAGCCTGCTCCCATTCCCCTGACTGTTGCGACTGAAAGGTCTCAATGCTGAAGGAATCGCGAACGACCTGCCGGAGTTCGGCAAGGGATTCAATGTCGCCGAGGGCTACGGACTGAATAAGCAGATTCCCGATCGCAGTGGCTTCGGCGGGACCGGCGATCACCGTGCGACCGCTGGCGTTGGCGGAGAATTGATTGAGCACGACGTTCTTGCTGCCACCGCCAACGATGTGCAGTTTGGAAATCTTCCGACCGCTTAACTCGGCCAATCCGTCGATCGACTGACGGTAAAGGAGTGCCAGACTCTCGAGGATACAACGGGCGACCTGCCCCACGGTTTCAGGGACGGGCTGATTGGTCTCGCGGCAATAGGCGGCGATCTGGCCGGGCATGTCGCCGGGTTTCACAAAGCGTTCAGCATTGGGATCGATCAACGAACGGAAAGGTTCGGCATCTTCGGCCTGGCAGCTGATGTCCGAGTAGTCCAACTCCTGCCCCTGGCTCGCCCATTCGCGGCGGGATTCCTGCAGCAACCACAAACCGATGATGTTCTTCAACAGCCGGGTGCTGCCACCGTAGCCAGCCTCGTTGGTGAAGCCCTGTTCCCGAGCGGCTTCAGTGATGATCGGCTCCGGCAATTCGACGCCGAGCAGCGACCAGGTGCCGGAACTGAGAAACGCCCAGTCATCCCCTGCCGCCGGAACGGCCGCAACCGCCGCACCCGTGTCGTGTGAACAGGTGGCGATGACCTCGACTGCCGGCAATTTGGTCTCGCTTTGCAGTTCCTGCGTGAGCGGACCAAGGCGGGTGCCTGAGGAAACGAGGGGCGCGAAGAGTTTTTGGGGCAGCCCGAACTCCCGGATCACTTCCGCCGACCAATCGCGCGTGTGTGGATTGTAGAGCTGCGTGGTGCTGGCCAGACTGACCTCCTCGCGCGCCACTCCACTGAAGCGGTAGTTGAAATAATCGGCGATCGTCAGAAAACGATCGGACTTTTCGATCAGTTCCGGATTTTCCGCGACTTCCGCGATGAGCTGATACAGCGTGTTGTAGAACTGCGGTTGGATGCCCGTCTCTTCAAACAGCTTCTGCGCGCCATACTTCTCAACCGCGGCGGGAAAGGTCTTGACCGTGCGAGAATCACGATACTGGTAGGCCGGCGAAACGATCGGCTCTTCGTCGCTGGACAACGCATAATCCACGCCCCAGGAATTGACACTGATACCGGACACCGGCACGCCACGTTCAGCGACAATACCCAATCCCGTTTTAAGTTCGTCAAAGAGGCGCGGCAGATTCCAGCGCCACGTGCCGTCAATCTTATCAGCGCCGGTGGGGAAACGATGAATCTCGGTCAGTGTCAGTTTCCGGTTGCACAAGGAACCGAGAATCACGCGCCCGCTTTCGGCACCCAGATCGCAGGCAATATTGTATCTCTCGGTCATGCTCGAAACTATTTCCGGCCGTAGAGCGGACCGAAGGTGTCACAGGCGCGGAAGTCAGCCGCCTCAGGATTTTCGGTACCAAAGGCATTCCAAGCTGACGGACGAAACACGCGCTCGGCAGGAACGTTGTGCATATAGACCGGGATTCGCAGCAGAGCAGCGAGCGTGATAAATAGATCACCGACGTGTCCGGCCGTCAGCACGCAGTGGTTGGCTCCCCAGTGATTCATGACCTCGTAAGTCGAGGTGAAAGCACCGCGACCGGTCAGGATCGGCGCGAACCAGGTGGTGGGCCAGGTCGGGTTCGTGCGCTGATCGAGCACGTCGTGAACCTCATCCGGCAACCCGACGGTATAACCTTCCGCGATCTGCAGGGCCGGACCGAGTCCCGCCACGAGGTTGATGCGGGTCATCGTCGACTTCATACCGCCGCGAGTGCGATAGCGCGTGCTCATGCCGCCACCCGGAAAATACTCAGTGATGGACGGATGCCAGGTGGTCGCCTTGAGACACTTGTCGGCCTCCTCGTCAGAGATTTCCCAGAAAGGTTTCATCGTGGGCTCGCCATCCGCCTCCTGTTCGCCGGTGCCATCCAGCGCCGCCGGACCGGAATTGATCAGGTGCAGGAGGCCGTCCTTGCCCGCGCCTTCCAACTCGTAACCGTCGCAGGCCTTGGCGACCGCCGTGGGACTCCAATACGTACGCAGATCCGCAAAGATCTGGGCGGTGTTGGTGAGCAGATGACCGAACAACATCGTCGCGCCGTTCAAAGCGTCGTTTTCCGTCGCCACGATGTAGGGCGCGCGGCGACCGTTCCAGTCGAACGACGAGTTGAGAATCGCTTCGAGAAAATCGCCGTTGGGGAAATGATCCGTCCATTGCCGTTGGCCTTGGAATCCGGCGGCGATCGCGCCATGTCCCTGCGCCTGTTCGCCAAGTCCCATCTCCGCCAACTTCGGATTGCCAACCATCAGGTCGCGGGCGATCAACGCCATCTGGATACTGTCTGACCATTCGGTGTCCAGCTGTTCGCGGCTGCGGCACTGGCCTTCACCGTTGTAGTCTTTTCCTTCGGGGCAATTCTCAGCGACCCACTCAGACGCCTTCTTGAATTCCTCGGGATCGATCTGATCTTTCTTCATGCGACCGACAAATTCCGTCATGTCGATGTCTTCCACCCGCATGCCCAGCCACTTCTCCCAAAACGCATGATCCACCACCGAACCCGCGATTCCCATCGACGTGCCACCCATCGAGAGATACGCCTTGCCGCGCATCAACGCCGCCGCCAGACCGGCGCGGGCGAAACTCAAAAGCTTCGTCTGCACATCGGCTGGAATTGCCGGATCCCCCGCCTCCTGCACATCGCGTCCATAAATCCCAAACGCCGGCAGACCCTTCTGCGCGTGACCGGCCAAAACCGCCGCGAGATAAACCGCGCCCGGCCGCTCCGTCCCGTTGAAACCCCACACCGCTTTCGGGCGCAAGGGATCCATGTCCATCGTCTCCGAGCCGTAACACCAACACGGCGTCACCGTCAGCGACACTCCCACGTTTTCGCGCCGGAACAATTCTTCGGTGGCATTCGCTTCAGCCACACCGCCGATGCACGGTTTGGCCACCACGCACTCGACCGGTTTGCCGTTCGGGTAGCACAGATTCTCAGTCAGCAACTTCTCCACCGAGCGGGCCAAGGTCTGCGTCTGTTCTTCCAAAGATTCACGCACCCCTCCCAATCGCCCATCAATCGTCGGCCGGATCCCGATCTTCGGCATGTCATCGGACCACACGCTCGGCACACAAGACGCATCGTTTGACTCCATCGTATTGCTCATGCTGCTAGCAAAGCCCGATCCCCACCCTCAGGGCAACTGATCTCTTATGATCTTTTGCGACGAATCTATGAACATTTACGCCACCCCCACCAAGTGTAGAACCTGACAATAGCACGGCTATTAAAGGCTTTTTACTGGTAAACTGACATCCCAAAAACCTCCGAGGCAATTTACTGCCAATTGACGATACTCTCCACTCATGTATAAATGCGGCGACTGTAGTTCCAGCCGTTCGTGGGTAGATCCCATTCCCGCAACTGGTTCGCATAATGAACAACTCAATTACTCATATCGACCGCCCAGACGTGGTCCTGATCGGAAGCGGCATCATGTCCGCCAATCTCGGAGCCATGCTCAAGCGGCTTGACCCGGACCTCTCCATTCAGCTCTACGAAGTCACCGATGAATTCGCCCAGGAAAGTTCCAACGGCTGGAACAACGCCGGAACCGGTCATGCCGGCATTTGCGAATTGAGCTACACGCCAAAGCGCGAGGCCGACGGCTCCGTCGATGCGAGCAAAGTCATCGAGATCTTTGAGCAGTTCGAACACTCCAAACAATTCTGGAGCTACGCCGTCGCGAACGGCATGGCTGAGCAGCCCGAAGAGTTCATCAATCCGGTCCCGCACCTGAGCTTCGTGCACGGTGCCGAACAGGTGGACTTCCTGAAGGCCCGCCATGCCGCCATGTCGGCGCATCATTTCTTTCGCGCGATGGAATACACCACCGACCGCGAAACCATCGCCAGTTGGGCGCCCCTGCTCCTCGACAAACGCGGTGACGTTCCCATCGCGGCCACCAAGATGGACGGCGGCACCGACGTCAACTTCGGAGCCCTCGCCCGTCAACTGATCAAATGGCTCGGCCAACAGGAGGGTTGCCACACCGCCGGCGGCCATCGCGTGATCGGCCTGCGGAAAATCGGCAAAGAATGGGAAGTCCGTGCCCGCAGTCTGAAGAACGGCTTGATCCGGATAAGCCGCGCGAAGTTCGTATTCGTTGGTGCCGGTGGCGGCAGCCTGCCCTTGTTGCAAAAGGCGAACATTCCCGAAGCCAAAGGCCTCGGCGGTTTCCCCATCGGGGGACAATGGCTCGTCTGCGACAATCCGGAGATCGTCGAGCAACACCAGGCCAAGGTCTACGGACAGGCCCTGGACGCCGCGCCCACCATGGCGGTTCCGCATCTCGACACGCGAATTCTCGACGGAAAGAAGACCCTGCTCTTCGGCCCCTTTGCGGCGTGGACCACAAAGTTCCTCCACCGCAAAGGCAGCATCACCGATCTGCCCGGTTCCATCCGCCCAGACAATCTCGCCACGCTCATCAATATCGGCATCCACAATCTCGACCTCGTCCGCTACCTCGTTCAGCAGGGCACACAGAGCATGGCCGACCGCATGAAGGTGCTGCACGTTTTCTATCCCGGAGCCAAAGCCGAAGATTGGAAACTGATCGACGCCGGCATCCGGGTCCAGGCGATCAAGAAGACCGACGGCCAGGCCGGCATCGTTCATTACGGAACCGAAGTCGTCACCGATGCGGACCACAGCATCTCCGCGCTACTGGGCGCCTCACCCGGTGCCTCCGTCTCCGTGAACATCGTGCTCGATGTCATCCGTATGTGTTTCCCCGATCTGCTGGCAAGCCCCACCGGTCACAAACGACTGAAGGCAATGATCCCCACCTACGACGAAGATCTCAAACTGCCCGGGAACGCCGACCGCTATCGGAAGGTGAGTCAGAAGGCCAACAAACTCCTTCACCTCCATTCCGCCGTGCCTGCCTGACATCGGCCCCGTCTCTGCTCAGCTGGCAACCTCGGTCGATCCCGAGAAAAACTTTCCGAGCCGACGATACTCACGATAGAGCGCGTCGTATGCTTTGCCATGAGAACGGTTCGGTTTGAAAACCGTAGCCGGGCCTCGCTGGGGAGTGGCCATTGCCCGGATGGCAGTACCTGACGTTGGAAAGGCTTCAGCCGCAAGGGCACCAAGAATCGCCGCCCCCAGCGCCGGTCCCTGCCTGCTGGGATGAATGGTGACGCGATCCCCCAACACGTCGGCGCAAACCTGGACGACCAACGGGTTGTGATGGGGCAGACCGCCGGTCGCCACAAATCCGGTCACCGGCACACCTCCATCACGAAGCAGTTCAACAATCCAACGAACTCCGAAGGCAGACGCTTCGAGTAGGGCGCGATACATGTGGGCCGGGCCGTGATGCAGCGCCAACCCGGTGAACGTACCGGTCAGGGTGCCATCCATGAGCGGAGTGCGACAGCCGTTGAACCAATCAATGCACTGGACCCCTTCGGCGCCCGGCGGAAGCTTGGCAGCCTCTCGCGCCAGCGTGGAAAAATCCTTCTGCCCCGTCAGTTTCCGCAGCCAGTCGAACGCGTCACCCACGGCAGCCTGCCCCGTCTCGTAGCCGTAGAACCCGGGCAAGATTCCATCCTTCACCACGCCGGCAACCCCCGGAACGCTTCGCTCAACTTCGCTGTTGAGCATGTGGCAGGAACTGGTGCCCATCACCATCACCAAGGTGCCAGGCTTCGCCGCACCCGCTCCGGGAACTCCGGAATGCGCGTCAATGACCGCCGCACTGACCGGCGTTCCCTCCCGCAGGCCCAATCGTTTGGCCACCGCAGTCGTTAGCCCACCGGCCGTAATGCCCGGCGCGACCATCCGCCCGGGCATTTTCTCGCTCACGACATTCGCAAAGTCCGGGTTGACCGCGCGCAGAAAACCTTTTGAAGGAAATCCATCCGGCGCACTCCACATGCCCTTGTAACCGGCCTGACACGTCGAGCGCGGCAGCGTATCCGCCGCGCCACCCACGAGTTGCCAGACGAACCAGTCGCCCGCTTCCAGCCAGACCTCCGCCGCCTCGTAGGCGCGTGGTGCGAGCTCAAGAGTTTCGAGCATTTTGGGAAAGAACCACTCCAGGCCGATGACTCCGCCATAACGAGCAAGAAAGGCTTCATTCCGCTTCCGAGCCACCGCGTTGATTCGGTCGGTCTGCGCCCGAGCACCGTGATGCTTCCAAAGCTTCGGCCAGGCCATCGGCTCCTTGGCAAACTGCTTCGACAAACACAACGGAGTGCCATCGCGCAAGGTTGGCAACATTGTGCAACTCGTGAAGTCCACTCCGATGCCAACCACCGCATCCGCGCGGGTCTGCGAACGCCGCAAAGCCGATCGCGTGGCCTTGGCCGCCGACTCCATCCAGTCAAGCGGATGCTGCAGTGCGTAGTGCGGCGGAAGCTTCTTCTTCGTATCTGGCAACGATTCCACGATCTGCCCGTGCGCGTAATTCGCCGACACCGCCGCCAGTTCACGCCCCTGCAAATCAACGAGCATCGCCCGCACACTCTCCGTACCAAAATCCAATCCAAGAGCCGCTTTCATAGTCTTCATGGGTTCGTGAGAGGGTAGCGAGTATTGCTGCTCGAATACGACTCCCAAAGGCAATCGCCAGCGGTCAACCAGCCGCGCTTACAAATGGCGCCCGAGAGCGTCGCGGAGTGCCGGCCGCTGGACGTCCTCTGAGTGGGAAAAACGGCACGGCCACGTTCACGATTCCAGATTGGCGGTGCAGACTATTTGCCCTTCGCAATCGCGTCGCGCAGGCGCTTTTCCTTTTCCCCGCTCCAATAGCCGCAATCCAATTCAAGGAAGACTGAGGTGTAGGGAATAGTCAGCCTGGTCTTGAGCAGGAGCACGTTGAAGAGCTTCGACCCTTCGTCCAATTTCTTGATGATGTCCTCGTGCAGCATGACCTTTGGCTCGCGCCCTTCCATGAGTTTCTTCAGGCGCGCGCGGTAGGCAGTGACGCCGGGAGCGTCTTTTTCGCTGACGCTGTCCAGCTCGGCATCCAGCAGAACGATGGCGCTCACATGGGAAGCCTTTTCAACGGCCTTCAAAACTTTCTCGAGCACATCCAATTGATCCCCACCGGTGTAGACCGTCTCGATACCGGGAGCGCTTTGCTTGGGATAAGCGGCGTCGGCAACCACGATCCAGTTGCGATGCCCCATGGCGGGTAGCTCAGATTTGAGTTTTGCCTGCCAGTCAGCGGCAAAAGTCATGCTGGTAGCGGCACTCAAAAAAAGTCCCAGGACGGCGGCTTGTTTCATTGCGGATGGCTTCATCATTCTCATCTCTTTGTTTTGGAGTTGTCGGCTATTTGCTGGGGTCGGATTACCAGATTGCCTAATGCACCAGGTTCCATTTGGAAAGGATTGATGGCATGACACAGAGCAATTGATCACTGTTGTTCCTGATTTCCTTGAGCTTCGTCCAGAACCGCTCCGAACAGTCTGGGGAGCATGCAACAAAGTTCGGCTCGCCGTGGGAATTCCGGAATTTCCTAGGATTTCGGAACTTACAAAAAATTGATACCCCAGCTAGGACTTGAACCTAGAACCAATTGATTAAGAGTCAACTGCTCTACCAATTGAGCTACTGAGGCATCAAAGAGGGGCGCAGCGTAAGCGAAGTTTTCCAGAACTGTCAACAGCGCGAAGGAGACTTTTTTCGTGTGATCGATCCCTCCAACGAGATCCGTCCATGACGGGGATTGTGCCCAGATTCCCGCGGCGGACGAACCTTCGATTTCACTCGGAAGCCGATGCTGAATCACTACCAATACGCTTGCCATTGTGAAAGGCTTTCGGAGCACTGTGGTTCCACGGTGGTCTCCCACAAACTCCTGGATCCGGCACGCGAGGCTAATCGCGGCACCACCGCTGCCGATGATCGCGGTAATGGGGGGAGTTATCCGCCTAACCTTTTCAAGCATTGTCACCCCATCCATTTCCGCATGTCCACATCGGTGATAATCACACTGATGCGGTTCTGCTCCTTGTTGAAAACCTCCTGTCCACTGACGCCCGGAATCGGCGAGCAGGACTTCGTATCCCATGCGCCGAAGCATTTTCGACATGATTGCGCAGACGAAAGGTTCAGCGTCCACAATCAATACGGTCGTGCCCTGGTCTGGCGGTGGCTCAAACTTGGGTTTGAGCGGCGGTGATTCCCAAGGAACCTTTGAGCGTTCGCCCCGGGAAGGAACGCTCAGACCTCGGGCTGGGGGGGCTGCTCCACGTTCTCCTCCACCAGATTCTCTGATCGGTTGTTACCTTCGCGCTTGCGTTTGACAACGCGGACCTTCGACGCCTCAGACTTGATGTAGTGCAGGATCACCGGCGCGAGAATCATTCCCGCGATTCCCATCAGCCGTTCGCCAACAACCAGAGCCAATAGAGTCAGCCACATCGGATTTCGGATGCGTTTGCCGATGATCTGGCTGTTCAGGAAGTACTCCATCTTGTGAATCACGACCAGGAAGATCAGTGCGGCCAGCGCGGTCGTCGGGCTCACGGTCAACGCCACGCTCAAAATGATGACGTTGCTCATCAGGTTCCCGAGAATGGGAAGCAATCCGCACAGGAAAGTCACCACCACGAGCAGACTCGCATACGGCAGTTTCGCACCCATGATGAAGAGCGCGGTGACAAATGTGTTGATCGATGAGATCACAATCTGGGCTCCCATCACCGTGGCGAAGCTTTTGTAGAAAAGCCGGAACCGAGCACCGATCTCCTCCGCGGTCAGGTTGTAGAGATTGTTCTTTGAACTGTGAAATTCGTTATCCAAGACGATCGACCCATTCGCGAACAGACTGATGGCGACCACGATGCCAATGAGCACCATGGCGGCTTGCCGCAGGAACGTCTCCAACGAGGCCCCCACCAGTCCCATCTGCTGCATGAGGGTGTCCATCGCGACACTCTTAAAACTCTCCACATCGTCGAAGGGCAACACAATTTCGTTCCGGGCGGCAGCTTCCATCACCACCGGCAAAAGTTGATCCAGTACCAATGGAGTCGTCAGTACCGCTTGGTTGAAGAAGTAAGTCAGCCCCATCAGGATCGCCGTGCAAAGACATACCAGCAGTCCGGACGCGAGAAACTTCCGGCCCCGGAAATTGAACAGATGCAGAGCGAACATGCAGAATAGCACCGTCAACAGTGGTGTCGCCAGATGCATGGACGCGACCACCAGCAGTATGACAGCCATGAAACCGTAGGAGATTCTCCGGGGCTCACTCATTTGCAGTAGGTTTGGAATGCCGGGAATGTGTTGGCTGCGTGCGTAAAATTCAACCCAACGCTTCGAAAAACTTGGGGATGCACCATTTGCAGAGGCTGAAGTCTGCTGCGCTCTCAGTCCCTCCTGAAACCGTCCCGTCCCATGAACCCAGCGTGACGGTTCGTTTCGAACGCTCCTTGAAAACGTTCACATTTTGACAAGCCAGCCAGAGCCGAGCCCTATTTGGACCGGAAACGGGATTTCAAAGACGTGCGAAAAACGGATACCGCGCTGGAATTGCTCGGATTCCACGTCCGGAACGGGGTTGACCCCAAAGGCTGCTGATCAGGAATCAAAGATCTTCATCAAGAACGTTCCCGACCGCGTGATCGACTCGATCATCTATCACAATCGCAAGCTGAGGGTGGAGAAAGCCCCGAACGCGAAGCAGAAATAATCTTCAATCTTCGCCCACCGGCAGCGCTTTTTGTTCGCGGTGATAGGGAGAGGCGAGATTGAAGTAGATACCGCACATCGGCACCTCGGTCTCCGTCTGGCTCAGAATAACCGTCACCTGCTTGTCCAACGCAATGCCGTGACGAAGGCCTTCGGCGCGGCTCTCATAGGCCTTGATCGCCTTCTCCATGAGGCGGGAGAGTGAGACCGCACATTCATCCGGGGTCTTGTCGATACACACGACGTAAGTGTCGAAACTCTTCAGAGCTTCGGTGATTTCTGAGATGAACGTGTCGACGGTGAGTTCCATTGATTGCCAAGGGCAAATTAGCCCGTAATCGGGCCGGAGGGAAATAGCGGATTTGCGGCGGCGCGCAAGAATCTTTTACCGAGGCCGCCAATGAAGGATTCAGAACGCCGGTGACTCTTATGTCGAATCCGCCGCGGCGCCAGCCGCTCCCGGCTTGCGATAACGGCGCGGACCAAAGACCGCCGTCCCGACGCGCACGATGGTTGCCCCCTCCTCAATCGCAATCTCGAAGTCTCCACTCATCCCCATGCTGAGTTCCCCGAGCGGCACGCCGAGCTTCTGCTCGCAGGCGTCCTTCAAATCCACCAGGCGACGGAAGAAGGGACGCGAACGTTCCGGATCAGATGCGAAGGGTGGAACCGCCATCAAACCGTGCAGTTCCAAGCGCGGTAATTCGGCCAGACGTTCAATGTCTTCGAGCACTGCAGCCGGCGAATACCCGTATTTACTGGACTCGCCAGCGACGTTGATTTCGAGGAGATACTTCACTTCGCGCGCTTCGGCGGTCGCCCGTTTGTTGAGCTCTTCGGCGAGTCTCAGGCTGTCCACCCCGTGAAGCATCTCAAAATGTCTCACCGCATCCCGCGCCTTGTTGGATTGGATATGCCCGATGAAATGCCAGCGCGCCGAGGGCGGACACTGAGAGATTTTAAGCTTCGCTTCCTGGATCTTGTTTTCACCAAAGAGCGTCAGTCCGGCATCCACCGCTTCCCCAATGGCATCAACGGATTGCGTCTTGCTGACCGCCATCAATTGCACGGACTCGGGCTCCCGGCCGGAACGTTCGCAGGCATCCGCAACCCGGGCCCGAACCGTCTCAACGTTTTCAGCAATGCTCATGGCAGGGAATGTGACAGAAACCAACGATACAGTTCCGGATTGGCGTACGAGGCGGTCCACGAATCGTGCGACGCCTCAGGATAAACAGTCAACCGGGTGGAATCGTTCCCGAAACCTTTCAGCAGATTCACCATTCGTTCCGATTCCTCAACCGGGACAGTCCCGTCCTTGCCTCCGTGAAAGCACCAGACTGGAATCTGTTTCTGACGCACACCCCGCGTTTTGTGCCGACGGTTCAATCGCGCGATGATGCTATCCCCTCCCCCACAGATGGGAGCGATCGCTGCGAACCGTTCTGGCTCACGCAAGCCCAGATCCCAGGTCCCATAGCCGCCCATGCTCAGCCCGGTGAGATAGATCCTCTTCTTATCCACGCTCAACCGTGACCCGACGGAATCCAACAACCCGGAAAGCTCACTCGCAAGCCAGGAGGTGCCGGCGGGGCATTGCGGCGAGACAATGATAAATTCTTTGCTTAACAGCTCAATGCTCTCCATGCGCCCGGCCTTTTGCTCCACCGATTCCTTCTTGGGCACGCGAGGCTTCGCGGAAACCAACTGCGGCGGCCCATGGATGGCGACTTTTCCCAAATCATCGCCGCGCTCGCCGGCACCGTGCAGAAATAGGATCAGCGGCCAATCTTTGTCCGAATCCTTCGCATACCCTTCCGGCAACCGGAGCAGGTAATGCAGACTCTTCGGTTCGGGATCCTCGGTCAGCACTTCGCGAGATTGCCGCAAGCCGGCATCACGCACAGCGGCGGAAGCGTCCGCAACCCTCGCCAGCAAAAGCACCAGCAGAATCGGGATGGAATAGAGAAATTTCATCTGGTCGGGGATTGCATCTGGAATCACCTCCCAGTTCAAGACTTGTATGGCACCGCGAACGCGGCCCAGACTTCTGAAACGTCAAGCGATGGACCCATACGCCGAGACAATCCAATTCCTTTACGGGCTTACCCGATTCGGCATGACGCCCGGCTTGGAGACCACCCGGCAACTCGCTGCCCGTGTCGGCGATCCGCAACAGCAACTCACCTTCATTCATGTCGCCGGGACGAATGGAAAAGGCACCACGTCCGCCCTGCTCGAAAGCATTTACCGGGCATCTGGCCTCCGGGTGGGCCTCTTCACCTCGCCACATCTGATTTCGTTTCGCGAGCGCATTCAGGTGAACCGCGAGCCGATCTCCAAAGCTGATCTGGTTCGACTCACTGCCTCGCAACAGCAGGCATCCGACTCCGCGTGCGACTCAGACCCCACGCTTTTTGAGTTCGTCACTGTCTTGGCATTCCGCCATTTCGTTGAACAGAAGTGCGATCTGGTAATTCTCGAGACCGGCCTGGGTGGCCGGCTCGATTCCACAAATATCGTCACTCCCATCGCCAGTGTCATCACCCCCATATCGCTCGACCACCAGCAATACCTCGGCGAAACATTGGCCAAAATCGCCGGGGAGAAGGCCGGCATCATGAAACCTGGCATTCCGGCATTCAGCGCGCCCCAAGCACCCGAAGTGGCCTCCGTCCTGCAGCACAGGAGCGACAAAATTCCCGCACCCCTCACGACAATTTCATCCCCGACTCTCCGACTTACTGATCAGCATCTCACAAAACCTGCCGCCCCTCATGATCGCATGAATGCGGCGTTGGCTATCGAGGTTGTCACCGGACTTTCCGACTGGAGAACCGTCCGTGAGGATGCGATCGGGAAAGGACTGGCCTCCTGTCACTGGCCAGGGCGAATGCAGCGAATCCAACGCGCCGATCGTATTTTTCTCATCGATGGAGCCCATAATGAAGCTGGATTCCTGGTCTTGACCGCAGCGCTTCCGACGGTCGAGTTCGCAGAGAAACCAGCGCTAATCATCGGGATGTTGGGCGACAAGAACGCCGGACTAATACCACAGCTGATCGCGAAACATTTTTCTGCTGTGCATGTAGTGAAGATCGCCAGTGAACGCGCCGGCGACCCGGAGGATTTGATAAATCTGTTCCGCGCCACGAATCCCACCCTGCCCTGCCAACGGCACGATTCGATCGCCGCCGCACTCACTGCATGCGGGACCAACACCGTCATTGCCGGGTCGATGTATCTGGTCGGCGAAGCATTGGAAGCCCTCGATGCCATTCCCGCCGGTCTCCGCTCCGAACGCGCATTGAACGAGTGGCAACCAAAGGAGTGACAGGAGGGAACTCTAGGTATCTTCCCCAGTATCAACTGCTCGGGTTCGTGGGTAGTCTCCAGCCGATGCCAATGAATTGACCCTGCCGGGCCGCATCCATACCATGCGCCCGGCCAACGCCGACACGAACGCCCAAACTGACACCGATGCGGAAATCCCATCTCAAATACCTCGTATGCCCGGAGTGCCGCGTAGCATTGAAACTTCTCCGCACCGACAAGGAATCGGACGACAAAATCGAGGCTGGCGCACTCGGTTGCGAAAAATGCACTGCCGAATTCCCCATCGTCGCCCACGTTCCCCGCTTCGTCCCTTTGGAAAACTACGCATCTGGCTTTGGCCTCCAATGGAACGAACATTCCCGAACGCAATACGACAGTTATAGCGGAGCGAACATCTCCGAGACGCGTTTCTTCGAAGAAACCGGTTGGCCCCGCAAGCTGGAGGGTGAAACCATCATCGAGGCTGGCAGTGGCTCAGGTCGATTCACGGAACAGGCAGCCACCACTGGCGCGATGGTTTTGTCGCTGGATTACAGTTTCGCGGTGGACGCCAACTACATCTCCAACGGCGACAAGGAGAACGTGTTGATCGTTCAGGGTGACATCTACAAGATGCCCTTCGCCGAGAACTCCGCCGAGCGGGTGTTTTGCTTTGGCGTGTTGCAACACACGCCCGATCCGCAGAAGTCGCTGAACCAACTCCCCAGGTATGCGAAGTCCGGCGGCAGCGTCGTGGCGGACAACTATATCATGCCCAAAGGGATTCGCCGACTGCTGGCCACCAAGTATTGGATTCGTCCGATTACCAAGCGCTTTCACCCACCAACCCTGTACCGGATCTGCAAGCTTTACGTCGGCATCATGTGGCCGATCTCGCGCGTGATACACTTTTGCCTGCCGGACCGGCTCAGCAAATACATCAACTGGCGACTGCTCCTCTCGGATCACCGCGGCGAATTCGATATCAGTGAAAAAATCATGTGCGAATGGGCCATCCTCGACATGATGGACAAACTCGGACCCGCATATGATTTCCCGCAGCATCCCGAAACCATTCAGCGCTGGTTCGAGGAAGCCGGATTGAAGGATATCGACGTCCGGCCCGGATACAACGGAGTGCAAGGAAAAGGAACCAAGCCCTAAGCTGGGAAACGTCGCATGTGCGCCATCTGCGGAATCATCAACTTTGACGGCAAGCCCGTCCCGCGCGCGGAACTCGCCGGCATGCGCGACGTCATGAAGAACCGGGGCCCCGAACACGCTGGCGGCTGGTTTGGAGAAGGCGCCGCGCTCGGCCATCGTCGCCTGCGGATCATTGATCTGTCGCCGCAGGGCAATCAGCCCATGCCGAATGAGGATGAGTCGATCTGGGTCGTCCTGAACGGAGAGATCTACAACTTCCCCGAACTTCGCCAGACGCTCATTCGCCACAACCACAAATTCCGCTCCACATCCGACACCGAAGTCATTGTGCACGGCTATGAGGAATGGGGGGAGGACGTGATCCAGAAACTCGATGGCATGTTCGCCATCGCGATCTGGGATCCGCGTCAGCACAAGTTGATTCTCGCCGTGGATCGTTACGGCAAGAAACCGCTGTTCATCTGGAAGAACGGCGAGAGCGTCAATTTCGCCTCCGAAAACAAGGCCTTTCGCGAACTGAGCGACTTCAAACCCAAGGTCGATCCCAAAGCCGTGGAGTGCTACCTCCACTATCTGGCCACCACCGTCAAACACTCCATCTACGAGGGAGTGGAAAAGCTCCCACCCGCGCACTACCGCGTCTACACGCCGGATCGGATGCGGGAAGAATGTTATTGGAAGCCCGATTTCAAGCGGAAGGAGCGCTTCAGCCAACGGGACGCGATCGACGCGGTGGATGAGAAACTGACGGCGGCAGTGAAGAAGCGCCTGATCAGCGACGTGCCCCTTGGTGCCTTCCTGAGCGGCGGTGTGGATTCCAGCATCGTCGTGGCGATGATGGCCCGCATGTCGGACAAGCCGGTACGCACCTTCTCGGTCGGATTCAAGGAACAGGATTTCTCCGAACTCGAGCACGCCCGCGCGGTGACCGAACGCTACTCCACCGATCATCACGAGATCATTCTGGAGCCGGATATTCTCGCCATCCTCCCCGCCCTGGTCTGGGAATACGGCGAACCGTTTGCCGATTCATCCGCCCTGCCCGTCTACTACGTATCGAAAGCCGCGAAAGAGTCCGTGACCGTCTCACTCACCGGCGATGGTGGCGACGAGATCTTCGGCGGCTACGACCTCTTCCGCGCCAGCTACTACGCCCGCATGATGCAGCGGACGATGCCCAAGTTCGTCCTGCGCAAGCTGGAGCAGAAATTCCTCACCGGAAACCTTCGGGACAAGGGGCGACTGGGCAGCAAGCTGAGCACGCTTTTGACCCATAGCAGCCCCGATCCAGAAAAACGGCACGGTTACTGGCTTGGTTTCACGCCCACCGACCGCGACGAGCTTTACACCCCGGATTTCAAGGACACGCTCAAGGGCTATCAGGCGTGGCAGTTCTACGAAGATTACTATCCCGAGGTGCTCGATCTGGACCTGATCGATCAGAATCTGTTTCTCACCCAGATGGGCCGGTTGCCGAACGACTATTTGGTGAAGATCGATTGCGCTTCCATGAAAGTGGCACTCGAACTTCGGAGCCCTTTTCTGGATACGGACCTTGGCGCTCTGTCAAACAGCATCCACTCATCCTTGAAGGTGAAACGTGGAAAGCAGAAATTCCTACTGAAGAAGCTCGCCGAACGTTACATCCCGCGCGACGTGATCTACCGGCCCAAACGCGGTTTTTCACTGCCTTTGAAACATTGGTTCCGGAAAGAATTCGTCCCCGTCCTGCGCGACCTGCTTCCCAATGGCAACCTCGTGAAAGAAGGCTGGTTTCGAAGCGAACCAATCGAGCGGCTCATCAACGAGCACGTCTCAGCCAAAGCCGATCACACCCATCGCATCTGGGCCCTGCTCTGGCTCGAAGTCTGGCACCGGATCTTCATCGAGAAATCGATGTTTCCGACTGACAGTCTGAAGTGACCCGCGAAACCCTGCTCGCCGGGCCACCCCGCGCGCAAACTACTTCGCGGTCGGATCGTCTTTCACCTCGCAGATGATCACCGGGGTCTTACCGTTGGCAAGGTCGTGAAGCCGTTCAACCTTTTCAATCTCCACCTGACAATCATCGCCGAGTTTCGGTCGCATTTGCGTGATGGCAGCCTGCTTCATCTCTTCAGAAACCTCGCGCCCGGACAGAACCAGAATGTGCAGCTGATCCTTGGTCTTCTGGACGACCTGATAGGCGTCCACCCAATCAAATTCCTTGAGGTGATGCGCGAAATAGATCGCCGTCAGTTTCGCTCCATTCGGCGTGTAGACAAACTCGCCATTACGCCCCTCCACCTTGACCAGCCGACGGAACGGGTATCCTTCGGGACAGGGTTCCTTGTCGTCAGACATGGCCCCCATGTCACCGATCTCATACCTCACAAACGGATTGGCGGTATTGTGCAGATCAGTGACCAGAATACGTCCCATCTCCCCGGCCGGAACTGGTTTCCCCGCATCATCCACAACCTCCACCAGCAGATTGTCCTCGCATAAGTGGTAGCCGACCTGCAGCGGACTCTCCATCCCGATGAGCATAAACTCACGACTGCCATAGGACATGCAGACCTTGTCGCAGATGTGTTCTTCGATCAACTCCCGTTGCCCGGGACGCAAGCCCTCCGCACCGGTGACCACCGTCTTCGCCCGCCAACGTAGCGAACCCTTGTTGTTGCGAATGTAGGCCGCAAGCTCCGCAATCTTGCTGCCATAGCTCACGATCGTCTCGGGTCGAACGCTGTCCAGCAGCTTGCACACCTTTGCCTTCCGACTGTCGGAAAAGTAGAAGCAGTTGAAGTAAGTCCGGTTCTCCAAATTCTGCATGACGCGCAACTTGAAGCGCTTGTAATACGGGGGAGCCGCTGCCGGATCACTCCAGATAAAAACCGCTTTGCGCCCGGGCTCGGCGCCCGCGTATCCGTAGCCACGATTGGTGACCGCAAGCCGCCATTCATAGCTTTCCCGCGTCATGTAGAACTGGGTTGGAACCCCCGTTGATCCACCCGTAGAATGCAGAAAGCACCCCCAGAAATCCTTCTCCTTCAACCCGGCGAACAGCACCCGTTGATCCGCCTTGGTCCAAACCGGAATATCAGCCGGTTGCAATTCCTCACCCTTGGCCGGAAGTCGCCCCAGATGCTCCTCAACCTTGCGCGCGTAAACCGGAAATTTTTCAATACTCCGTTGAACATGGGTTCGGAACTGCTGGAGCTGATTGCTCCGGATCTCCTCCGGTTTCAACGTGAGCGTGCGATCACCTTCGTTCGCGATCGCCAGCCGGTTGTAGCCGCGAAAATGACCGTAATAGCGGAGCGCTTTCTCGATGAAACTCATGCGTGAACCGCGTCGGATTTGTCCGGCACCGCATCGCTGCCGCGCGCGGCCCGACGCCAGAATTCCGGCTTGGCAAAATCCAGATTCGGAAGTTTCTCAAACGGAACCTGTTTCGTCCCCTGCTCGTCCGACCACGAAACATCCCAGTCTTCCAGGAACGGACCCGCCAACTGTGACTTGCGGTTGTAAATCGCGTGGTAGACCGACTGGATCCGCGAGATGTTGTAGCCCATCACCTGCGCGATCACGGCATCCACATACGCCGGATTGTCCCCGACAATGATCATGCCGATCGGTTTGGGCGTCGGCGAAAGTGGTCCTTTCCCTTCACCCGCCACGATTCCGTCGACGATGTTCAGAATTTTCTTCGGCGACTCTTCCGAAAAATAGAGTACGTGATTCAGATCCAGCGTCGTTCGCCAGATCGTCTCGTTCCCACTCCAGCCGCCGGGAGCCATCTTGTCCGCGCCCCGCGCATGCGACAGGTGGGAGAGCGCGCGCAGCTTCTGCCACTGCCAGGTCTTCCGACTCTGCGGCGCGTCATCAAAATGTTCCCAGAACTCGTCGTAGAGATCGTCGTATTTGTCCCGAAAGGAATTCCCGTTGCAATAGCTGTCGCCACCGCCGAAGAACGAGCCCCGAATGTAGTGCGGCAAAAACTCCTTATGTCCGTTGATACCGATCAGATTCTTCAGCGCGCCGGTCAACCCCGCCTTCATATGGGTCTTCATCTTCGGCATGTTGATCATCAGATCCGCCTCAAAGATGCGTTTGGTCACGCAGTAGCGATGGGTCCCGCGATGGTGATGCGGAAACATCAGACTCGGCTTGTAACAGCTTACGCGAAATTCATCGGCATAATCAGCCAGGTCTTCCAGGAAGCTCGCCCGTCCCCGGTCCTTCAGCACATAACGACTCGGATCAATCTCCTTCGTTGCCTGTTGCGAATCGGCATTGGGCGTATGCTCCTTCTCATTCTCCAAGGTCGTGAGCCGCCAATCCTCGTGTATGAATTCAATGTCCGGATACCGCGCCCGCAGAATCTCCAACAACTCAGCGATCCGCGTAAACGCAACCATCTTGTCGAAGTCGCAACTCTGCAGCGGCGCATCCCCAATGATGATGCGGCCCTGATTGTTCAACCCGCGGGCCGCACAATCGATCACATGCTTGATCAGACCCGTGTTCGTCAGCAGCGCGTCCGCTTTCTCATCATCCGCAGTGCAATGCATCACCCAGTTGGGCTTGATAACAACGGTATTGCCCGGCTTGAGCCAGGCGGCGAATGGATTGTCCGGATCCTCCGCAAACTGACCGAATACCTGGCGACAAGCCGCGAACATCGAATGATCCGCGTCGTCGTAAGGAAACTGAGGGTAAGCAGACTTGGTTTGGGCTATAAAAACTTTGTGATCCATGATCAAAAGTGAGGGGATTCTTGGTCAGATCCCCAGTTTGGCAAGGGTATTATGGAGAACGAGAAGGTTTCCAACCACAGAGCAACCCACCACGCCAAATAGCCGACCGTGTCGTTGTCTCAAGCGATCGGCGCGACCTGAAGATCGCGCGCCGTCATGAGTGATCCCAGGGCACTTCCAACTCCCCGCAAGGCACGGGCGCCCGACTTCCTCTTCTTCCAAAATCGTTCTCGATGCTCAGCAAAAACCTCATTCACGTAGTTCTTGGAACCCAACACCATTCCATCCGACATGTAGCGAACCCGCAATCGCAGCACCTGCCCTGCACTCAACTCAGCACCTCGATCCAACCCCTCCCGAATCGTCGCCTTATCCAACGCGACCTTGTCAGAATGATTCGAGTCGGCCGACTGGATCAACAATGCCTGGCGATACTGAACCGAAACCTTTGCCCACTGGGTGGCCTTGTGAAATCCAGCAATCCCTGACCGAGCCAGTCGGCGCCCAACCACCGCTTCAGCATAGCCACAGAAACGGTATTCCGCCGGATCTTCGACCAATCCGGCCCGAACCGGATTTAGATCAATATACATCGCAACGGTCTTGACACACTCCGGCTCGTCCTCCACCAGAACGCTCTTGAACCGCTCCGCCCAAAGCGTCCCGAAACGATTCGTCTGTGCCTCTCTGACGATCGTAGTGGGTCGATCAAAGGATCGGGAAGACCTCGCTCAGCAACACGTCAGTGCGTTTTGTTCGAAGAAGTTTGGCCGGTTCCTTTTTCTCCACAAATTCCGTGATGCCTTGATATGGACAGGTGAGTCCTTTGCGAACAAACCTATTGCCCAAAATCACCGCGAGGCCAAGAAATGTTGTCCTGAGTCAACTTTGGTTAACAGATTGAACCACGCTTTTGTTTCAATTTAGTTTTCATTTTTCTGACCTCACATGTGGCCGATGGCCTGATCACCTCTCCGAACTTGCCGGGTAAATGAAATTGCCCCTTAATCCGCGCATGCAATCCACTGTCTCACGACGCAGTTTCATCAATCGTACCCTCACGGCAGCAGCCGCTGCTGGAGCAACCTGGTTCGACGTTCCGGATATCCTGGCGAAGAATGCCACGACACGAGCGCAGTCGATCGAGCGGTTTGGCGGATTCCACATGGGGATTCAGAGCTATTCGTTGCGGGCGTTCGGGGTTGAGGGGGCGGTCGAGAAGATTTCCAAGCTGGGTCTGCACTGGGTGGAGTTCTACCGCGCGCATTACCCGCAGACGGCGGACAAGAAGAAGATCCAGGAGATGAACCAGTTGCTGGCGAAGCACGACATCTCGATCGCCGCGCACGGTGTGCAGACTTTCACCAAGGATCACCGGGCCAACGAAAACTTCTTCAAATTCGCAAAACTCGCGGGCATCAAGAATATCAGCGCGAACCCGGCTGAGGATTCCTTCGAGAGCCTGGACAAGCTGGTGAAGAAATACGATCTGCGGATCGCCATCCATAACCACGGTCCGACGCACTTCTACGACAAGGCCAAGGATGTCCACGCGATCGTTCAGAAATGGGACAAGCGCATCGGTTTTTGTGCCGACCTGGGGCACTTCCTCCGTTCGGGTGACGATCCGGTCGAAGTTGTTCACCTGCTCGGTGATCGCCTCTACGGCATGCATTTGAAAGACGATGTGAACATCGGCCAGCGTCGGGGCAAGAGCGTGGTTCTCGGCACGGGGCACCTCGATGTCCTCGGTGTGATGAAGGCGTTGAAGAAGGTGAAGTTTCCCGCCGATGGTGCGTTGTCCCTGGAATACGAGGAGCATCCGGAAGACCCGATCGCGGATATCGAGAAGTGTCTCCAGATCGCCGCCGACGCCGCGCAGAAAGTGAAGGGCTGAGTCAGCTCAGATTTCTACATCAGTCCGATTCGTCATCGCTGACGGATCGGACTTTTTTATGGCTCTATGCCGTTGGCTCTGGCTCGTCCGGTTGATCGTCGCCGGATCCCATCATGGCTCCGATCCACTGGGTGTCGTTGCTCGCATCGAGCCCGATCTTCGCAATCATCGTCAGGGGAACGGAGAGCAACATTCCCACGGGCCCGAGGACAAAGCTCCAGAACACCATGGTGACCACAATGATCGAGGCGGAAAGCCCCAGGCCGCGGTCGAGAACCTTGGGCTCGATCACGTTGCCAACCACGGTATTGACGAACACGAAACCGGCGATGACCACCAGGGTCAGCCACCACGGTTCGAGTTCAAGAAAGGCAACCATTACTGCCGGAATGGCCGCGATGAGCGAACCGACGTTCGGGATGTAGTTCAGAATGAACGCGAGCAGTCCAAACAAAATTGCGTAGGAGACTCCCAAGTACACCAGCATTGCCCAGACAAAGAATCCCGTGAGCAGACTCAGCCATGTCTTGATCGCGGTGTAACTCCGCACCCCCGCAACCGCAGCCTCCAAGCGAGCCCAGTTTTCGTCGGTCATTCCGGGAAGATTGCGGACCTTGGCAGGGACCACCGACGCTTCCAGCAAAATAAAGACCACATAAAGAACAACGAGGAAGGTCTGTCCCAAAAGGCTCCCCAACTCCTGCGCGACCTTCTTCCCCAGATCCAGCAGCATGTTCACGTTCATGCCCCCGGTCATGCTCTCCCCCAGATGGGCGGCAAACTTGGATTCAAACTCCTTCTTCTCCTCCTTGCCCTTCTCCCCCTCCCCGGGAAGATTCTCGTCGCCGGTGGCGGGCTCGCGGTTTGTGCCGACATTGGCCATGTTCGTGGTCGCCATGTTCGTGACCACTATCGAAGCCGCATTTGTGTCAGTCACCGCGACGGAGTTTGTTACTGCCACGTCATCCGGATAAATCTTGGCGGCGATATTCTGCAGCCACGCGCTCTTTTGCTCCTTTTCCGCAACCCAGCCTGTGAGCGCCTGCCGTTTCTCCTCAATCTTGTCCTTGTAGGAATACAGATTTTCCTGGAACTGCTGAACCGCACCGCTGATCAGCCCGACAAACCCGAAGGCCAGCACCAGCATCCCCACAATCATCACCGCCAACGCTGCCCACGCGGGCATGCGCTTTTGCAGATTGAAAAAGGGCGGAGCGAGCAGAACTGATACAAAGACCGCCATCAGGACCGGAATCAGAAATGAAGCCGCTTCCCGCAGGCCGGCGATCACGATCATGAACGAGGCGGAATAGACGAGGAGCCGTCCCAAATTAAATGCTCCTCCAGGGTCGTTATTTTTTGGCGCGGCGCTCATGGCAATGGCCGTACGATAGGATCAGCCACGACGGGGTTCAACAGCAAAGCCCGGGAAGAACGCCAAAAGTTGGCGACAATTCCACCCGGGATTCGGTAGCATTCGAACATGTTCAATCTGGTTCAACGCGCCCTGATGAGTCTGGGAGTGGGCGAAGGCGGCCTTCCCCTCGCCACCACGATCGTCGGAGCCCTGGTTATCATCGCCATTGCCTTCGTCGCGACTTCACTCGCGCGCTCACTGCTACTCAGGCTTGTGAAAGCCTTTGCGGGCAAGACGAAACACCGCTGGGATGACGCCTTGGTAGAGGCAATGTTCTTCGATCGATTGGCCCGACTGGCCCCGGCGATGGCAGTTCACTATCTCGCGCCCGACATCTTTCAGCTGCAACCCGCGTTGGTCACCTTTCTCCAGAGTGGCGCAGTGATCTACATGATTGTCGTGGGCATCACGGCGATTGACGCGCTTCTGAACGCGTCCCAGGAGATCTACCGCACGTATGAGGTATCGAAAAGTTTCCCGATCACCAGCTTTCTCCAGGTATTCAAGGTCGTGGTGTATTTCCTCGGTGGCGTCCTGATAATTTCCGTGGTGTTGCAGAAATCCCCCGCCGGACTCCTCACCGGTCTGGGCGCTTTGTCAGCCGTAACGATGCTGGTCTTCAAGGATGCCATTCTTGGTTTTGTGGCGGGAATCCAACTCTCGGCAAACCGGATGGTCGCCCGTGGGGACTGGATTGAGGTGCCTTCCCAAGGGATTGACGGCGATGTGCTCGAAGTCGGTTTGACCACGGTGAAAATCCGGAACTTCGACAAAACCATCACCACCCTGCCCACGCACGCGCTGATCATCGGTTCATTCAAAAACTGGCGCGGCATGTCGGAAAGCGGGGGGCGTCGGATCAAACGATCACTCAGTATCGACATGAACACGGTGAAGTTCTGCGACGAAGAAACGCTGACACGCTTCAAGAAGATCCAATTCATCTCCGAGTACATTGCGAAGAAGGACCGGGAGATCGCCGATTTCAACAAAGCGAGCAAGGTCGACTCCACGTCAATCGTGAACGGCCGGCGCCTGACCAATCTCGGCACTTTCCGTGCCTACATCGAGGCGTATCTCGGAAACCATCCGCAGATTTCGAAGGACCTGACTTTCCTCGTTCGACAGCTGAAACCGACCGCCGAAGGAATTCCGATCGAGATCTACATCTTCAGCACCGAGCAACGTTGGGTTCCTTACGAGGCGGTTGTCGCGGACATTTTTGATCACCTCCTGGCAGTAGTGCCGGAATTCGATCTGCGTACATTTCAATCCCCCACCGGCAACGATATGCGTGAGTTCGGTGGCAGCGGACCGCGCTGACAACGGCCGGCGGTGGAGGAACTCATTTCTGCAACTGCTCACGCAGCCACTGCGGGCGATTGGTCGTCAAGCCATCCACGCCCTCAGTAATCAGTCGTTTGGCGAGCGGGACTTCATCGATCGTGTAAACGTGAAACTCCAGTCCCGCGGCTTTCATGGCTTTGCCAGCTCCTGATTCGGTCAGCTTGCGTCCATCCACGTCCAAGCCGTCCAAACCCGCAGCCTGCGCCTGATCAACGAGTGTTTTGATTTTCGGAGAATCATTTTTAAAACCACTGAGGTAGTAGACCTTGTGATCAGGCAGAGCCTTCTTCGACTCGGCGCAGGCTTCGTAGCTGAAGCTGATGATGGCGATTTGCGCGGCTTTCTTCCGCGACGCCGTCACCGCCTGTTTCAAGGCGGTGACGATTTCCGGCCCGGTCTTCAGCTCGACAAACATTCGCTTTCCCTCGGGAATCGTCGCCAACACCTGTCCCAAGGTGGGAATGCGCTCCCCGCGCCAACGTTCGCCCTTCCAGGCACCGACATCCAGCCGACGAAGTTCTGCAAACGACTTCTCACGCACCTTCCCCGCAACCCCTGAGACCCGCTTGGTATCCTGGTCGTGGATCACCACGATTCGACCGTCTCTCGAAAGCATCACATCGACTTCGACCGCATCCGCACCCTGCTTCCACCCCAGTTGCACCGCAGCCAGAGTATTCTCCGGAGCGTCAAATGAAGCACCGCGATGGGCGACAATTTCCACCGGGCCAGCATACGCCCCAATGGTCAGCGCGCTGAGAAAAAATGCCGTTGAAATACGGCGTTCCGAAAGAATCTTGGTGAAGGCAATCATGGGAATTCGTCTGACCGGACCATCAGGTGAAAGCTTCGACCGTTCAAGAATTTCATTGGCAACGTCCGTGGGCCACGTATATAGCGTGGGCTCTCAGAGAAATGGCAAAAGTTAAAGCAGCATTCCCCCAAGTCCGTAAGCCCATCCAGTTCGAAGGGCCCGAGTCGAAGAACCCGCTGGCGTTCAAGCATTACAACGCAGATGAGGTCGTCGCCGGCAAGACGATGAAGGATCACCTCCGTTTTTCGGTCGTCTACTGGCACACCTTCCGCAACCCGCTCTCCGACCCGTTTGGTGCCGGGACCGCGCAGCGCCCCTGGGAAGATGGAACCGACTCCGTGAAGAACGCTCAGAACCGCGTCCGCGTGGCGTTCGAGTTCATGGAAAAACTGGGTAATCCTTACTACGCTTTTCACGACCGCGACGTCGCTCCCGAAGGCCGCACCCTCGCGCAGAGCAACAAGAATCTCGATGCGGTCGCCAAGGTTCTGAAAGAAGAGCAGCAACGCACCGGCATCAAGCTCCTGTGGGGCACCGCCTGCCTGTTCGCCAATCCCCGCTACATGCACGGCGCCGCAACCAGCTGCAATGCGGAGGTCTTTGCCTACGCGGCGGCGCAGGTCAAAAAGGCGATGGATGTGACCAAAGCGCTCGGCGGTGAAGGCTTCACCTTCTGGGGTGGCCGCGAAGGTTATTCCTCACTCTGGAACACCGACATCAAGCGCGAGGTGGATCACCTCGGAGCGTTCCTGAACATGGCGGCCGACTACAAGAAACAGATCGGTTTCAAAGGACAGTTCTACATCGAACCCAAGCCCAAGGAACCCACCAAGCATCAGTATGATTCCGATGCGGCAGCCTGTCTGAACTTCCTGCGCACCTACGGTCTGAAGGATGATTTCAAACTGAATCTGGAGACCAACCACGCCACGCTCGCCGGACATTCCATGCAACACGAGATGGAAGTTGCCGGAGCCGCTGATGCTCTCGGATCAATCGACGCAAACACCGGTGATGAACTCTTGGGTTGGGACACCGATCAGTTCCCTTCCAGCATCTACCTCACCACGCAATGTATGCTGTCCCTGATGAAGCACGGCGGATTCAAGACCGGCGGAGTGAACTTCGATGCCAAGGTTCGACGCGAAAGCTTCGAGCCCATCGATCTGTTCTACGCCCACATCGGCGGTATGGACGCCTTCGCCCGCGGCCTGAAGATCGCTGCCGCAATTCGTGAAGACGGACGCCTTGAGGGCTTCGTAAAGAATCGTTACCGCTCCTGGGATGAGGGCATCGGCGCGAAGATCGAATCCGGCAAGGTCGGCTTCAAGCAGTTGGAAAAATACACCCTGGGAGCGAAGGAACCGCGGAACGAAAGCGGACGTCAGGAATTCCTTGAGAACCTGATCAACGACTTCCTCTAAAGCATCTTCACAACCTTTCGAGAAACAGCCGCCTGGTGCGGCTGTTTTTTTGCGTCCACGTCCTTCTCCCGATCGCCCACCCCGAATAGGCGTGCCACCAACGGGAGACACCATTACGCTTCCGAAGTGATCGCTGCACGGGCCATACAGAACATCGCTCTGGTCGGCTTCATGGGTGTGGGGAAATCCTCCGTCGGGCGACAGCTGGCGCAGGATCTCGGATTCGAATTTGTCGATACCGATGAACTGATTGAGGAGCGCACCGGGATGAAGATTCCCGAGATCTTCGCCACGGCCGGAGAACCCCAGTTCCGGCAACTCGAAGCAAAGCTTTTGGAGGAAATGCGGGATTGGAACGATCGGGTCATCGCCACCGGCGGTGGATTGATCACGCATGGAAACAATCTTGAACTTCTGA
This sequence comes from Limisphaerales bacterium, assembly GCA_047608975.1. Lineage (GTDB taxonomy): Bacteria > Verrucomicrobiota > Verrucomicrobiia > Limisphaerales > JAYPXF01. Next base: position 379 of record JBLFYM010000085.1, on the reverse strand, counting down.
AAGAGAATTCCTTGGTGGTATGTCTCTGGGCTTCTCCCGAAGCGATACACGAACGCACGAAACACCAACTCCATCGACCACTGCTCCAAACCGACGATCCGCTCGGGAAGATCCGCAGTCTCCTCGAAGCAAGGGAAGGCTACTACAAACGGGCGGATGTGCTGGTCAGCACTGAACTGCGTTCGATCCGCGAGATCTCGGTAAATATCGTACATCAATTCCGCGCATCGCAGCGGGATTGAGTTCTTCCGGTGAAGGAATCCATTCGACAGAAGGCACTCGCCCTGGGATTCAACGACTGTCGCTTCACCTCCGCCGCAGCGCCGGAATCTGCCGATCGCTTCAGTCAGTGGCTCAGCGATGAGCGACACGGCGAGCT
>JBLFYM010000084.1:0-26899 GCA_047608975.1 Limisphaerales bacterium | reverse complement strand
CCCCATCGCCCGACGTTTTTTTTCCGGCAAAGCCCGGATCCTTTCCCCGCCAGTAAGCCTGATACCGATTTTCCGATCTGATCACCGTGATGTAGTGATGCTCCGGCAACGGTGATTGCGGGCGCGGCGCTTTGGTCGGAGAATGTAGCCTCAGTTCGACGTCCTTCATCGAATCGATCAGGACCTCATCCGTAAACAACTCAACCCGGGAACCGATCGACGCAGGTTCCTCCACCGCGGCAGCAGACCGACCGACGCCGGCCAGCAGAGCCACAACCACCGGGAGCCACCCGACCAACCGGTACCGACTCAATGCTTCGCAACGCGCTGATCTCATCTGGGAATCGTTTTAATCAAAAACTCACAAGATGCGAACCGGCATCTGATCAATTATGGTAGGTGGAGAGGTTGCTCGACTGAGCTCCGGGAAAATTTTCAAAGTGTGTGATCCGAGTCAGGTCCGATCGAACTTGATCGTATTGTCCTCGTTCAGCACGACCACCCGCGGCTTCCAGTCCCGCGCCGTCTTCGCATCCACCAAGGCAAAGGCCATGATCGTGATCTGATCCCCGATCTTGCCCAGATGCGCGGTCGCGCCGTTCAGCTCGATCGCACCCGAGCCTTCGGCACCGGGGATGACATAGGTCTCGAATCGTTCACCATTCCCCATGTTCCCACAGAGGATCTTTTCATACGGCACCAGTCCCACCTTCTCCATCAGATCGCTGGCGATCGTAAGGCTGCCTTCGTAATCCACGCTGGCACCGGTTACCCGGGCCTTGTGAACCTTCGATTTTAGAATCTGAACCTGCATCGTATCACCCGCCCAGCGGGCAAGGGGCGGGAACTTAAGGGAAGTTTTACCCGAAATCAAACCTCCCTTTGGGTCCAATTCTTTTACCCCCAGCAGTTGGCACGGGCTTCCAAGCCATCGACCCGTTCGGGTGAGCTGGCCAGTAATCAACTATTGAGCAGTTCGCTGACAACGCGACATTTTCGATTGTTGGTCAGCGATTTCTCCTGGCCATTGTATTGAAAGGTCAGCTGCGAGTGATCGAGGCCAAACTGATTCAAAACGGTCGCCTGATAGTCATTCGGAGTGACGATGTCGGAGACGGCCTTGTGGCCGAACTCATCGGTTTCACCATATGCCAGCCCCCCCTTGAATCCGCCCCCGGCCATCCAGCATGAAAATCCCTGGCCGTTGTGATCGCGACCGGCCTTTTCTGCACTGCCGTGATTCTCCGTCACCGGCAGACGACCGATCTCACCGCCCCAATGCACGATCGTCGTATCGAGCAATCCACGGGCCTTGAGATCGCGAACGAGCGCCGCCGCGGGTTTGTCGGTGCGGGCACAGACCGCCGGCAGGTATTTGCTGATGGTGTTGTGGTTGTCCCAAGGTTGGCCGGCCAGGAAGAGTTGCACAAAGCGCACTCCGCGTTCGACCAGGCGTCGCGCGATCAGACAGCGTTTACCGTATTCCTCGGTCACCTTCTCATCGATGCCGTAGAGTTTTCGGGTGGCGGCGCTTTCACCGGAGATATCAAGCGCCTCGGTCGCGGCGATCTGCATCCGGGCCGCGAGTTCGTAGCTCTCAATACGCGCTTCGAGATCACGCTCGCCGGGATTCGCAGCCAGATGGCGTTCATTGAGGGAACGGAGGAAATCCAGATTCTGACGCTGCAACTCGCCCCGCAAATATTCCGGCGGAGTGAGGTTGTGAATGCGGGGTTCCTTGGCCCGCAAAACGGTCCCGCGATAGAGCGGCGGCATCCAGCCGTTCGTCCAGTTGTGAACACTGTCCGTCGGGTTCCCACCGGGATCCTTGAGCACCATGTAGGCCGGCAGATTGTCGGTCTCCGAACCGAGTGCGTAACTGAGCCAGGCACCGAGGTTCGGTCGGCCCAACGCGCTGGGAATGCCGTTGTGCCAATAGCGGATGGATACCTCGTGACCGTTGTGCCCGGTGTGCATCGAACGAACCAGACTGATATCGTCTGCAATGCCGGCGATGTGGGGAAGCAGTTCGGAGAATTCCGTCCCGCATTGGCCGTGCGGTTTGAATTTCCACTTCGACCCCATGAGCGCCTTGCTCGCGCGATTGATGAAGCTGAATCTGACGTCCCCGGAATACGGTTCGCCGCTGCGCTTGTTCAGTTCCGGTTTCGGATCGGTGAGATCCATGTGCGAAGGGCCGCCATGCATGAAGAGCGAGATCATCGCCTTCGCCCGGGGTTGGTTCAGGGCCGGACGCGCATGGGTGTCGAACGACTGCGCCGCCACGGGTTTGGACGCCGGCGTCGCCAGCAGTTTTTCCTGCGCCAACAGGGAGGCCAAGGCCACTCCACCAATGCCCATCGCATTCCGGGAGAGGAATTCGCGGCGGCTGGTTAGATTCAGCGAGGTGATCGGATCGGTCGGGTCCATGGTCAGGATCTAGTCAATATAAAGGAATTCGTTTGAATTGAGCAACGACTGGCAGAGGTTCGCCATGGCCAATCGGATCGGCTCACGTTTGTCGACCGGATTGGCAGACAGGTGTTGCAACTGTCGACTGATGAACGCGAGCGCGGAATCCAGTTCAGCACCCCTGGGTCCGCGGCCGTAGGCCAACTCCCAAGCGCGAGCCACGCGCGCCGGCAGGGTGTCGGGGGTAAGTGATTTGAAACTGTCGGCAGAATAGAACCCTTTGACAGAATCCCAAACGGTAGGTTTTCCAGACTCGGGCACGAGCGTGATAGTCATCTTCCAGCCAAACCCATCCGAAGTGACTGATCCCGCCGGGTCCACGAGAAAATCCACGGTATCACCCGCTTGCACATTGAGATCTTTCAATTCCGTTTTCGCCTCACTCGTCTTCAGCGTCCATTCGCCATGCAAACCTTCACGACTGGAGATAATTCGGCCGATGACACCATTGCCGTTGGTGGAGGGATGATTGAGCAGACCGGTGACGGACACCTTGCCCGTGCCCGGACTGGTCCAACGCCGGACTGCCGCGAATTTGCCCGGATGCCCGCCTCCAGACCAATGACTGACCCAGCCCAGTTTGGGGTCCGGCATGTTCGTGCCCCCCTTCCAATACGTCTTGTCCTTGTAGGGCAGTACCGCAAAACCCTTCGTACGCTTAACTTTCGGATCATACGTTCCGTAACCGAACTCCCAACCACCCCGCATGACCGCTGCCAGTCTTGCAAAATCAAATTTGCTCTTTGGCAGTGGATTGAGCGGCGATTCCTTCAGAACGCGATCAGCCATCTTCTCTGCCTGCTTCAGAACAAATTCGCTGTTCATCATCAACAGGGATTGGGGCGCGACGGTTGAAGAAGGCCGCTGAGCGCAGTTGACCTCCATGACCGGTGCGTCAAAGACGGTCAACATCGACAGCGGCTGGCTGCGGCGGACCTGCACATACAGACTGCGCCGCGTGGGCTCGACTGCCTCGATCACCTGTCCTTCGCCGTCCTCTTTCACCTCGATGGGTGGGCCAAACAGGGTCGGATCCAAGGCGCCACTGGCGGACAACATGCCGTCTCTGACCAGTTCGGCATCCAATCGAATTACCGGTTTGCGCCAATAGAGTTGATTGTCCGGATCCACACCCGCCCGATCAGAATCCAACTTGGAAGCCTGACGATACACGGTCGATGTCATGATCGTGCGGTGCAGTTGCTTGAGGCTCCAACCGGAAGACATGAATTCATCCGCCAACCAGTCGAGCAATTCCGGATGTGAAGGTGCTTCACCCAGAACGCCAAATTCGTCCGGCGTGGCGACCAGCCCCCGGCCGAAGTGTTGCTGCCACACCCGATTGACGATGACCCGCGCAGTCAGGGGATGACGTCCACTGGTCAGCCAGCGCGCATAGGCGAGACGTCGCCCGGTAGTCAGCACATGAGGATCATCACTCACGAATTCACGCTGCTGATCAGGCGGGGACGCAATGGTAAGCGCCGCCGGTCCCACTTCGTCGGTCGGTTGACGGGGATCCCCACGATGAAAGATCTTCGTGACCGGAATCTTGCCGGGCGTCTCATTCATCACGCGGACAAACTCCTCCTTCGGCTGCTTGGCCAACACCGCCTTGATCTGCGCATCGAACTTTTTGAGTTCCTCCGCCGCCTTCGGATTGAACTGATACAGGCTTCCCAAGCTGACGTTTGCCGCGGGATTGTCCGTGAGCAGTTTCTTCTGGGCTGCCGAGCGTTTCGCGGCCGGTGTTTCGTAGGCATCGCGCAGACTGACCTGCAAGGCCATCGGATAGTTCTTCAGTTCCACTTCAAACGCCGCCTTAACAAATTCGATCCGCTTTTTCGCGCGAGCCTTGATGACAATGTCCGCCTCAAGCTTGATCTCATTCGCCTTCTTGCGATCCGCCGCAGTGTAGAGCGAAACCTTGCGGCGGCCGGGTGTGCGCCACCCTCCACCCATAAAGGCCGGCTCAAAAATGGCACGGAATTGGTAATAGTCCTTCTGGGAGACCGGGTCGTAGCGGTGGTCATGACACTCGGCGCAGCCCACGGACAGACCGAGCAATGAAGAGGCAACAATCTTCAGCGTATCGGTCACCACCTGGTTCCGACCCATCTGCGTATTGCCCCCGCCATCCGTCCCATCGGCCGCCATCCGCAAAAAACCGGTCGCCGTCAGCAGCTCGATCTTGTCCGGCGACAGATAGGCGTGGGGCGGCGGCACCAGCTCATCGCCCGCGAGTTGTTCCACGATGAAACGATCGAAGGGTTTGTCCGAGTTGAGCGACCGGATCACGTAGTCCCGATAACGCCAGGCATGCGGACGAACCGTATCTTTCTGGGTAACCCCTTCGCTGTCGGCATAACCGGCCACATCCAACCAGTGCCGTCCCCAGCGCTCACCGTAGTGCTCGGACTTGAGCAATTCATCGATCAGCTGCTCGTAGGCCGTGGCTGATTTGTTGGCCGAAAACTTTCGCACCGCGTCCGCACTCGGGGGCAATCCAATCAGGCCAAAGTAGGCCCGACGAATGAGGGAAGACTTGCTCGCATCAGGAGAGAATGTGCCGCCCTTCCCTTTCAGCCGCTGCAACAACAACCCATCGATCGGAGTTCGCGCCCGATCCTCCTTCTCGTAGGCAGGAATAGACGGGCGCCGAATGGGTTGAAACGCCCAATAATCGCGTTCCTCCTTTGTCACGCCCAGGCCACTCCCAATGCTCGCCGGCTCAGGTCTGGCCGTTGGAGCCTTGGCTGCGATCCAGTTTTCGATGATTGCGATCTGTTCGGCAGGAACTGCCTTGCCGCTGGGAGGCATCTCACCTCCGCGGATCCGCTCGATCAACAGACTCGCACTCGGATCGCCGGGCACAATGGCGGGACCACTTTTCCCTCCCTGCACCATGAATCTCCGCAGCCGAAGATCGAGCTCACCTTTCAACTCCTTCTCCGCCCCATGACAATCATAGCAATGTTCACGAAGGATCGGGCGGATGTCTTTCTCAAACAACGGTCCATCCGACCACGCGTTGGACACAAATCCAACGAGCGCCAGATAGAGCGCAGTTCGAATAGGGACAGATTGAAGCATGCGGAGAAACTACCGAAACGCTGCCCGGTCGCAATCTTCGTTCTACTCACCCCTTTTCGATACCCGAATGATAAACAAGTTTCAGATTGAGATATGATCACGCCGAGGATTCATTGGAGTTCAACCTTTAGTGTGTGAGTCGCAAAGCGACTCTTGGGTGCGTGGAATCTGTTCCGCTTTAGATTCCACGAGAGATCGCGGCTCAGGCTCCAAGATGAGCAACGACGGTGTGGAGACCGTGGCGGACTGACTGAACGCGAATGGGCGTTGCACGGCCTGCACACTAAAGTGTGAACTCCAACGGGTCAGCCGAACCCAATTCTCACAAACCGCTTTCGATACGCACCAGGTGTTTCACCGCGGCGTTGCTTAAACGTTGCCTGCAGATAGTGGCTGTGAACGAACCCCGTCTGTTCCGCAATCGCTTCGATCGGCAGATCGGTATCGCGGAGGAGTCGTTCGACCTCGCGGAACCGGATGCGAAGAATCTCCTCTTTAGGGGTACGTTTGAGAGCCGCTTTCATGCGCCGCTCCAAGGTGCTGCGGGAGGCATTCAATCGGCGGCAGAGATCTTCGACATTGATTCCCGATCCGGCGTGTTCGCGAATCAGGCGGGCGGCTTCGGCTACGAGATGATCGTTGATCACCGATTCGTCCGAGGATTCGCGAACGACGATGTGCCGGATTGGGACGAGCTTGCGGCGTTTCGGCGGGCGGCCGCCTTTCATAATCTGATCCAACACTTCCGCCGCCTGGTAACCGACGGCGGCACCATCGAATTGGACACTGGTCAAAGCGGGAGACGCGAAGGCGCAAAGCGTCTCTTCGTTTTCACATCCGACCACTGCGACTTCTTCCGGTACCGCGATCCCTGCTCGCTGACAGGCTTCCAGAACGCGGACGCCGAGTTGATCGTTGCCAGCAAAGACTCCGACCGGTTTTGGCAATCGGGTAAGCCAGTCGATCAGTCGGGTCTGGCTCTTCTCCCAGTCTCGCGCCTTGTCCGAAGTACGTTCCGGCAATTCGGCACAGTCGTATCCGGCGGCTTCAACCGTCTTCACGAAATTGCGCGCCCGTTCCTGGAAGAACGTTTCGGTGTGTAGGCTGTAAACGCCGAACTGGTGGTAGCCGCGCTCAAGGAAATGTTCCGCCACGGTTCGTCCGACTTCGCTGTTGTCCACGCCGACGAAGGGAAAGGCATGCCGCAGGTTCGTCGAGCGCAGTTCGACTGTCGGCAGCCCGGTGGCTGTGATCACGTCGGCCATCTTCTGGGTGAATGTACGCGAGAGAATACCATCGCCATCCCAGTTCTTCAGCCAAGGCGGTGGGGATGAATCAAGCGCGCGCAATTCCAGAAACACCGACCACGGACCATGCTGCGCCACATATCGCCGAACCCCGGCCAACAGTTCCCGCGTGTAGGTACGGGTTGTTTCGACCAGGACCGCCACCCGCCGGATACGTTTACCCTCTGATTTCATGTGACGGAAAACCTGATAAGCTGTGCAGAATACCTGCACAGACAAAAAGGAACAAGCGGCTAAGGTGATGCCAGCTCATGAAACGCAGCACTGACCGCATTCTCACCACCCACGTCGGGAGTCTCGCCCGGCCCCGCAATGTTTTGGACCTTCTCTGGGCCAAGGAACGGGGCGATGACTACGACACCGATGTTTTCGAATCTTCCGTCCGCGATGCGGTGTCAGACATCGTCAAGGGACAGTCCGAGGCCGGTATCGACATCGTCTGCGATGGGGAACAGAGCAAGTCGAGTTTTCTGACCTACATCGCCGAGCGGCTCGAAGGCTTTTCGCCCAGCGATAAGCAGGGCGAAGATCTCTGGATCGAATCACGCGAAACAATCGCATTCCCCGAATTTTACGACGCCCATCGGAAAGGCCGGGAGGGATTGGTGGCCCAACCGGTGAAGCTGGTCTGTACCGGGCCGGTAAAATACTGCGGCCACAAAGCGGTTACCCGCGACATTGCCAATGTGAAGGTAGCGGCAGAGAAATCGAACGCGGAAGAAATCTTCATGAGCGCCGTCTCGCCCTCGGATGTGGAAGGCCAGCAGCCGAACGAATACTACGATTCCGCGGAGGCCTACCTTTTTGCAATCGCCGAGGCCATGCACGAGGAATACAAGGCCATCACCGATGCCGGCATCGTCCTGCAGATCGATGATCCGCGATTGCTCACCTACTACATCTCCCGCCCTGAACTCTCGGTCAAAGACTGCCGCAAGTGGGCCGAACTCCGGGTTGAAGCATTGAATCACGCACTGAGGGGACTGCCCGAAGAACGCGTTCGTTTCCACACCTGCTACGGCATCAACATCGGGCCCCGCGTGCACGAGATGAATCTGTCGGACATCGTCGACATCATGCTCAAGGTAAATGCCGGAGCCTATCTCTTCGAGGCCGGCAATCCACGTCATGAACACGAATGGACCGTCTGGAAGGACGTGAAAGTACCAGCGGGCAAATCGATTATCCCGGGCGTCATCTCCCACTCAACGCCTTTGGTCGAACATCCTGAACTGATCGCCCAACGCCTGATCCGCTTTGCCGAAGTGGTCGGACGAGAAAACGTGATGGGTGGAAGTGACTGTGGCTTTGCGTCTTTCGCTGCGACTGAGCAAGAAATACATCCCTCTATCGTTTGGGCGAAGTTCAAGAACCTTGCTGAAGGTGCGGCAATTGCCTCCAAGAAATTGTGGTAGATTCTTCCCCATTGGAAAACCACGGACTCGCCAGCTCGTCCCTCCAGTGGTTGCGCTCGGCATGCGGTGGAGGGACGAGCTTGCGAGTCCGCCTCGTGATCCTCTCGCTCCTGTGCACGACAGTATGGGGCAGTGCAGTTCGTCCAAATGTCGTCATGATCATCTCCGATGATCAGACCTATCGCGACTTTGGGTTCATGGGTAGCAAGGAGGCGCTGACGCCTCACCTCGACCGCCTCGCTTCTCAGTCCGCCCGCTACGTAAACGGCTATGTGCCAACGAGTGTTTGCAGTCCCTCGCTGGCATCCATGCTCACGGGACTCTACCCGCATCAAAGCGGGATTCACCACAACCACCCACCGCCGGGAAACAGTCGCTTCAACAAGATGCGATCCGTCGACGAATACGTCCAATTGCGCAGTGAATCATTCTACCTGATCAAGACGGCACGGACATTGCCGAGGGTGCTGGCAAATGAAGGTTACCGTTGCCTGCAAACCGGCAAGTTTTGGGAGGGGCACTACGCCAACGCGGGTTTTACTGACGGCATGACAATCCTCGAACCGCCTCCCGGGCAGACGTTTGGTGGGGTTCGCACTTTGGCCAGTGGCAAGAAAGCAGCCCATGGTAACGGCGATTGGGGACTCACAATCGGGCGCGAAACCATGAAGCCGATTTATGACTTCATCGATGATTGCGCCGGGAAGAATCCCTTCTTTGTCTGGTATGCGCCGTATCTGCCACATCAGCCCCACGATTCTCCGAAGAAGTATTTTGATCGCTACCGCAACAAACCTGGTATCCCCGAACATCGTGTTCCCTACCTCGCTTCGATCTCCCAGTTCGATGACACGGTCGGTGAATTGGTGAACTACGTGGAAGCCAAGGGACTCGCAAACGACACCCTGTTCGTCTTCGTCGTCGACAACGGTTGGACGCCCGGAACCCGCAAGCACAAGACGGCGAAGGATTTCTTCTTTCACACCAAGGAGAGCAAACGTTCACCCTTCGAAGATGGGCTGCGGACTCCGATCCTGCTGCGCTGGGACGGAGTCACCAAACCCGCCACCCATAAACAGCTTTGCAGTTCGGTAGATCTCGTTCCATCGATTCTCTCGGCCATTGGGATCGAAGAGCGGATGCCCGGTCTTCCCGGCGTGGATCTGATGGTCTCAGCCAAGGGCGTCGTGGATCTAAAAGACCGCCCGGTTTTTGGCGAGATCTATCCCGGCGATGCCACGGCGCTTGGCCATCCTTCGCAGGATCTTGCCTATCGCTGGGTACGCGAAGGGAACTTCAAACTCATCGTTCCACATGCGAAACAGGGGGCGAAGCCTTGGGGTGACTATCTGGGCAAACCCGCTCTCTATAAGGTCTCCACAGATCCGAATGAACAAACCAATCTCGCCCGCGATCCAAAACAGCAGACCCGCATCCGCAAGTTACGATCCCGGTTGGACAACTGGTGGACGCCCGGTGATGATTCAGCAGTTCCCAAACCGAAAAAATCTCTATGAACAGAAGACAGTTTACCCAACAACTCGCCCTCGGCACCGTTGCCGCCGCGACTTCAACCCAGTTCGCGCAAGCCGCCAAGAAGAGCGGATTCAAATTCAAATACATCGTCGGTTCATCGATGTATGGAAAACTCCCGCTCGGTGAAATCCTGTCAGAAACCCGCAAGACCGGAGCCGGCCACATCGACATCTGGCCGAAGGTTCACGGGAATCAACGCGAGCAGATGGAGGAACTGGGCCACGAGAAAGTTGCGACCATGCTCAAGCAGCACAAGGTGAGGCTGAGTTGTCTGACCCACTACGATCTGGGCCCGATGGGGCTTGGCAAGGACATGGCGGTGGCAAAGAAGTTTGGCTGCAAAATGATGGTTTGCGGAGGCAGCGGACCAAGGAAGCTGAAAGGCGATGCGCTTAAGGCAGCGGTGAAAACCTTTGCCGAAAAGATGAAACCGCACGTCGCCGTGGCCGAAGAGCACGGCGTCATCATCGCGATTGAGAACCACGCCAACAACCTCATCGATTCAGCGGATTCATTGAAGTGGCTGATGGAATTTCGTTCTTCCAAGAATCTCAAGATTGCGTTCGCTCCGTATCATCTGGAGGATCTCGGTGTCGACGCCCAGGGCTTCGCCAAACTGATCGGGCAACTTGGCAATACGATCGAGATGTACTACGCTTGGCAACACGGCATGGGCTGCTCCAAGAAACTGCCAAAGGAACAGGAACTTCTGCAACTGCCCGGTCGGGGGGATCTGGATTTCGCGCCATCCGTGGCGGCCCTGCAGAAAATCAATTATCGCGGCTTCACCCAAATCTTCATGCATCCTGTTCCGCGCGGCATTCCGATTCTGCCGACAGCCAAGGAAACGACTGCTGAGATCAATCGTGGGCGGGCATATCTCGAAAACATTCTGAAGACGCTTGGTTGAGAAACTCCAAGCTCCAAAACTCAATCTCCAAATAGGCTTCAATCTTCAAAATCTAATATGAACCCGACCGCCCTGACAACGACCCCGATCTGCTCGCTCACGCTTGCGGCTACATTTGGCGTCGTTGCCCGATTGATGATTGGATTTTATTTGGATTTTTGAGATTGGAGTTCGAAGCTTAAGAACACATCGAATGGAACACAAAGTACTCATCATCATTGGCGACGCCTCCGAGACCGTCGACACCATGTACCCCTATTTCCGCCTGATCGAAGGCGGCTACAAACCCATCATCGCCGCCCCGGAAAAGCGGGACTACCAGATGGTCATGCATCAGGTGAAGCCCGGCTGGACCATCACCAAGGAATGGGAAGGTTACACCATGCCCGCCGACATCGCCTTCAAGGACATCAAGCCTGAGGAATATCTGGGCATCTTCTATAGCGGCGGGCGCGCACCGGAATACATCCGCGAGGACGAAGATCTGATTCGGATCACCCAATACTACTTCGATAAGAACGTGCCCATCGCCAGCGTCTGTCACGGCGTGGAGATTCCCGCTCGCGCCGGTCGCGTGAAAGGCCGCCGCATGGCCACCGTACCAAAGTGCCAATTCGACCTCGAAGTCTGCGGTGGAACGTTTGTCAATGAACCCTGTGTCATCGACGGGAACCTGGTAAGTGGCCGCACCTTCTGGGATCACGGCCACTACATGGGCCCGTGGATGAAGATGCTCGACGAAGCCCGTGACAAGGCCCAGACCTGATTCAGCTCATGTGGCGCCTAGGCTTAGTTTTACTCATTGCCGGTAGTGCCAGTGCGGCTCCGGTAGTTCTCAGTGTCGACCGGCTGTATCGGTCGGATCAGACCGATCTCGTTGAAGCCGGGGAAATCCTGCTGACGGAACTGCACTGCGTGAACTGCCACCAACCTGGTGACGCTTTGGCAAAACAAATCCCGGTAACGCCCGCACCAGACCTCGCCCACGCAGTTGCAAATCTGAGACAGGACTACCTGCGGCAATGGCTCGCCAATCCCCATAGCTCGAAGTCGGGCACACGCATGCCAGACTTGCTGGCAACGCTGCCCGAAAACAAGCGGGCCGCAAACGCTGAAGCACTCGCGCAATTCCTCACAAATCTGGCTCCGGGAATTGATGGGGCAACGGCCAGTCACACCCCAAACAAAGCACTCGGTCGCGAGCTCTATCATTCGGTCGGATGTGTCGCGTGCCACGAACCACGGGCAGATTTCGCCAAGACCATCGCAGGTGAACAGGTCCAAGCCGCGGATGTGCGAACGGTTTCCGTCAGGCTTGGGAAGCTGGGTAATCGATTCACCCGAGCCGGCCTGTTGGCGTTTCTGAAGAACCCTCACGAGTCCCGACCGGATGGACGAATGCCGCAGGTGCCACTGAACGAGAAGGAACTCGTTGATCTGGTGGGCTATCTGCTCGGGGATCCTGTCCCCGGGAATTCACCCACGATCGTGCGCAACGACCCTATCACAACGGGACAAAGCCTCTTCGGAACACTGGGCTGTGCCTCGTGTCACGACGTGAAAGTTCAAGGGAAACTGATCTCCGGCCGTATACCAGCCAAGCCGCTCGCCGCACTGGCTGGAAAGCTCGGCGGCTGTTTGAGCAAACGACCGGAGAAGAGAAAGATCCCCTGGTATGATCTGGATGATTTTCAACGACGGGCACTGACTTCCGCGCTGATGAATCTCGGCAGCACCTCGCCGATCAAGCCGATTGATTACAATCATCGCCGAATGATTTCGCTGAACTGCTACGCCTGTCATCAACGCGATGATCTCGGTGGTCCCGATGATCAGCGCCTGAAGTATTTCGTCAGCTCCGGCTCCGATCTCGGAGATGAAGGACGCGTTCCACCGATCCTGACCGGAGTCGGCCGTAAGCTGCAGCACAGCGCGATGGAGCAAGTCATTCAGGGCAAACTGCCGGCGCGACCCTACATGGTGACGCGCATGCCGAACTTTGGGGAAGCCCACGCCACCTTTCTTGCAGCCGGATTCGCCAAAGCCGATTTTGATCCGAACGAAGAACCCACCGCGCGCGATGGAGAGGAGTTTCAGGTCGGCCGTAACATGTGGGGGCGCGCACTCTTGGGAATCAAGGGGCTGAGCTGCATCACCTGCCACAAGTTGAACGGCAAAAAGTCTCTCGGCATCCAGTCGATGGACCTCGCCCATGCCGCCAAGAGATTACGTCCCGCATGGTTCCGCGACTATGTGATTGATCCCGCGAAGTTTCGTCCCGGCACGCGGATGCCTTCGTTCTGGCCAAAAGGAAAACCTATGCTGAAAGGCAATGGCAACAGCACCGCGCGGCAGATCGACAGCATCTGGGTCTATCTCAACGAACTTGACCAATCGCGACTCCCCGAGGGATTGGAGACGAAGGGCGACTTCCTCGTAAAGCCGACCGACAAACCGATCGTGTTCCGCACCTTCATGGAAGGCGTCGGAATGCACGCCATTGCGGTGGGCTATCCCGCTGCGACCCATGCCGCGTTCGATTCGCAGAACCCGCGTTGGGCGCTGGCCTGGACCGGGAAGTTCCTGGATGCCGAAGGCACCTGGCACGATCGCTTTACCCCCTTGGCCAAACCTGAGGGAGAGAACGTCATCGCGATCCAGCCCAACCAACCCGTCCACGAGCAGAACAACATCGCGAAATTTGAAGGCTACCAACTCGACTTGCGCACCGGCCATCCCGTCTTTCACTACCGCGTCGGCGGCGACAAGTTTACCGACACATTGCTGCCGGTGGGAATCAGTGGGAAAGGGCTGACCCGGACGCTGACCAAGACCAGCGGCGATCAGTCGGAGACCAAATGGATCGAGGTCGCCAACGGCAAGTCGATCGTAAAGGCCGGCGCAGACTGGATGGCCAACAACAAACTCAGGATCAAAACCCCTGCCCCAGCCCGGGTGCTGACAACCGCCGATGGCAACCATCTGCAGATCCAAGTCGGTTCCTCCAGCGCGACCGTAACCTACGCCTGGTAACCACCCGTCCAGAACCGTGTTCCCCGAAACAGCAATTCGTCACATGAACAGTCTCAAATCAATCTTTGCCTTACTCACGGCTGTGGTCATGAGCTCGGGCCCGGCTTCAGCCAATGACCAGGCCGATCGCGAAAACAGCTACTACGAGTTACAGACCTACGATTTCCCGGAAGATCTGAAGCTTGAGATCAGCGGCATGGCCCGCCTGCCAAATGGCGATCTGGCCATCGCGCTGCGCAAGGGAGAGATCTGGATGATCTCCGACGCCTACGATCCGAAGAAGGCGCAATACACACCCTTCGCCACCGGCCTGCACGAACCGCTGGGACTGGCGTGGCGCAACGGCTCGCTCTACACGGTTCAACGCACCGAACTGACCCGCATCGCCGACCGCGACAAGGACGGCACCGCGGACGAATACATGACCGTCGCCAAAGGTTGGGGCGTAAGCGGCAGCTATCACGAATACGCCTACGGCCCGCAGTTCGATCAGGACGGCAACGCCTGGATCACGCTCAACTGTAACATCGGCAAGGGTCCGAACATGTCCGACAACAAGTTTCGCGGTTGGAGTTTTAGGGTGACGCCCCAAGGCCAGATGTCCCCGATGTCCGGTGGCTTTCGTTCTCCGAGTGGCATCGGCATGAACCTCGCCGGCGACATCTTCGCGACCGATCAACAAGGCAACTGGTTTCCGACCTGCCCATTGGTGCACGTGAAGAAGGGCGCCTTCCACGGCCACGCCGATTCACTCAAGTTCACCGAACTCCCCGGTGCCACCTTCAAGATCGACGGCAAACTCCCCTCCGGCCTCACCGTCGCTCAGGCCGCCAAGAAAGTCGGCCCTTACCAGCTCCCCGCAGTATGGTTCCCCTATCGCAAAGTCGGTATGAGCAGCACGGACGTCTTGTGCGACACCACCAAAGGCGGCTTCGGTCCCTTTCCCGGCCAGTTGTTTGTCGGCGAGTTCACCATGAGTTTTGTCTCCCGCGTCTTCCTTGAAAAGGTGAAAGGCCAATACCAGGGCGCCTGCTTCCGTTTCCGCGAAGGACTGCAATGCGCCGCCCTCCGTATGGAATGGGGCAAAGACGGCTCGATGTTTGTCGGTCAAAGCAACCGGGGCTGGAACTCCCTCGGCACGCGCAGCTACGGACTCCAGCGGATCGTCTGGAACCAGAAAATTCCCTTCGAAATCAAGACCATGGAAGCGCGCAAAGACGGCTTCCATCTGACCTTTACCACACCGGTCAACGCAACCGTGGCGAAGAACCCTAAAAACTATTCGCTCATCAGCTACACCTATAAATATCATTCCAGCTACGGCAGCGAAGAGGTCGACACCAAAAACCTGAAAATCACGACCGCCAAGCCCGGCAAGGACGGACTGTCAGTCGACCTCACAATTGAAGGCCTCCGGGAAGGCTACGTCCACGAACTCGATGTCGCGAAGCTGAAGGGGAAAGACGGAAAGCCGCTCCTGCACGCGCAAGCCTACTACACCCTCAATCGCATCCCATGAGCCGACGTGAGGAACGCACTTATCATGTGCTGGTCGGGTTGATGGTGATTGGACTCTCCCCTTTCAGGCAAACAGATCACCTACTACATTCCCGTCATTTCCCGGATTAAACGGGCGTCCTGAGGGCGATAACGTCGTCTTGTCCAAATCCATACCCAACGCTTTTGCGATCGTCGCATTGAAGTCCGGCATCCGGACGGGAGATTCGCTGACGCGATCTGCGGATTTGTCGGTTTGCCCGTGAGCATAGCCGCCCTTCATTCCCCCCCCCGCCAGCCACCAGGTGAATGCGGCCGGGTGATGACCGCGACCGGCGGTGTTGCCGTCGATCTTCGGCGAGCGCCCGAACTCGGTGGCCATCACGACGAGGGTGCTTTCCAGCAGGCCACGCTGATGCAGATCTTCCAGCAACGCCGCCATGGCCTGATCGGCCGAGGGCGTCTTGCGGCGCATGTCTTCCACATGGAGGTTGTGGGTGTCCCAGTTCTGGCTTTCTTCGACTTCCACCCAGCGCACACCTTGTTCCACGAGGCGGCGCGCCAGCACACAGCCTTCGCCGAAGGCGCTTGAACCGTAGGCGGCCAGCGTCTTCGGATCCTCCCGGGAAATGTCGAACGCTTTCAGATCCTCACTCTGCATCAAAGCGGCGGCTTCTTCGCGCATCTTTCGATACCCGGCGACGTTTCGATGCGCGGTCCGTTCGACGAAGTTGCGCCCTAACTGAGCCACCAGTTCACTGCGCCGGCGGAAGTCTTCCGAAGTCACGCCGTTCGGCAGGCTGGCGTTCTGCAGGCCTGCGCCAGGATCCGGAATCGGCAATGGCGAAAATCGGGTCGGGAAATAGCCGCCACCTGGATGATTCGAGCTGCCACTGATCAGGATGTTGCCCGGCAGCTGCCGGTTGATTGTTCCCAGTTCATGAAACGCCCACGCTCCAAGGGTGGGATGGGTGATGGTCGGCGTCTGGAAGTAGCTCGTGCGCGCAAGGTAGGTGCCACGATCGTGGACGCCCTGGGTGGATGTCATGGAACGTACGAGGCTGACGTGATGCATCTGCTTCGCCAGTTTCGGAAACCAGGCGCCGATCTGAACGCCGTCGGCGCTGGTGTTGATGGCTTCGACGCCCGCCATTTCCGGCCTACCCGGCTTGGGATCGAAGGTATCCACGTGGCTGAGGCCACCGCGCAAATAGAGGTAGATCACGCTTTTCGCTCGCGGTGACTCCGGGCGTTCCGCGTGAAGCAGGTTCGGCAGGACGGATACACCGAAGCAGGATCGCGCGAAGTTTCTGATGAATTGCTTTCGTGTCATTGCTGGAACAGGAATTCGGGTGAATTGAGAAGCGCCCAAACGAGGTCCTCCTCCGGAGTGGGGCTGGTTTCGAACATGCGTCCACAAACTTCTGCTTCCTCGTCTGTCGGCCGACGGACGAGGATGGTCTGGTAGATCGCCCTGACACGTGCAGAATCGTCATCGATGTCAGCCAGGCTTCGTCGCAGGAAGGATTTCGAATCGGCGGCCTGCCGCGGTAGATTTCCGTTCATCAGGGCGAGGGACTGCGTCACGTTGGGATCCTCGTTTGAGGCATCAATTTCGCGACGGTCCGATTGTCCAAAGAACCGGAGGAAATGTCCGAGGCGGGATGGGGCAGTGAGTTCTGAGGCACGAAGCAGGCCATGCAAGGAACGCCAACGCGGATCAGGTTCCGGAGGAATGGATGGTAGCCGATCTGGGTAGGGTCTCTCGTATTGCTTGCGCCTCAATTCATCTTGCCTCGCTCGCAACCGCTCGACTTCTGCCTTGTCCTGCGCCGCTTCCGCGATCCGGATCGCCTCCTCGGCAGTCAGAATTCGCTTCTGATATTCCAAATGCCATCGCCTGATTTCCAATCGCTTCCCAGCCAGGTCCCAGAGATCTTCCGGGGACATGTCGACGAGTTTTTGAAGATAGGAAAGATCGCCGCGTGAACCTTTCCGTTCGTCCAGATCCGGGACCAACAAAGTCAGCATCGAATCCCAGAGTTGCTCGGCCGTCAGTCGCCGCAGCCAGGGGCCACGCAGTTCCGTGGGAACGCCCGGATCCCATTCTTCGCGAATCGATTCACTCTGATACAGCCGCGAATTGTAGAGCACAGCCAGGAGCGCGCGTTCCTCGAATTCAAGCTGCGCCATCGTTTCGCTTATGAAATCGAGCACCTCTGGATGCGCCGCTCGATCTACTGGCGAAAGGCCGTCCACAGGCTCGATCAGCCCAACTCCAAACACGCGTTTCCACAAGCGGTTGGCGATATTTTTGGCGAAGCGGGGGTTCCTTGGCGAAGTCACCCATTTCGCCAGCGCCTCGCGCCGATCTTCCACGCCGGCGGAAGTCTCGTCTCCGAACAAGGTCTGGAACCTGACTTCGTTGCCTCGAAGATCCGGATTCGCCACGAATTCATCGCCGAAGGTCAGGACTCCTTCCGTGTCCACCGTCCGGCGCTTCAGTGGAGCCAGTGTTCTGCTGAGAGAAACACCGAAATCGTCACCCGGATTCTCCTCCTGCAGGCGTTGCTTCAGCGCCGGCCATTGATCGACTTGGTTGATGTCATAGGACCTGCCTCCATACATGACCGAGACGCCATAGGTATAGGCGGCGAGTTGGTAGTAGTCCTGTTGGCTGATCGGTTCGAAGGGATGATCGTGACACTGGGCACATTCGATGCGCGTGCCGAGAAACAGTCGCGTCAGGTTGGACATGTGATCCAGCGGCATCCCCTGGTCGCGCAGATAGAATCCCGTCGCGCCATTCGTCCACAGATAACCTTCCGCGGTGATCAATTCATGGACGAAATCATCATAGCTCATGCCGGAACGAATCGCCTCCTTCACCCACTCGTCGTAGGTCCAGCCCGGCTGTCCCGGAATGCCGCGCGGATCGAGCCGCAACTGATTCGCCTTCCAGTTGAAGCTGTGGCTGACGAAGCCTTCGCTTGCCAGCAGTTGCTGAATCAGCTTGGCGCGTTTGTCAGGATTCGAATCATCCAGAAACACCCGACTTTCCGCGAGCGTTGGAATTCTCCCAATCACATCCAGATAGATGCGCCGAAGAAACGTCTCGTTCGAGATCGGCGGGTTTCGTTCGCCTCCGGTTTGCTCCACCAGTTCATCCATTTTCGCCGCCAGTTGTGGAACGTCATTCATGGTCAATGACTTCCCGGTAACCTCCAACGGAGCCTGACGGTGTTCGAAACCCACCCAATCGCCGAAAGACGCGCCTTCCCGAATCCACGCCTCCATCATGGCGAACTCTTCGGCATCGAACGGCTGGGCGCCGCCTTTTGGCGGCGGCATGAAGTCGTCATCATCGTGAGCCAGAGAAATGCGAATGAGCAGCTCGCTCTTTTCCGGCTGACCGGGAACAATCACTCCGCTTTCGCGAATCGACGTCACGGAATCCAGCTTCAGCCCGCCCTTTGGCTTCTCCTCTTTCTCACTGTGGCAACTGAAGCAACGCTGGTAGAAGAGCGGCAGGATTCGTTCTTCGAAACCCACCGACTCGGCGGCGTTCGCGGCTCCGCTCGTGAAGCAGATCAATAGAATGACGGCGGTTTTCACAAAACTCATCGGCGTCGAATTTGCTGCGTTGAAATATCCGGGCGATCGGCGAACATCAACTCCACCGAGTCGGCAAAGTGACCGGTGAAACTGCCGCGGCGTTTACCGAAAGATTCGGTGTCATTGGAAACACCGAGCAGCGCTGGGATGAAACGGTTTTTCATTTTGGGAATCGGTTAAGCCCCAATGGGAAAGGCTCAGCATCATCCCGTCAATGCTGAGAATTCTTTCTCAGCCCACGCGTGAGCTGGGAGGTGCGCGTCCTCTGCGAAGCTGCCGGCGGTTTTGAACAAGCTTTGGTCTCCTTTCTGCGAGGAGCTGGAATTCTTGTCTGTGTCATCGATCCGGCTCGGATCCGCGCCTTTGCCAAAGCTGCCGGCATCCGTGCCAAGTCCGATCCCATTGATGCCTCTGTGATCAAGCGTTTTGGCGAGTCCATCGATCCGCCTTGTTCCCCCGGTGCTGGGCCCATTCAGGAGCGCCTGCGCCAACTCACCCGACGTCGCAGCCAGCTCAAGGAGGCCCAGACCCTGCAGGGCAATCAGTTGGCCCTGCTTTCAGATCCATTTCTACGGCGCCAAGCACTCCGCTTGATCGCCACTCTCAAGCGCCAGATTGTAAGCTTGGAGAAAGAACTCCACGAACTTGTCAAAAGCCAAACCTCAATCGGAGACCGGGTGAAGACGATGGAAGAGGTCTCCGGGGTTGGCTTGCTCACCGCCTTGGTGCTACTGGCTGAAATGCCAGAGCCGGGCAGCCTGGGACGAGGTCAGGCCGCCGCCTTGGCAGGGGGGACCATGCAACAGGCAGAGCGGAGACTGGAACGGATGTCGCCACATCAATGGCGGACGATCAGCCGCCCGCAAAGCCCTCTACATGGCCGCATTGGTCGCCTCGCGTCACAATGCAGAGCTGCGCCCGATTTACCAACGGCTCAAAGAAGCAGGCAAACCACCCAAAGTCGCGTTGGTGGCCCTCATGCGTATGCTTATCAACCATCTCAACAGCCGCCTAAAAAGTTCCACTTTATCACTTGCCTCTTAAGACCGTTGCTCCAGCGGATGTCAAAGCGCGCTCGCCGTTCAAATGGAGGGACGAGCTTGCGAGTCCGAGCGTGGCCACCGACACAAATTGGGGGCACCTCCCGAATGCGCCCGCTCCATTGCAGGAGGGAGCGGAAGGGTTGAAAAAAGGAGATTCATGGTAGTAGGTTGCCGGTCGAATAATCCGCCATCCTAATTTTACAATGAAGAAACTTGCTCTCCAAACTTTCCTGCTGCTGCTTCCAGTCCATCTTTTCGCCTGGGGCCAGCCGCACCAAGCGATCACGAGGGCGGCGATGGAAACACTCCCCGCATGGCAGCAGGAGCTTCTCGGCGCTGAGCTCGATGCCTTGTCCGCCAAATACTGCATGATCCCGGACCGGGTGTATGTCGACAAGGCAAACGCGAGATTCGCTGCGATGGCGAGCAGCCCGGGCAAGGTGTACCTGCAAAAGCTGCATCTGCCGCGGCCGGAGCAGCCGGTAAACCGCGAGACGTTGCGCTACTTCATGCAGAAATCGGTCGACGCGCTCAAGGCCGGCCAGACCGGTGACGCCGCTCGCTACATGGGGACCATCTCCCACCTGATCGAGGATTTCGGAAGTCCGTCGCACACCGTGCCGGGTGACAATATGTTTACCCTGCTCCAACAGTTCATGCCGCCGACCCCGGTGATGGAGGGCAAGCTGCTGCATGGGCCGATTGAGAACGGAGACTTCGCGGTGAGCATCGCTGATTATCAACCGCAGTTGCTCGGCGCCTCTGTGGAGGAGGCAAGCTGGCGGCTGCTACATCGCGTGCACGAGGCCATCATCAACGCCCGCAGCACAACCGTGCCGATCATACGGGCGCTCTACGCGAACGATCGGGCCGCTGTCGTGGAGCACCAGCTCCGCGCCGCCACGAAGGACGCGCAGGTCGTCGCCGATGCGATGCACACCATTATCTGCCTCGGCTCGGCCAGGTTTGACACGGAAGCCCAGGCGCAGCGCCAACGCGTCAGTATCGCCCGGTTCTGGCCGGTGGAAGCGGTGAACTTGTTTTATCCGCAGTCGCATTTCTTCAGCGCACCGTTCTGGGGGCATGCGTCCAGCGGCGTGGTGATGGAGAATGGAACGAAAGCAGCGCCGATCAAGCTGCGCGTTGCCGGCAATGACGGAGGTGTGAGCGAGAAACATTTCGCCGAAGGCATCAGCGTCGGCATGGGCAAACCGCTGACGTTTCACCTGCCCAAGGGTGTTTATCGTCGTTTCACGGTGGTCGTGGGCCTGCAATCCGGTATCGGCGATAAAGGCCGCGTGGAGTTCACCGTGCTGGGTGATGGCAAGATCCTCGCGAGCGTGGTCGCCAGCGGAAGCGAGCCGGCGCGCGACATTGCCTGCGATATCAGCGGAGTGGCGCAGTTGCAGCTCAAAGTTAACTCGCGTGGGCCCGATGCGAAGAGCAATTACGCCGTGTGGGCAGAGCCGGTGTTGGCGAAATAATCGGCTCACCCAATGTGCCGGATACCGGAAAAGGGTCGGTTCGCATCGGCCTCCCGGACTTGGGAAAAATGTCTTTCTCCGTTCCCTCCGCGTGCTCCTGTTCAAAAATGTCTTCTCGCGAAACCTCCGGTTGGCCTTTCCCGATTCGAACCGAACGCGCCTTCCCACGTAGCCGCCTTCGCAAGAAGGTGGTCTCACCTTCGGTTCCCACGCTCTAGCGAGCGCAGCTACACTTTGGCAAGCGCGGCTGCGATACCCTACCCGCTAAATCACCTGATCGAACCTCTGAGATCAAGCGCTGTTCGGGATGAATCGCCAGCGCTACGTTTCCGGACGTTTGAATTTCAAGAACAGGGCAGGGGCAAAAGTGCGATTTCCCGGGACTGACCCCATTCAGTGTTAAGAATGATTGAATGACCCCGGAAATTTGGTGCATTCTCTGGGCAGAATGCCGATTGAGATTCTTCTTTTATCGGACCCGTTTCCAGGTTCATCGGATGAGATCTCCATCTGGTCGCGCGGGCTTACAGCGAACAAAGTTACTGAATTGACGAAATGAATCGAACAACACTCACCACGCTTGGGGCGGCATTGTTCTTCCTCTGCGCGTCCACCGGATTGAATGCGGCGGAGGCGTCGATTGGGGAGCGTCATCTTTCCTGGCAGAAAACGCCGTCGTCGCTCGCCTTGATGAACCGCGGGAAGGTCCTCTGGAAGTTCAATCACCTGCGTGACGGCAGCGAGCAGGGTTGCCCCTATTTTCATCCCCTCGCAACGATGGCCGGATCCGTGTTGACGGATTTGCGCCCTCCGGATCATGTCCACCATCGCGGTCTGCGTTTTGCCTGGAAAAAGATCAACGGGCGGGAAGGCTACTGGCACTGGCCGGAATGGACGGAACACCTGAGGAAAACGCAACCGGATTATCCTCACGACGCGGATGGCCACACGGACGTGACAGCGGTGAAGGTTCTCGCGAACGAAGACTTCTCAGCCCGGTTCGAGCTGGAAATGCGTTATCATCCGCCGGGAGAACCCGCGGATGTCACCGAGAAGCGGATCATCAAAGTGAGCGCCCCCGGCAAGGATGGGAGCTATCAGATTGACTGGCACGGGATTTTCACCGGCGGTCACAAAGGCGCCGCCCTGCAGCGCACGCCGATTCCGGGCGAGGAAGGGGGCAAGTGGTTCGGAGGCTACGCCGGCTTGCAGTTTCGCGTGGCCGATCATGACACCTACACCGCCTGGACGATCTCAAACAGCGAGGGAGCCTCCGCCACCAGCCAGTCGAAGAAGATCAGCGCAGAGACAAGGAAGAGCCTGGAGCCGCTGCATGGCAAACCCGCCCGTTGGGTGAATCTGACACTCGACATGGCTGATGGCACGACGGGCGGCGTAACCCTAATGGATCATCCACGGAATCTGCGGCATCCTTCGCCCTGGCATATTGCCGCGATGCCGCACGAGTTTCATCAAGCGCCCCTGTTCCGCGGGCCTTACCTTCTCAAGGCCGGACAGAAACTGCCCTTTCGGTTTCGCATTCTGGTTCATCCCGGATCCTTGTCGAAAGAAGAGGTCGAAGGGCAGTGGCAGGATTTTAAAGCACAATGAATTAACCTATGAAACACGATGACACACCCACCACACGTCGACGTTTTCTACGCAACGCGGGCGCCGCGACCCTTGCCACCGGCGTCATGAATTTGCCAGCCGTGCACGCCGCCGGCTCCGATACGCTCCGGCTTGGCCTGATCGGTTGTGGCGGCCGAGGAACCGGGGCGGCAGACAATGCATTGAAGGCCGACCCGAACGTGAAGCTCGTGGCCATGGCGGATGTGTTCCCGGACAAATTGGAAAAATCAGCCGAACGACTGCGGAAACTGGCCGGCAACCGTTTTGCCGTGGATGACAATCACCGCTTCATCGGCTTTGACGCAAACTTCCCTCACCCGTGCCCTTCGGACCCACTTCGATCGTCATAGAGGCACCACAGATTACATGATTGCGCTGGAGCAACGTCGGGTCAGTTATGAGTAAATCCGTAAAGCCCTTATCCGGAAAAGAATTGATTGTGGCCTTGCTCGTTTGCTTGGCCGTTATTGTGGGGATCTATGTTGTTACCGATTGGGACCTGTTCGATCGCATCCTTAGTTCGATTGCTGGAACTTACCTGATTATCGGGTTACTCGATAGGCGGATGGAGCTCAAATCATGGAGGCGAAAAAAGCTCTGTTTGAAAAGTTGGGACGAACGCAGGAAGGCGGACTCCTGAATCGGAAACGTCCAACTTGGCGACCAGCTCCTGCT
This sequence comes from Limisphaerales bacterium, assembly GCA_047608975.1. Classification (GTDB taxonomy): domain Bacteria; phylum Verrucomicrobiota; class Verrucomicrobiia; order Limisphaerales; family JAYPXF01. Next base: position 3,187 of record JBLFYM010000084.1, on the reverse strand, counting down.
ACAAATGCTCGTTGATTTCCAATCTCTAGCCATTCCCTGGTTTATCGGTGGTGCCCTTCTGCTCTTCACGCTTCGGATGACGCGGCGTCTTCAGTCGCAATTGCCGCGAGCCGCACGCCTGGCATTTGTCGCTGCGGCTACGTTCACACCTCGGTCGTAGAGTTCCCCCATGCCAACCGGGCCATGATTCCGGCGGTATCGCTATACTTGTTCGAAGGAGGGCGAGGGCATGCTCTCTTCGTGCTGCTGGTCGTCGGTATGGTTATTGTGTTTCCGATTCGGTTTCTACTGCGTAAGAGAGACGGCCAGCGGGTGATACCTGATGGGTGTCCAACAATGATTGACTCCCGACTCCCACACCGCTCGAACTGCGGGTCCGTATGAGCTTTCGTTCTGCTTCGATTACCCGCACCAGATGGTTCAGCTGAGACTTCCTGCACCTCGGGTGCCACTCACTCCACGACCATTTCACCCATGAACTATCGGGCTGCCTGAGGTCCGTTTTTCTGGGACGAAGTTCCATTCGTCGCTATCGTCGGCGAATGATACGCGGTTTCATTTTCGCCCTGACCTACGCTTGTGTGTCGGTTTCAGTTTCAGGAGAGTCCTGGCCCGATCCGGTGGCCAATCACGTCGTTCCGTACCAAAGCCTCGGAATCACCCATGGGCCGGTATTAGGTCGAATCACGGAGAAGTCGGTGACGGTCTGGATCCGCACGAGGGAGGCGATGCCATTTGAGATCGCAGTCAGCAAATTGCTCCCGTTCGACAAGGCGCGGCTGCGGCCAGGGATTACCAAGAACGAACAGGATTTCACGGGTTGGGTGACGGTCGGCCAGCTCCAACCGAATACCCGCTACTTCTATGCGGTGAAGTTGCGAGGGGAGATCGTGGATATCCGGGCGTCGATGGATGATCCATGGCCGTCGTTTCGGACATTGCCGGACAAGACCAGCTTCGCGCACAAATACAATCCGGAAGGTCGATTCAATTTCTCGTTCTCAATCGGTTCCTGTCAGCGGCAGAAATCACCGACGGACACCTACGGCATCTACGCGAATCCACCGGTCTTCAATACGTTGTGGAAGAAGCATCGCGACAAGGTGTCGTTTCACATCGTCAACGGGGACTACACCTATGAAGAGACCTTGAACGGCGACAAGACCGGACTTGAGGGCAACTACAAGTTGTATCTCGATCGCGGACGTTCGCTGAACCGCTTCCTGCGGCATGTGCCGATGTTCACAATGTTCAACGATCACGAGATGACGGACAACATCGACGGGGCGGGAGAAGTCGGCCGGACTGATGGCAACTACCTCGTGCGGGATCCGGCGATGGCGGTCTGGGAATACTACGCGAACTGGGCCAACGACATTGCCCCACAGCACGCGCCGGTTCGGTTCGGGACGGCGGATGCAAAGAAGGGCGACCATATTCTGCACGATCCGAATGCCGATTTCACCACGCTGACCACCGGGCAGATCAGCACGCTGCACATCGGTCCGTTCTACAAGGGCGGTCCGAAACCAAAGAAGACCGATCGTGGCGGTGCCAACGCCGGCGTGTATCACGTGGACAAGATTTTGGATAAACATCGCCTGCAAATTTCACCACCGCTTCGCGCGACGATCGAATCACCTTACAGCATCGGCACCCATCGCTACTTCGATCGCGTGATCGGGAACTGCCATTTCATCTTCATTGATACGCGCAGCGAACGATCCCGATTCCGAGGTCCCGACCGCGCGGCGGACAAGAGCCAGTTCGTACTTGGTGAGGTGCAGAAGAAGTGGTTCCTCGATACCGCGCAGAACACCGAAGCTGATTTCATTTTTGTGATCTCCGGCGATCCCTGGGTGATCTTTCACTCTGCGTTTCACGTCCGCGGCACGGATACAAAAACGAAAGGCGACGGCTACGCCGGCTATGTCCACGAACGCGAAGAACTGCTGGAGGCCTTGGACAAGATTGAGAAACCGGTCCTGATCATGACCGGTGACGTGCATCATCCCTTCGCGGCGCAGATCACCGACAACGTCTGGGAATTCCTGGTTTCACCGATGAACTCGGCCGGGCATCCGCTCGGTACGGCCGGCCTGCCGCCGCTCGGTGGCTGGTTCGACAGTCAGGGTCGTAAGGTGAAGATCAAGTGGTGCGGCGGCAATCCGGACAACGTCCATTACCTCCGTCAACGGCATAGCGTCTACGCGATCGTGAACGTGAACAATATCGTCCGCCACGGGCTGAACGACGGCCCCGGTTACCAATACCTCGCGTTCGACGAACCGCAGGTCGTCGTCCGCTTCCACGACGGTTACACCGGCGATCTGCTGTATGCGGAGGGGATCTCCACGCTCGATGCCAAGCCGGAAGGACAGGCCTTCCCGAAGGTCAATCGCTTTGGTCATTGGAGGAAGGATTTGGAAAAGAAGTAGTCAATGCCCTCAAGGCGGCAATGGCCCTGCTCGGACTCGCTTTGTTCGGTCGGCGGGCGGCGTTGGAACTTCGGCTGATGCGGCTGGCGCAGGCGGATGTTCCCACCGAAGAATTCATTGAGTGGGTGCGTTTCCGGAATGATGATCTTGGCCGTATCCTCAAATCGCTGTGGAGAGCGGAAAGATTGCGCATCGGCAGGAGGTGTTGAATCTCATCCGGTTTCCGGCAACGCCCGAACAGCGACTGGGTGATCAGACACGTTTTGATCGTTACCTGCGGGAAGGCGTGGTTGATCGGGACGCGATCGTGCGCGAGGCGGCGTTGAACGCGATGGTGCAGTCGAATCACCCCGACGCCATGCGGCACACGATCAGCAGCCTCGCTGATCCGGATGCCCATCTTCGGATTGTGGCCATGCGTATTCTCCGCCATGGCAGGCAGACGAATGCGATTCCGCTGATCGCCCGGCAGTTTGCCGTTTCTGATCCCGCAGTGGTTTGCGAGGCGATCAACTGGATGCAGCGCATCACCGGGATCGAGCATGGAATGAAATCGAAGTGGATCAGTGATCGACCGGGACTGACGGCGGGGGAGCTTGAAACCCATGCCGCCAACTACGGGCGGGCGCATCAGAGCGCGGTGGATTGGTGGAGTGCACATCAGTCGGCGTACCCTTCCAATTCGCCGATACACATTCCCGATGCGGTGTTGGGAGAACCGGTTGAGCTGAACGCACTTCCACTGCTCG
>JBLFYM010000083.1:0-27935 GCA_047608975.1 Limisphaerales bacterium | reverse complement strand
GAACACGCCCGCCATGGCGTAATAGTCCCGAGCGGAGATGGGGTCGAACTTGTGATCGTGACAGCGCGCGCAGGCCACCGTGAGACCGAGGATGGCCCGCGACAAGGTATCCACCCGATCACTCAAAGTCTCAGCCAAAGCCTGCGCCTTCGCCTCCGGATCTCCGCCGTCGGAGCGGTAGGTCGGTCCGACGGCAAAGAAACCCGTTCCCACCGCGTGCTGCTTTGGATCAGCCAGCAGATCCCCGGCAATCTGGCGACGGATGAATTCGTCATACGGCATGTCGTGATTCAAGGCCGCAACGACCCAGTCACGGTACCGCCACGCCTCAGGCAAAGCTCCGGAATCAAGAAATCCACCAAGCCCGTCACTGTAACGAGCCACGTCCAGCCAATGCCGCCCCCAACGTTCGCCATAGTGCGAAGAGCGGAGCAACTGCTCGATCACCATGGCCCAACTCTTCTTCCCCGACACAAATTCACTCACCTGATCTGCCGTCGGTGGCAACCCCAGCAGATCGAAATACGCCCGCCGGATCAGGGTTCGCCTGGCGGCCGGCGCGGACGGATACATCCCGACGGTGGCGAGTTTTGCATGAACAAAAACATCGATCGGCTGTTGCGCCCATTGCGGATTCGCGATAACCGGAAGCGGTGGCTTTACGATGGGTTTGAACGACCAGTGTTCCCGCCGGAACTTTTCGAAATCAATCGTTGTTCCTCGGTTCACCACCTCGGAAGCACCGTCGTCTGGCCAAGGTGCCCCCATGATCACCCATTTCTCCAGGTCGGCAATGACAGCAGCGGAGAGTTTGCCGGCGGGAGGCATTTCCAAGGATTCTTCAAGATATTTGACCGCCCGAATCAGAATGCTCTTTTCAGGATCTCCCGACACGATGACCACACCGCTCTCACTTCCTTTCATCGCCGCATCGCGATTGTCGAGATAGAGGTCCGCCTTCACCGTGGCCGCCTTGGTGCTATGGCACTCGTAACAATACTCGACCAACACCGGCCGAATTTTATTTTCAAAGAATGCCAACTGTTCTGCGTCCATCTCAGCCCCACAACGGAGCGAAGAGACGCCGATCAAAACCGAACAAGTTAGTATGATGTGACAACGATTCACCATGTCCGCCGGGAAGGTAAACAAACCAATGCCCTTGGCGAACGGAAATCTTGAACCAGCGAAACTCGAGCCCCCCCTCGTAGACTCCGGCGTGAGCCGGATCAAACTATCCGCAGCAGCGCGATCACCCCGCCAAAATCCCAGCACATTCGCGTGCGCGCCAGCGTCTTGGACTGCGGCTGTCCTCTGCCGCTTTTCGTTGCGCACTCGGGCAACGGAACCGGTGGATTGGGAAACTGGCATCCAAAAACCGCCAAGACACTCATGGGAAGACTCGTGAAGAAAGGGGCGCTGGAATTTGATCGCGACGGCCGAGCCTACCTCTATCGCTCGGAGGTAGCCCAAAACACGCAATCATTCAGATAAACCGCGCCGTGTTCAACGTGAGCATGGAGAAGATTCTCGATGAAATAGTCAGAACCTCCACGCGACCGCTGCGCTACGTGGTCGAAGACTATGGCATTGTGTTCGAACCGGGTGATCGCAAATTGATGGTCAATCCCAGCACCGTCCCGAGCGCCACGTGGGTGAACACTCGGAAGGGTCCAATCGCCCGAAAACTGAACGAGATCTTGATCTCAGAAATCGCCTACAACTCACTGACGCTCGACGAAGCCATCGCTGATCTGCTCGATATATCGCGCAGAAGGGATCCGACGGGCGAAGGCGTAAACATTGTATTCTCTCAAAACGCCGACGAGTTATTGCCCAATCACCTGGCACATCCACTGCGCAGTGGCAGTCCCGGAATGGACCTAAACACCGTTCTCGTGAACATCCGTTTGCCACTGTTCAACCTGAAGCTACGCCAAGTTCTCGATGCGGTTGTGAGAACCGCAGATCAGCCCATCAAATACACCGTCACCGACTACGGAATCGTGTTCTCATCGCAAGCCAAGGAGCAGACTGAAGCTACCATTGCTCCGGCGGCGCTCCGGGGGGCAAAAGCAGAACAGACCCACGCTCTCCTCCGCAAAACCGTGATCCGCGAAGCAGCCTACGATGATCTGACCTTGGAAAAGGTGTTAGACGATCTGCGAACTTCGGTAAGAAGAGCCAACGCGTCAGCGAAGCACATCGAGTTCAAGATGATTCCAGCTGCTCCAAAGAAGCCGGATGTCTCCAGCACCGTGATCAGAATCAACTTCCCCGTCCACAAACTCACCGTCGAACAGTTGCTGGATCTCTTCATTCGCACAGCTGACCAGCCGATCGAATACGTGATCGAGGATGATGCTGTGATCTTCCGGTCTAAGAGAGACAAGTAGCAGACGCCTTGGCCGCATCTATCCTTCTGGCTACTGCACGTATCCGCGAACGCAATACGTAGGACGGCGATTCTTGGCCGTCACTGTCGCTCAATTATTGAACAGCGGATTTCGCGAATGGCGCGGATATCTGAATCTGAGCTATTGTCCCCATCCGTGAAATCCGCGGTTCAATTTTTTGCGCTCCCGATGAGGAATCCACTCGCTCACGCTCGCCGCCACAGCTCGTGTTTCCGAAATCGATGGTCCAATGTGGACCATGAATTTCGGGTTTTCGCCCTGCCTGTGAGTCTGCCACACTGCGCGCAGTCCATCACCTATCTGACATGCTCATCTTTGACGCCCATCTTGATCTCAGTCTGAACGCCATCGAATACAATCGTGATCTGCGGAGAACGATTGATGAAATCAGGGCGGATGAAGCCGCGAAAACTGACCTCTGGGGACGCGCCAAGGGAACGGTGACCCTGCCTGAGATGCGCAAGGCCGGGATCGGGCTTTGTGTGGCGACTCAGCTCGGCGGTTGCATGAAACCGCCGGCTCCGGTTGGAGCATGGAATTCACCACCACAGGCCTGGGCAATGACGCAGGGGCAGCTCGCGTGGTATCGCGCGATGGAGGATGCCGGGGAAATGCGACAGGTCCGAAACTGGCCGGAGGTGGAGGCGCAACTTGAGGCGTGGGAAGCCGATCCCGAGAATTGCCCGATTGGATATATTCTGAGTCTCGAAGGCGCGGATTCCATGCGCGATCTCTCGGACGTCGAGCGTTCCTACAACGACGGTTTGCGAGCGATGGGGCCGGCGCACTACGGCAAGGGGCGCTACGCCTACGGCCACGACCAGGACGCTCCCCTGTCCGATCTGGGCAAGGATCTCGTTCGGGAGTTTGACCGCCTGGGCATCATTCTCGATGCGACGCATCTCTGCGAAAAAGCGTTCTGGGACGCACTGGAGATTCACAATGGGCCCGTGTGGGCCAGCCATCACAACTGCCGGGCTCTGGTCGATGATCCGCGACAGCTGGCCGACGACCAGATCAAGGCGCTGGCGGAACGCGGCGCGGTGATCGGAGTGGCGTTCGATGTCTGGATGGTCGTTCCCGGTTGGAATCGCGGGGTGACGAAGCATCCGGATATTCCGACAGCGAACATGGAAGGACTGGCCGATCACGTGGACCACGTGTGTCAACTTCTCGGCACGAGCAAACATACCGGTATTGGAACGGATCTCGATGGTGGGTTTGGAAACGAGCAGACACCTGCCGATCTCGACACCATTGCCGATCTGAAGAAGTTCCACGCGATCCTGGCCAAACGGGGCTACAGCGATGAAGACCTGAACGGCATTTTCCATGGAAACTTCCTCGGTTTTCTGAAACGCGCCTGGACCTGATTCCTCCCGTCCACGTCTACCGACGAAAGCAACGAGACCGCGCGCAACAAAGTACTCGGCAAATTCGACAAAGCTCGTAACTTATCGCCGCTATGTTCGACGAAGTGAAGACAGCCATTGCCAAAGCAGTAGACAAACTCGCTCATCTGCGGAGGTATCTTTGACGTCCCCACACTGAACAAGCGTCTGGCGGAGTTGGATGTCGCCATGTCGCAGGAAACGTTTTGGAGCAACCAGAACAACGCGCAAAAGACGGTCGAGGAATCCAACTCCATCAAACGCCAACTGGCCCCGCTCTCCGCTGCTGAAGAGCGCGTGGAGGATCTGAAGGTTCTCGTCGAGATTGGCGAATCCGAAAGCGATGCCGATCAACCTCCCGTCCTCCAGGAAGCAACCTCTGAAATCGAGGGCGTCAACGCCATGCTCGAAGAGCTCGAGTTGCAGCTCTGGCTCGGTTCCCCGCAAGACAAGGCAAACTGCATCATGAGCATCAATGCCGGTGCCGGTGGCACTGAATCGTGTGATTGGGCAGACATGATGATGCGTATGTATGTCCGCTGGGCCGAGAAGCGCGGCTGGACCGTCGAGGTTTCCGAACTCACTGATGGTGAAGTTGCGGGAATCAAGAGCGCCACCCTGATCATTCGCGGGGATATGGCCTTTGGCTACTCCAAGGCCGAGCGCGGGGTTCACCGCCTGGTCCGCATCTCCCCCTTCGATTCAAACGCGCGCCGCCACACGAGTTTTGCCAGTGTGGATGTGATTGCGGAGATCGAAGAGGAGGACCTCGACATTGAACTTCCCGACAAAGACCTGCGCGTGGACACCTATCGCTCCGGCGGCAAGGGCGGTCAGAACGTGAACAAGGTCGAAACCGCCGTCCGGTTCACGCATCTCCCCACCGGCATCGCCGCCGCGTGTCAGACGCAGCGTTCCCAGCACCAGAATCGCGCCAACGCCTTGAAGCTCCTCAAAGCCAAACTCTTCGCCATGCGGGAAGATGAGAAGCGGGCTGATATGGATCGCTTCTACAGTGATAAAGGCGCGGTCGCCTGGGGGAACCAGATTCGCAGTTACGTTTTCCAACCTTACCAGATGGTGAAGGACCTGCGCAGTGGCGTGCAAACCGGCAACGTGCAGGCAACCATGGATGGCGAGCTGGATCAGTTCGTAAACGGCTGGCTCCGAGCCGGTTGCCCCACGAAACGCAGCGACGCGGTTTCGGACGCAGATTGATCAAGTAGCGGCGAGCAGATCCCACGCGGCGGGACTCGGCTTGCTCACGCTCGCGGCGGCTGGCTTATCTGACCCCGCCGAAGATTCCGCTCATGACGGTTTCCTTGATCTTCCAGATCAGGGACATCGTCATCGCGATGGGGAGCAAGATGAGAAATATGGAAGACCAGCGGCTCGATCGATCGATCACGTCGAGCGCCTGAATCACCATCATGGGCAGCGTAGCGACATCCTGCAGCGACCGGAACAACGCGGTGAACAGCAGCAAGGTGACGATCAGCGCGATATTCATCCCGGTGAACAGTTCGGTATCCTCCCGCAAGGTCTGATCCGGCAGCATCCGGGAAAGGTAGCGGAGACAGAGATTCAGATTGTAAATGAACAGGACCGTCGAGACGACCAGCACGATCATGGTATGCCGGTAGTATTCTTCGTGCGGAAAACGGTTCCAAAAGAACACGAAGGGCGAGAGTCCGAAGTTTAGGGTCGCGAAGATGCGCGTACGATTGAGCGCGCTCTGCCAGATGCGTTCATTCGGACGGAAGAAGCGGGATTCGAGAACGCCGAACAGGACCAGACCGGTGGCCAGTACCGGCGGGATAAGTCCCAAGGGCCGCAGCCAATCAGTAACAGAACTTTGAACGCAGACGAGCAGCGCGATCGGCACACCCCAGAACAGTGCGGACAATCCCCGGACAAGGCGACGCAGCGACGCCATCAGATTGGCCTGATCCGGTGGGAGCGGCGGAGACGGCGGCAAGGGGGGATCCATCCCGGCGGTATCGTCAGTCAGATTCTCCAAAATCAAGATAGGTGTAGGTGCGCAGTCCCTGTTCGTATTCGCTGAGCAATTGCATGCCCTCCGAGGGCTTCATGCGGTTCGCTTTGATCGCCCGATCGACCTGCAGCTTCATCTGCCGCTTCAGTTCACGCGGATCGTATTGTACCGATTCCAAAGCCCCCCCGATTGTCGTGCCCTCGATAATCTCCTCAATGTAGTAACCGTCAGCCTCATCTGGGTCCAGAAACACGTGGGCTTCATTGACCCGGCCAAACAGATTGTGCAGGTCGCCCATGATGTCCTGATAGGCACCTATCAGAAACACTCCGAGAAAATATCGCGGCTTCTTTCCGCAGCCATCCCCACCTGTTTCCAGACTGTGCAGCATCAAGGTGTCGCTGACGTCCTCCAGTTCGATGAACTTGTTGATAGCCCCATCTGAATCACAGGTAATGTCCACCAAGGTCGTCTCCCGATCCGGTCGTTCATCGAGCCGCTGAACCGGCATGATCGGAAAGAGCTGATCCAATGCCCAGTGATCGATGAGTGATTGGAAGACCGAAAAATTGCAAAGATACTGATCCCCCAGACTATGCCCCAATTCGACAATCTCTTCGGGAATGTATTTTTGGCCACGAAATGAGCTGACCACTGCCTGGCCGATCTGCCAATAAAGCGTCTCGATCTTTGCCTTTTCCTCCAAACCGAGCACCCCGACCATAAACATCTGGAACGCTTCATCCTTACGCTCCTTCGCGTCATGGAACGCTTCCAGCTTGTTCAACGAATCAATATTATCGCGGATATCAAGGAGTTCCTTGGTGACATGCGAATCATTCGTTCCGAACTTCAGGTGCGAACTGTCCTGATTCTTCTCAATGGAACCGAACACCTCCACCAGCAGCACGCTGTGATGGGCAACAATCGCGCGACCACTCTCCGTGATGATGTTCGGATGCGGAACCTTCTCCGCGTTGCAGACGTCGGCGAGGTAATAAACGATGTCATTCGCGTACTCCTGCAACGAATAGTTCGTCGAACTTTCGAAAACCGTGCGGCTGCCATCGTAGTCGACGCCCAGACCGCCCCCACAGTCGAGGTATTCGATTGGGAAGCCCATCTGATGAAGTTTCGCGTAAATTCGCGAGGCTTCCTGCACTGCCTTCTTGACCGTCTGAATGTCCGGCACCTGCGAGCCAATATGAAAATGAAGCAGGTTGAAACAATCGCCCATCCCCTCCGCTCTCAGAATGTCGGCCGCGGCCACCATGTCCGCCGTTGAAAGCCCGAACTTCGCATCTTCGCCGGCACTCTCCGCCCATTTGCCAACACCCTTGCAGAGCAGTCGGGCGCGAATGCCGATTTTCGGTCGCACCCCAAGATCCTTGGAAACACGGATAATCTGCCGCAGTTCCTCAAGTTTCTCGACCACCATGATCACCTCGCGTCCGATCTTCACACCCATCAGCGCGATATGAACGAACGACTCATCCTTGTAGCCGTTGCAGATGATCAGACAGTTCTCGGATTCCGGCAGAGCCAACCCCGCGAACAGCTCCGGTTTGCTCCCAACCTCCAGCCCAAAGTCAAACTCCTTGCCCGCTTCGAGTATTTCCTCAACCACTTCGCGCAGTTGATTCACCTTCACCGGAAATACCCCCCGGTACCGACCGGTGTACTCATATTCAGCAATCGCCTGGTGAAATGCCCGGTTTAACGTCTGAACGCGATGGCGTAGTATGTCCTGAAAACGGACCAAGAGCGGGAACTTCAGCCCGCGTTTGTTGGCCTCCGCAATAATGTCAGTGAGATCAACTTCCCCTCCAGCCTTCTGTTCGGGACGACAGACCACATGACCCGCCTCATTGATATCAAAGTAGTCCGCGCCCCAGCGTTGAATGTTGTAAACATTCCGCGCTTGCTCAATCGACCACTCGGCGTTGTCAGTCTGTCCGTTCATCGTGGAGTCAGAATCGCGCGAACTATAGGAGCCGCCCGGTGGAATTCAATGCGTCGCTCAAAAAAAGGACGATCTCCCGGAAAATCCTGCAACCACAACTCCGTGTCCCTCGTCTGCAGCCTCGGCGACATTCATGAAAACAGCCTTCCCCCTCACGGTATCCCTCTTCCTTTACCTTTTCTCACTCGACAGCGTGGGGGCAGAAGCAAACGGCCAAAGAATCGTGCAGGCGGCCCGCAGTCAGATCGGAACCACCGTCCGGTATGACCCTGCCTACCGTGCACTCGACTACCCCAACGGCGATGTGCCCGCCGAAACCGGTGTTTGCACAGACGTCATCGTCCGAGCCTTGCGAGTCGCGCTCTCGCTCGATTTGCAGAAGCGGGTGCACGAGGACATGAAACGAAGCTTCTCAAGCTACCCGAGAAACTGGGGACTCCGCCGCCCGGACAGGAACATCGATCACCGCCGCGTTCCCAATCTGCAAACGTTCCTCACCCGGCATCACCAAAAGTTACCCCGGACTGATAGCCCCTCGGACTACCGCCCCGGCGATCTGGTCACCTGCACAGTGGGTCGCAACCTTCCGCACATCATGATCGTGAGTGATCGAAAAACCGCAGCAGGGGTACCGTTGATCATTCACAACATCGGCGCTGGCACGCGGGAAGAAGATCGACTCTTCGCTTTCCCGCTGACCGGGCACTACCGGATCAGCGACGGGAGCTCGTCAAAGCCTCAACCCCCAGAGCAAACTCGCAGCTACACCGTGGGCTCCAAGAAAGACGGTGGAACACTCTCCGGAATCGCCAAACTGTTCTACGGAGATGCTTCGAAATGGAGAGTCATCTACAACTCGAATCGCGACGCCATTTCGGATCCCAACCGGATTCGAAACGGAATGAGTCTGCAAATCCCCTGACTTCGCCAACCAGAGCGCCTCAACGCCTCCGGTTCACAACCACATCGGCAGCGCCGGGCCAGCGGATATCACTCCGCCAGAGTCATATCTCGCTGATCCCGAAACTTGAGCAGTCGTTGAAATTCCCATTTGACGACGTCGCCGAACTCGTCAAGCAGGAGATCGGCACGCCCCTTTAACAAAGGCGATCGGTTCGAGCGCCACTGCTCGATCAAATCCGCCGCGCATTCACGCCGGCTCTCCGATTGATCCTGCAAGTCAAACTCAAAATCCCGATAGGGTTCCCGACTGCGAACGGAACGGCGGGCGACAAATCGCACTGCGTCGCAAGGATCATCCAACAACTCTGCCAGATAAGGCAGCATCCAATCCTCGCCCGACGCCTCCTGCGCCGGCCCCCAATCCCATATGCCACGCCACGAGCGCCCGCATTCCGGCATCTCCACATAGCGTCCACAAGGCACCTGCCGCCAACCTGGATTCATCGATCGACAACTCAGGGATCGGGTGGCCATACCACTCATTCATGCGTTCGGCAGTCCAATTCAAACTCTTGTCCAGATGACACAGATTACAGGCATTGGGACGTCCCAGTTCAACCGTTTCGCGAATGCCCGGACTCAACACAGTGTGACTCCGAATCGCCTTCAGCAAACCGTACGTTGTGTGCGGCATATGACAGTTCAGGCAACGACTGCCCTGCGAGTCAGCCGCGTGCCGCGTATGTTTGACGGACGCAAATTCTCCCGCCGCATGACATTGGAGACAGCTCTTGTCCCCCTGCATCCCCGGCTCCAGCAGATCATTCGCCCATTCCGTCTGAGCTGCGGAATCCAATCCGCTCGGATGCAGGCGGTGACAGGAAATGCACGACATCTCGCCTCGCACAAAACAGGCGGTCTTTCGCAGGCCACTGTATTCACGGCCAGACACGCGCGGCGTGCCGTCCTGCCAAAACCATCGATCCAGAATAGCATCGGCACCCGCGTGAGGATTCGCCCCCGCATTGGTCTCAACGCCACCCCAGGTGGCGAACCACTCGCGAACTTCTTCCGTGTAGTCGAACATCAGGCGGTCGGTTTCAAGATCATCGCCGGCGCGATAGGGCGTCCAATCGTCGGAATCACCATCATTCGAATTGACGCTATGACAGCCCCCACAGACCTGGGAGGAAAGCTCATGTGAAGCCGTTCCCGGATTCACGATCGGATCCGTCGCGACCTGTCTGATTCCGGTGGCGATTGCGTCTTGATACTCGATATGGCAATCAACAAACCACCCGGTCACCCCGGCCTGCGCGCCCCCAAAAGCCATTCGCAAACGACGGATGGCAATGACCGCTGTCAAGGCTGCCCCATTGTTTCAATTTCAATTGACGAAAGCGCTCGCGGATAGATCCGCACGCCCCTCAAGAGTCCGGTAAAGACGTGTCCAAAACTGCGCCGTCCAGAATCACTCCCGACGACGAGATCGGTGCCATCCGAATCATCCAACGTTTCTGCAGTCCAAGGTGCGGATGCCCGAACCACACCGTCCCCGTAAAGCATGACCTTCCCGATCGACAAATCCACCACCCCAGCCAGGTGATGCCACTTCCCATCATTCAATTCAGAAGAGTGCCAGGTGGCAGCCTGCCACCGTTTCGCCCGGGCGTCGTAAGCCCGCATCTCCCACACTCCGGAACGGGTCTGTAGCAAAACGAAGTTTCCGGGAGTGCCCAAATCATCCTTGGACACGAGTCGCATATTCGAAGTGGTGTTGGTGGTCTGGATCCATAGGGAGACCGTGAGATCGGCCCACTGAGACATATCCACCGCGCCCAAGCGAAGTTGCTGAGCACCGCCAAACCGCAGTGAAGCTTCACTATCACCGACATCGGGTGTGACCAAGCCTGGCAGGTTCTCCTGCTGTGAACCCAGTTCCGCAACCTGTGCCTCCAATCGCAGATCTCCGCCTTTCTTAGCAGCCCAATTCCCCAGAAAATCGGGCTGGGGACGAACCCTATGGTTCGCAGATTCTGAGTTCGAACCTTTGCCCCGCTTTCCCTCACTGCCCGGAGCGACATAGGCAGCATCGACCCGGCGGGTCGATTTGGGAAAGGCAGTCATCTTCTCAATTGCGGGTGGCGCGTCGAATTTGTGACGCAACGGCCACTTGATTTCAGAAGCCGCATAAAACCCAACCGGGGCGTCTTCGTAAGGTTCATGCAGGTAGACCTTCGCGCTGAGACGATCGCTCCCGTCGGAAAAGCTCAACACCCGACTGAGCGGAAAAGATCCACCGTGATGACGTGTGAGCGCGGCGACCTGAAGAAAACCGACGCCCCACTTCCGTTCCGAGATCGTCTTGTCTCCCCAATCATCCTCCGGTCCCTTCACATGGGTATGACCGCCGATCCACAGATCGATCGCACCACGGCCGTGCCCCTTGTGGAAGGCATCCAGGAAGTCTTCGAACACATGCGCGTCGGAGGTGTATTGAAAATCATCAGGATCGTCGTTCTCAATGAGATAGTAGAGATAGGAAGAACCCTCTGGACCGCCGCTGGCACCGTGATACCGCGGATTGCCCTCACCATTCCCGGAGGCAATCGTCGTATCACGCAGGACGTGGTGATGCAGGGTGACGATGATCTTGTCCTGATTTTCCAAGACCTGCTGCTTCCACCAATTGAAGGTGTCGCGGGTGACCGCGCCGGCCGGAAAACCGCCACGGTGCCTGTCCTTACTGTGACCACGACCTACGGGTTCCGGCGCGTCGTTCCGATCCGCCAGCATCAGGAAAAGAACATTGCCCGCCTGAAACCGATAACGTTCCCAAGTGCCCTCCACCACAAACGGCCGGCGTTTCGGATCAACTCCGGAGAACTTCGTATTCTCTCCCAACGGGTCACCCCATTTGCGAATCCAAGAACCGGGTCCGTGATCGTAATACGGCGCGTCATGATTCCCCGGCACGTTGTAAATCTGCTCGCGACGATGCTGGGTCATCGTCTGGTACTGCCGAATCAATTCCATGCCATCGCGATCCCCCGGCGGATACTGATGCGCTGAAAGATCTCCCGCATCAATCATGATATCCCAATCGAACCCAGGCACGCTTTCCACCAATCCCTCAGATTGCCGGATGGCCAGAGCGAGGCTCTCCCGATCCCGCCGGATATCCGCCGGCACATGAGCACAACTCGCTGCCCAAACGTGGAACTCGCGGGGCTCCGCACTCTGTAGCTTGGAAATCCCCAACAGAACGACCGTGCAGGCTGTGATCCAAATCAATCTCATCGCCTCGAAGAAATAGCACTTCTGACGCCGACGGGCACCGGTAAATCTGGGGTCATCCATTCCGGCATCAATTGATCACCACCACAGTCTCCCAAACAGATAACTCGACTGGCCAACTTTCGCCCTCTCACGCAATATCGTCCGATCGCGAGAACGCAGCACGTCGATCAGCTCCCATGGACAACCCGTCAACCACCGAACGCTTCTATCTGGATCTGCCCAGCTTCTCGAATTTCCGGGATATCACCGCAGACCGGCACTTCCGGCGCGTCCCTGATGATTGGTTCGTGGTGATCTCTGATGTCAAAGGTTCCACCAAAGCGATCGAGGAAGGTCGCTACAAAGACGTCAATACCATCGGCGCGGCATCCATCTCCGTCGTGCAGAATCAGTTCAAACACGATTCCCCCTACTCCTTCGGCGGCGACGGCGCGACCTTGCTGGTGCCTCCCGGCAAGATCGACCAGGTCACCGAAGCACTCATGAGGTTGGCCAGTCTGTCCAATCTCCAGTTTGGCATGGAACTACGAGTCGGTCGCATTACCGCCGGCGAGGTCAGCGATGACAATTGTAGCATCGAAGTTGCCAAACACGAATTAACGGCCGGCAAGTGCGTGGCCGTTTTCCGGGGCGGCGGATTGGCCGAAGCCGAGCGGCGGATCAAAGATGACACGGTAAAATACAGCGTGGACTCAGCCAAACATGACAACCTTGAGCTGGAGGGATTGTCCTGTCGCTGGAACCCGATCCCAAACACCCGCGGACGGATCATGGCGCTGCTGGTCCTCTCGCGCGTGACCCCACCCGCCAAAGTGTATCAGGCCTTTCTCTCCAAATTAAACGAGATTTTCGAAGGCAAATTGGACGAGGCCAACCCGGTCCAAATCGCCGTGATGGGTTACAAATCCTTGGAGGAGATCTACGCCAACGAGAAGCGCTACCACACAAATCGTTTCAGCTGGGGATACCTGAAACGCCTGCTGGAAATCCTGGCCAGCACTTTGATTTTCAAATACCAGATTCCCCCGCTCTTTTTCAATCCCCGGCGTTATGCTGCCTCCATGCGAATGCACGCGGACTATCGCAAGTTCGACGACATGTTGAGGATGGTCATCGATTGTTCGGAAGAACAGGCCAAGGCCATCCAAGACTATCTTGATGAGGCACATCGAACGTCCCAGATTTTCTACGGGACACACTTTTCCGACACGGCGCTGATGACCTGCTATCTGCAGGATCTGAAGGACGGCGAACACATCCACTTCATCGATGGCGGTAATGGCGGTTACGCCATGGCCGCCAAACAGCTGAAGGCGCAGATGAAACCAGACAACAATTCAGACGCCGACCGCCGCGAATTATGAAAGCGATCCAACTATTTGCCCTTTGTATCACGACGACGATCAGCACCGCTGCTTCGCCGCTCAACGTCCTTTTCATCGCCGTAGATGACCTGCGGGTGGAGTTGAACTGCTACGGACAAAGCCATGTAATTTCGCCCAACATCGACCGCTTGGCCGCCCAGGGAACATTGTTCGAACGGGCTTATTGCCAGCAGACCGTCTGCAACCCTTCACGCGCTTCCATGTTGACGGGATTACGGCCGGACAACCTGCGTGTCTGGGATCTGCCCACGCACTTTCGAACGAACAGACCGGATGTGATCACCCTGCCGCAGCTATTCAAACAGAACGGCTACTTCGCCCAATGCGTGGGGAAGATCTTCCACAACTGGCGACAGGATGATTGGAAGGGAGATCCCGATTCATGGAGCGTGCCCTCAGTCCTGCACTACAACAGCCATGGAAAGGACAAGCCGCAGATCGACGGTAAGGTGCCTCCCAACTTCGCATCCGGTGCGGGTGGAACAGAATGTCGCGATGTGCCGGACGACGCCTACTTCGACGGACGCGTCGCGAACACAGCCATCAATGCCTTGCGAACAATCAGCAAACAGCCGGAACCCTTCTTTCTGGCAGTCGGATTCTGGAAACCACATACCCCATTCAACGCGCCAAAGAAGTATTGGGATCTCTATGATCGAAGCAATGTTCCGATTCCAAATCGGATCATCCCACCCAACAACGTTCCGGACATCGCCCTGACCAGTGCCCGCTACAAAGTCGGCAAGAACTCCGCAGTTCTCCGTGAGATGCACCACGGCCATCTGGCCGCCATTACCTATCTCGACACCCAGATTGGCAAGGTGCTACGCGAACTCGACACCCTGGATCTTCGGAAAAACACAATCATCGTTTTCTGGTCCGATCACGGTCTACACCTCGGCGAGCACGGCCTCATCCGCAAGACCACCGCGTTCGAACTCGACGCCCGCGTCCCCATGATCATCGCCACGCCAGACAACCAACCCGGTCAGCGAACCAAGGCCCTCGTCGAGCTTCTGGATATTTACCCCACTCTCGCCGACCTCTGTGACTTACCAGCGCCAAAGAACCTCGCCGGTATTTCGTTGGTAGCCCTGCTCGATGCGCCGTCAAAGAAGGTCAAACCCGTGGCCCTCACCCAAACTCCCCGCCCAAACTATCTACGCGGGAAAATGCCAAAAGTGATGGGCTACTCCATCCGAGGCGAAAGATTCCGCTACACGGAATGGAGGGATTTCAAAACCGGCAAAGTGCAAGCCCGCGAACTCTACGATCACCGAAATGACCCCGACGAAACCGCCAACGTCGCCGAAGCAAAGCAACACCGGCAAACCGTAAAACGTCTGGCCCAGCAACTCACCAAAGTCCTCAACCCATGAAGAGACAGGCATCCCCCTCGGAGGATGGACATTCCTGCCCATCCAGTTCGCCGGGTCTTGTCAACAATCGCGAGCGCAAACACGAAGCCTCCCTCTACTCCATGCCCCACAATCACTGTGGACAAGCCGGCATGACGTAAGGAGGCTGAACTCGGAAGCACAGAAAACATGAGTCTGGAAACCTTCAATTATCACATCACGTCCATCGATGACCTCGAGGCCGTGATCGGACTGCCCACGCAACGAGAAAAAATACCGGAACCATTCCGTATTCTGGCTGACTGGCCCGGCTAAGGTGAATTGCCCAAGCCAATGATCGTCGATTTACGCAACCGCCCTTTCAGATGAATATTCGCCTTCTTATTGGTTTTGCCCTGCTGCTTGGCCTCCGCACAACCCCGGCGGTCGATACGCAGGTGACCACGTTCTTTCGAAGCTATTGCGTCAAATGCCACGGACTAAAGAAGCAGCAGGGCGACTTCCGGGTGGATGAACTGCAGGTTTCTCAGACCCCGGCCGATGCGGAGTACTGGCAACTGGTCTTGGACAACCTGAATCTCGCGGAGATGCCGCCAGAGGACGAGCAACAGCCGACGGATGCCGAGCGAAGTTTTGTCACCACCTGGATCGCGGCGGAACTGCAACGCGCCGCCCGGATGTTGAAGGGCCACACCGGCGAGGTGGTACTGCGTCGTCTCAATCGCGCGGAATACGAATACACGATCGAGGATCTTTTCGGGGTGAAGGGAGACTTTGCCGAGGGCTTTCCAGATGATGCGAAGGAAGAAGGCTTCGACAATAACGGTGCCGCCTTGATGCTTTCCGCCGAGCAGATGGATCAATACCTGGCAGCGGCTGATTTCATCCTCGATCGCTCCATCCAGACGAAGCCGCGACCGGAGACGAAACGAGTGCGATTCACGCTTCACGACTACAACCGGGAGGCATGGAAACGGCACCGTGAGTCAATCGAACGCAGCCAGCGCGATTTAGCCAAGCTGACCTCCACCGAACAACAACGGGCGAAGGATACGTTGGCAGAGTTCGAGCAGAATCCCAACCTGGGGTTCAACTTTCCCGCGTGGGAGAACGGCCGACTGCGGGAACCCACCCCGGACGATGGACCGGAAGTCGCCTGCGTGATTCCCTTCCGAGCCAGCTACGGCGCTCCCGACACCCGCCGCCAGTTCCGCGTGCGCGAAGCCGGTTGGTATCGCTTCGGCATCTCCGCCTTCGCGGCCGCCAACGACGGACAACCCGTTCGTTTAAGAATCACCTACGGTGACCTGGGGCCGAACGCAGTCCCCGCGGTTGCGGATGTCATCCAAGTGAATGATGACACCCCGCGTGAGTTCAGTTACCGAATTCATCTGCAGGCCAATCAGGCGGTGAAACTCACCATGCTGGATGGCGACAATTGGGCGCCGCGCAATCGACTCGCCAAACTGTCCGGCCCGTTCGTCGGTATCAACTCGATGGAATTGGCAGGCCCCCTGTTCGAGCAATGGCCGCCCAAAGGCCATCGACTCCTGCTCGGCGAACGGAGTGTCGATGAACTTCAGGATACAGACATGCCCGTCATCCTGGCCGAATTGGCGTCCCGTTTGTTTCGTCGACCGATCTCCGCATCGGTTGTCGACGGGTTCCATGTCTTCTATCAGTCCATTCGGGGGCAACAGCTCTCCATCCTCGAATCCTTCAGGCTTACCGCCAAGGCGATGATGGCCTCCCCGCACTTCATCTATCACGTGGAGATCGGGAAGGCACCGGATGACCATGCCTTGGCCAATCGGCTTTCCTATTTCCTCTGCCGTTCCGCCCCAGACGAGCAACTCCGTCAACTCGCCACGAGTTCGAAACTCTCCAATCCCGCCGTGCTCCGCCAGCAGATCGATCGCCTGTTGGCGGACGAAAGGTCCGAACGCTTTCTCACCGGTTTCATCGGCCAGTGGCTGAAGATCGACCTCGTCGGGGACATGCAGCCCGACCGAAACCTCTATCCCGAATACGACCCCGAACTGGAACGCGCCATGCTCGCTGAGACTCGCGGATTCATCCGCGAATTGCTCCACTCAGACCTGAGCGTCCGCAATCTCATCGACAGCGACTGGGCCATCCTCAACGACCGCCTCGCCCGCCACTACGGCATTCCCGGCGTCACCGGCAATCAGTTCCGCAAGGTTGCGCTGAACAAGTCGGACACCGTTCGGGGCGGCCTCCTCACCCAGGCCAGCATTCTCAACATCACCTCCAACGGGACCACCACCTCCCCCGTCGTGCGCGGCACGTGGGTCCTTGAACAATTGCTCGGCACCCCGGCGCCGCCGCCGCCGCCCGATGTCCCCGCGATCGAGCCCGACATCCGGGGCGCCAGCACCATCAAGGAACAGTTGGAAAAACACCGCACCATCCCGCAATGCGCCGCCTGCCATCGCAAGATCGACCCCTACGGCATGGCCCTCGAAAACTTCGATGTCATCGGCGGCTGGCGAGAGAGCTACCGCGCCCTCCAACCCACCAACAATCCCAAACGCCCCAAACTCGTGGCCGGACACCCCGTCAATTCCGAGGACCGCCTTCCCCAACTCGGCTCGTTCACGGACTTTCGAGCGTTCCGCAATCTGCTTCTTCAACGCGAAGATCTCGTACAGCAGAACATGGTCCACAAACTAGCCACCTTTGCCCTCGGCCGCACCATGGACTTTGCCGATGAGGCAGCCCTGCAGACGATTGTCGCGAACACGCAAAACCAAAACGGCGGTCTTCGGACGATGATCCGGGAACTCATCGCCAGCGAACTGTTCCGGAAGCCCTGAGGATGAGACGATCGGACGATCAGATGCGGAGCAAGACGAATGATCCGGCCGGCCGGCAAGCTCCCCGGGTTGTGAGCCCGACAGCACAAATAGAATCCCTGCTACCATGAATCCTACTCGACGCGATTTCCTGAAAATATCCGGCGGGGCCATGGCACTGCCATGGCTCGACTCCTTCGGCGGCTTTGCCCATGCGGAGGGCACCAGATCCGCGCCCCAACGCCTGTTGATGATTTGTCTTCCGCTCGGCATCTACCGTGATGCCTTCGCCGGTACCGAAGCCGCTGCTGACCCCACATCCACCGAATACCTGTCCGCGCTGAAACCATTTCGAGATCAGCTCACCGTCATCACCGGACTCGATCATCCGGGCGTAAACGGTGGCCATTCGGCCGCGCCTCGCATCTTCACCGGCATTCCAGCCAACCGGCGTAACGCCCGTTCACTCGACCAATATGTCGCTACCCACATCGGCACCGAGACCCGCTTTGATTCCCTTGCGCTATCCGCGGGTAGCAATGAATTCAGCTGGACGGACAGCGGCACCAAGGTTCCGTCACAGTCGAAAATGGCCAACCTCTACGCCAACCTCTTCGTCGATGAAGGCGGCCAGAACAGCGAAAATGTCCTGCGCGACATCACTCATGGAAAGAGCATCATGGAACTCGTTCGCGGCCAGGCAAAAGCGCTGCGTCCGAAGTTGTCCCCGACCGACCAACAGAAGTTGGATGAGTATTTTGATTCGGTCGGCGAGACCGAACGCCGACTGACCAAGGCCGAAGGCTGGGTTCACACCCCCAAACCCAAAGTTCGCGCCCAGATGCCGCAGGATCCGACTGACCGAAGCGAGATTACCGCCCAGATGCGCAACGTTTGCGACATGACGCACCTTGCGTTCAAGACCGACTCCACGCGGGTGATCACCTTTGGTTACTTCCAGCAGAACGTCGTCAACATCCCCGGCGTGAGCAACGCCTACCACGCCCTCTCGCATCACGGCAAAGATCCGAACAACGTCACCCAGCTCAAACTCATCGAACGCGGATTTTTCGTCGAGCTCGGCCGTCTGCTGCGCAAGATGCACGACACCAAGGAAGGCGATTCCACCCTGCTTGATCGCACCACCATCGTGGTCACCTCAAACCTCGGCAACGCCTCCAATCATTCCAACAAGAACCTTCCCGTCCTGCTCCTCGGCGGCAAATACAACCACGGCCGCCATCTCGCCTTCGAGCCGGGCAGTTTGCCGTTGAGCAACCTCTACCTCAGCATCCTCCACCAGTTTGGAATCGCCGACAAAACTTTCGCCACCTCCACCGCTCCGCTTGCAGGACTGGCCTGAACGTTCAAGTTCACGCTTCAGCGGGTCGCCGCGAACCCATTCGGACGCATCGGCCCAACAGCACGCTATCTCGGTCACCTTATCCCGCCAATAGATGAATCCCGTCCACTTGCTTACACTCACCACCCTGCTCTTCGCTCAAACCCTTCACGCTGCTCCCTGGCTTGTCGAACGCGGACAGGCCCACGCCGAAATTGTCGTCGCCGAGAAACCGACTCGCTCCGCCCGGCTCGGCGCGACTGAGCTACAGACCTATTTGCACAAGATCAGCGGCGCGCGACTCGACATTGTCACCTCCCCCACAGACGCCAAGCCGATCAAGATCTACGTCGGCGAGAGCGAGGCGTCACGGCAGGCTGGCGTGACCCCGGAGGGTTTAGAACGAGACGCCTTTCGCATCGTGTCCGGTCCGGCCTGGCTGGCGCTGGTGGGGAACGATCTCAACTTTCAACCCCGCGAACCTTGGGCGCGCAGCCACAACGACTGGGCCCGGAACCGGCAGGCGATATGGGAGAAGTTGGCCGGTCACCACTGGCACACCCGATCGGCACCCGGCTCTACCGGGACTACAGCAAGCAACTGGACATCTGGAGCCATGATCATCGCGGATCGTTGAACGCGGTTTATGCCTTCCTTCGCGAACTCGGCGTCCGCTGGTACATGCCCGGCCCGCTGGGCGAAATCCTGCCCCAGACCCCGAACATCGCCCTGCCCCAGATTGATCGCACGGCGCAGCCGGAATACGAGGTGCGTTCCATCAGCCGGCCACTGCTCAGTTCCAACGAAATCGAGGACAGCCGGTGGTATCTCCGTATCGGGGCAAATGACCAGTATGGCGTCCTCCACCACGGCCAACGCAATCTCACCGAACACCCAAAACAACGCGCCGCGCATCCCGAATACTACGTCCAGCGGGCGAACGGAAAGCGTGACAACGTCAGCGCGACCGCCAACGCCTGTCTTTCCTCCGCCGGTTTCTTCAAGGAGACCGTCGCGTTCTGCCGCCTCCTGTTTGATCACTACGATGTGCCGATTGTCTCGGTGATGCCGCACGACGGTTTCACCCATTGCCGATGCGAGCAGTGCCGGGATCAGATCACGCTCGATCGCGGCCCCATGGGACAATCCTCTGACTACGTGTGGAACTTCGTCGTGCGTGTGGCCAATGAACTCGCCAAGACGCATCCCGATCGAAAGGTCTTCTGCGGTGCCTACAGCACCTACCGACTGACACCGCGCACCATCGACAAACTCCCGCCCAACGTGTGGGTGCAGATCACCAACGACCCCGCCATCTGGCAAGGCGAACACCTCGAACTCCTCATCGAGACCGACCAACATTCCTACTACCAGATCGTCCTCAACCCCGCCGGCGCCCGCATCGACCTCGATCGCGGCGTCGCGAAATCCAAATGGTATGACTGGTCCTCTCAAGCCGAAGTCGCCACCCACATTGGCGACGACTACTGGTCAGTGGAAATGAAACTCCCCATCACCAAATCCGACGAAGACCCCCTCCACCAGATCGTTGGCACCCGCCCCTTCCAATCAAAACAAGACACCCTGAAATCAGGCAAAGGAACCAGCCTCCCCTGGTACTTCAACCTCTACCGCAAACGCGCCGGTTCCGAGGACGAAGAAACCACCGCCTTCTCACCCCTCGGTCCCGAGGAAACTTCGTTTCATGTTCCATTGAAATTCGGCCAGATCTATGTGCGGTAAGGATGAATTTCGCAACGTGGTTTTCTTCGTAAAATCGGCGTGCCGGGGCATTTTTCCATTACACAATGGCATACGACTCTCGAGCCATTTTCGCTCGGACCACCTCGGTGTCTTTCAGACCAACACCATCTAACGCCTTTCGGACATACTGCTCGTCGAGTGGACAACGGCGTTTTGCACTGACAATTTGTGCCCGGCCCGCATGATCCCGAAATGCGTTTCACCCTATTTGCGTTGATATTCAGTAAACTCATCATCAGCGCCGCCAATCCATTTGATCAGTCAGGTGTTCCCTTGGAAGTCGACACCAGCGATCGATCGCTAAAGAAGATCGTCTTGCTCGCCGGTGGGAAAAGTAGCAAACCGGGCGGGCACGAGTATTTCGCCGGATGCGCTTTGTTCATGGACTGGCTGAAACAAACACCTGGGGTCTTCCCGGTGATGGCCCGGGAAGGTTGGCCCCAAAACGAGAGAATCTTTCAGAACGCCAGTGCCGTGGTGTTCTATATGGACGGCGGAACGAAGACTTCGTTCCTTGATTCGAAACGTTGGCAAATCATCCGCGATCTGGAAAAACGAGGCGTCGGATTTGTCCTCCTCCATCAGATGGTTGACCTGCCCCCCGACCGGCACGCGGAGACACTGAAGTGGGCCGGCGCGATTTGGAACGGGAAGATCGGTGGTCGCGGGCATTGGTCATCGAAGTTTGCCAAGTTTCCGAATCATCCGGTAGGTAGCGGCCTCAGGCCATTCGAACTGATCAACGATGGTTGGCTTTACGGCTGGAATTGGGGACCTGATCGCGAACGCACAACCCCGATCCTGGTGACACAACCGCCCGACAGTTCCCGCAAGGGGGAGGAGTCACTGAACCGCCGCGGACAGGAAGAGATCATGGCGTGGACCTATGAACGCGCCAACGGTGGGCGAACCTTCGCGTTTTCGGGCGCGGATTGGCATGCGAACTGGGCCGTTGAAGGCGTTCGCCGAGCGGTAATTAACGGAACGCTCTGGAGCGCGGGGATTCAGATTCCGAAAGGCGGCGCGCCGGTGACACTGGCGAAAGGAAGTCTGCTCATCAATCTTGACGACAAAGGGAAACCCAAACTGAACGTGGCCCGAAATCCGAAGGTGAAATACCTACAACCGTCAAATCTCCCCGGCGTGGTACTCGATGATCTGCAAGGGAAGATCAAAGGCTCATGGAAAGGGTCTTCAGCAACCGGCCCGGAAATACTCGGGCGCAACTATCTGCACGATGGAGGTTCCGAGAAAAGCCAGGCATCCATCACCTTTCACCCCAAACTGCCGACCGCGGGCCGATACGAGATCATATTATTCGCACCGCCATTAAAAAATCGCTCACTGAACACGCCGGTTACAGTTTCCGTGGGCGGGAAGGAAATCAAAACGTTGGCAGTGAACCAGCAACGACTCGAAACCAAAGGGCGCCACATCATCGGCACCTTCGAACTTCCGCAGGGGAACTCCACCTCGGTTCATATTTCCAACCAGGGGACAAAAGGCGTGGTCGTGGTGGACGGGATTCAGTTCCGTCCGCTGGATTGAGTCATGGTCGTGCCCGTCATCAGGACCGCAGGCATCAACCTAAAACTTTTCTGATCCGGATCGAGCGTGGATCGTTTCCACGTACTTCAGATCCCCGGTATTGCCGTCGAAGAACTGGAACATCACATACGGTTTGGGAAAGGCGACCCAGCGTGGATTTTCGGGAGTGATCGGATTGTTGAAAACGTTGTTCACCTGCACGACACAGTAGTTGGGGAATCGCCGATGCTCACGGGGAATGTCCTCCATGACATAGGTAGACCAGCGGACATCACAGGCTCGTGGTCCATATTGGAACTTCCCTTGAATCGGAAGACCACCGGCGTCCACAGCCGAACGATGATTCGGTGAGTTGTGAGGCGCCGAGGCGAACTCCCAGACGCTCTCGGTGACTTTGATCGCAAAGCTATTGTGAAGATCACCGGTGATGACGAAGACGGGGCGTTTTACCTTATCCGTCCAGAAGTTGATCAGTTTTTCGCGTTCGTGGAGGAATACCGTCCATGCGTCGTCCTTGCCGGCGGCCTGATTCCGATCCAATTCGGCGCCCCCGGCCCCAACATGCGGAACCATAAAATTGACGGTGGAGGCGATGAAGAAGAAATCAGCATCACTTTCTTCCATCGATTTCATGAGCCACGCCAACTGGGTCTTCCCGAGCATTGAACGAGTCGGATCCGCAGGAGTGGAGACATCATGCAGGTCACGATGAGTGCGGGTGTCGATCAGGAAGAACTCGCAATTCGACACGCGAAATTTCCCGTAGGTGCGACGGCCGATGGAGTAGGCTGAGTTCCCGGTTGCCAAGGGCTTTGGCTCGATACGCACGCGATGCGCATCGAGCACCTCCACGACGCGATACACACCGTGATTCGGATCACCCAGTTTGGGATCGGGCTCGGGGTTCTTCACCCCGGCGAGATAGCCACCGAAATGAACATGCAGCGTGGCCATATCCTTAAGAGATAGCGCAGTGAAGTCTGCCAACTCATCGACCAACACATCACTGTCAGCACTCAGTCGGGCCCGGCCGAAATGAGCCGGCAGTGAATGTTCCTGCGGATTGGCCCACGCAAGATAGTCAAACCACGCCTGGATCGCCGGATCACGGAAAACGGCCCGGCGATTCCGAAACCCAGGCGTGGCACAGCCATAGATGTCATTCACCAGTTCGTGATCGTCCACGGTGAAGAAACTCGGAATGCGAGAGTGCCATTTGCGCAGATGTGGCGCGCGTTCCCAGTAGAGTTTGTAGTTCTCCCAGACGCCGGCCACGGCCGGACTCAATTGCAAAATTTTTGGCAATGCCGAATCAGGCGTTCCCGTCTGGGCCTGCCATTCAGGCACTGTGAACCCGCGCTTTTCCTCATAGAGCCAGTCACCGTTTTGAATCGCGAAACGGACCTGATCGAGGATTTCGCGATTCATCGTTTCATAGGTCTTCAGTGGAACCTTCAATTCCTCCGCATGTCGCTGGTTGTTGCAGCATCCGACCTCGAAACTGAAATTGAACAGACCCGCAGGGTTGTAATTGGGATTCGCGAAGTCCTTCCCATCCGGCAGCGTCCGCAGCGTTCCACTACGCGCGGAACTGGGTGGCACCGTATCCACGGTGTAATTGTAGCGCGTGTCCGGCTTGAGGTTTTCGAGGGTGACGATCGCAGTGCTATCCCGTTCCAACCGAGTTGAGACCGCGTCCGAAACACCGGTTTGCAGGCCCTCGACGCTGCCGTATGTTACCCGCACAGCGGCGTCCGACTTTGTCCGCACCCAGATCGACATCGTGGTCTTTCCCGGTCGCCCAAGAACGGGGCCGTGCGTAATGACGTTCCCCGGCATGATCTGAACTCCAAACGCGACGACGAGCAGACCGATGAATCGATTGAACATCGGTACTGAATGACATTACGCTCTGCGACTAACAACCATGAATTCCCTGACGATCAACACACGTAAACACATCCGATGAAGGCGAACTGGAAAGATCAGTCGGCCGAACTGCTGACTCAGTTCGATCAAGACGGATTTGCCCTGATCCGAGGATTCCTCAGTATGGATGAAATCAGCGAGGTCCGCGCGAACCTTCAAGAGTTCATCAAAACCACCGTCCCGACCTTGCCGGCAAATCATGTCTTCTACGAAGACAAGTCCAAGCCGGAGACGCTGAAACAGCTTCAAGGCCTCCACCGGCATGCGCCCTTTTTCGAAGCCCTGACCGTGGGCAGCCAATTTGAGGAACTCGCCTCCATGCTCATGCGCGAGCAGGCGATCGCGCAGAATTTGCAATACTTCAACAAACCGCCCGGCCTTGGAAAACCCACGCCGGCACATCAGGACGGGTATTACTTCATGCTGAAACCTTGCGCCGCGGTGACCATGTGGATGGCGCTCGAAAAGGTGGATCAAGAAAACGGATGCGTCCGCTACGTCCCCGGTTCACACAAACGCGGAATGCGCGATCATCAGCGCACCTCCACGCTCGGTTTCTCCCAGGGAATCGCCGACTGGAGTGACGAAGATGAAGCTGCTGCGCTCCCCTTTCCTGCCGAACCGGGAGACCTGCTGGTGCACAGTGCGATGACAATTCATCGCGCCGACGGCAACAACTCGCCCGATCGTTCACGGCCGGCCATGGGCTTCGTCTACTTTGCCGAAAGCGCGAAGACCGATGAGCAGGCCAAGGCGGCGTATCAGAAGCATCTGACCCGCGAGATGGAGCAGTCCGGCCAGATCTGATTGGGATTATTTCACCAATGACGATCACCGACGAGGCACGCGCCGCCGCCCAGATCATCTGGGACTACCACCAAGTCAACCACGAGCTGAAGGCCACTGACGCGATCTGGGTTCTCTGCAGCCACGACCTCAGGGTCGCTGATCGGGCGGTGGAACTGTTCGAAAACAAACTCGCACCCCGCATCATCTTCTCCGGGGGCTTCGGTAACTTCACCGCCGGTGTCTTCGAAAAGCCCGAAGCAGATCTCTTCGCCGAACGAGCTCTGGAACTGGGAATCCCCGAAACCGCGATCCTCAGAGAAAACCAATCCAGCAATTGTGGTGAAAACGTGATCTGCACCCAGCGACTCTTGCGCGATTTGGATCTGAAGGTGGAATCGGTCATCGCGGTGCAGAAGCCCTACATGGAACGACGCACCTTCGCAACCATCCGCCGACAGTGGTCGGAAATGGCACTCCGCGTCACCTCCCCACAGTTATCGTTCGACGAATACTGCACAGCGGAGATTCCCATGGAAAAGGTCATCGGAATCATGGTGGGCGATTTCCAACGGATCATGGAATACCCCCGACTCGGATTTCAGATTGAGCAGGACGTGACTGACGAGGCAAAGGCGGCGTTCGAGTTTTTGGCAGGCAAAGGTTTTGACTGGCATTTGATGAAGAAGTGAGTCCCCGCGCCGGAGGCATCGCTCCCCCAGAGTTTCCCAACACTGCCCATCACTCCTCGTTCTTTTGCGTGTCTTTGCTGTATTTCAGCGGCACTCTCCCGGGATGGGACGCATCGCTGAAGACATCGAGAAGCAGTTGCAGGATCTGACGCCGAAAGAGTCCGCCCGGGTCAAGAAGGTGCTCTCTGGGATTCTCGAAGCGATCGATAACGGGTCCGAGAAAAAGGTGGGAATGATGGACCGGCTTTTTGGCGGAAAACCGGCCGCTCCGGCGACAACCCCAACGGCAACCAGCACTCCCACGCGGGATCATTCAACCGAGGAAATGGGCAGCGTTCGGGCGGTTATGCATGACCCGGTGTCTGGACTGGCACCGTTCTACCGCCGAACACTGCTGAAAGACGTCATCCCGTTCTGGTTCCCGCGCTGTATTGATCGGGAACACGGCGGCTTTCTCCATTGCCTCGATCGCGATGGCACCGTCGTCGACACCGACAAGTCAGTGTGGGCGCACGGTCGGATGACCTGGATGCTGTTGTCGATTTACAACACCGTCGAACAAAAGCCGGAATGGTTGGAGTGGGGGAAGTCGGGGCTGAAGTTCATTGAAGATCATTGTTTCGATGAGGACGGCCGGATGTTCTTCCACGTCACCCGGGAGGGAAAACCGATTCGCAAACGACGTTATGCCTTCAGTGAGTGCTTCGCCTCCATCGCTTATGGCGCGCATGCCAAGGCAACCGGAGAAGAACGCTCAGCAACCCGCGCCACCGAACTTTTCCGGCAGTTCCTCGATTGGAATTTCGAACCCGGAAAGATGCCGGCCAAGTTTACGGATGTGCGACCGATGACCGGCATTGGCCCGCGGATGATGGCGATCACCACCGCCCAGGATCTGCGCGAGAACATCGGCGAAAGCAAATTTCTCACCGAGACAATCGATCGCAATATCGCGGAGATCGAAAAGCTCTTTGTAAAGCCAGACCTCAGGTGCGTCATGGAGAACGTCAGCCCGTCAGGGGAGATTCTGGATACCTTTGACGGCCGCACGCTGAATCCCGGGCACGCCATCGAAGCGGCCTGGTTCATCATGAAGGAAGGCGATCATCGCCAAAGCCAACCGCTGATCCGGCTGGGCTGCCAGATATTGGATTGGATGTGGGAACGCGGCTGGGATGAGGAGCACGGAGGACTGCTCTATTTCCGCGATGTCCACGGCAAACCGGTCCAGGAATACTGGCATGACATGAAGTTCTGGTGGCCGCACAACGAGGCGATCATTGCCACCCTGATGGCCTGGCTCCTCACCGGGGATGACAAATACCAGCGCATGCATCGGCAGGTTCATGAATGGAGTTTCAAGACCTTTGCCGATAAAGAGCACGGCGAATGGTACGGCTATGCTCATCGGAACGGCCGGATTTCATCCCCCCTCAAAGGCAACCTTTGGAAGAGCTTCTTTCATCATCCCCGCATGCTCTGGGTTTGCTGGCGTCTTTGCCAAGGCTGGGCCGAAGCCAAGCCGCCAAAGGTGAAGACGGAACATCGATAGGTTGGAGTTCCCGCTCCAACCGGTCGGCCCGAAACACCCTTCCGCATGACCTCAGATTCGATCCGATCTCCCAGCGTGACCGCGGGCGCGGCGGATTCACACGGGTAAGCCGATGAACCATAGACTTTTGCCCGTGAACCCGGTGTTCTGGCCCAAGGCGAGTTGTCCCAGGCACAGCACCCCATCGCCTTGAGGGCCGAAGCTTTCAGGACTTTCTACGCGGTGATGGTTTGACGGGGTCATGTCGGGGTGACGGCTTGGGGTGTTGGTGGGGCGCGAGTGGCTTTCCATGATGCCAGTCGCGTGCGGGCCAAGCGCAACGCTGCCCCGCAGCAGGAACATCGTAAGGCGCGTTCGCGGACCGGAGCGGGCTGCTCGGCGATGACCAGGTGACGGCCAGTGTGAAAGGCAATCCGCTGTCGTTTGGCCGCCGCTGACGGATGACAGAATCCATAGTGTCGCACCGCCTTGAGTCCCCGGGGCAGCACGTGGCGCAGGTAGCGCGCGACGAACTCCACGCCCGTGAGCGTCTCGGTCTTTGCCACCCCGCCGTGGGCACGGTCCTTCCAGCGAAAGGAGACGTGGGGAACGGTGATGGTTCCCGGCCAGGGCGTCTATTACCAGTGGCATGTCAGCCGGGCCGCCGACTGTCTGACCCAGCTGTTGGGCGAGGACTTCACCGGCCACGGCTACGCCGCCTATCCGGTCTACGCTCGGGGCCGCACCGACGTGCATCTGGCCGGTTGCACGTCGGTGCATGTTCTTCGAAGCCAGCGAGCAAGCACCGCGAATC
>JBLFYM010000082.1:0-28346 GCA_047608975.1 Limisphaerales bacterium | reverse complement strand
GCCAACGCGAACAGGAGCGACTGCTGGAATACTTCATTGCCCGGGGCCGGCTTGGTTTGGAAACTGAATTCAACGAACTGGACAAAACCAAGTACCGCGAACGACTGCGGGAACTGAACAAAACCCTGCCTGGCTGGAGTCGCCCACAAGTGCTCGAGGCCGCGATGTTCCCACGTGAAACGCACATATTTACGCGCGGCGATTTTCGCACCCCCGCCGCCGAGGTGACCGCCGGCACCCCCGCGTTTCTTGCCACCGTCGCGGCCAAACGAACCGGCACACAATCGCGGTCAGACCTGGCCCGCTGGACCGTCTCACGAGCCAACCCGCTCACCGCCCGCGTGTTGGTGAATCGAATCTGGCAGGAACTGTTTGGCCAGGGATTGGTCGCGACTCCCGCCGATTTTGGGACGCAGGGAAAACCGCCTTCTCATCCTGAGTTGCTCGACGGGTTGGCGGTGCAGTTCATGGATGGCGGTTGGGATCTGAAACAGTTGATCCGCCTTATGGTCAACTCAGCCACCTATCGGCAGTCTTCCGAAGTGAAGCCGGAAGTATTGCTGAGAGATCCGCACAACGTCCTGCTGGCCCGGCAATCCAGACTCCGACTTTCCGCCGAACTTGTCCGCGATGCCGCCCTCCACGTGAGCGGCCTGGGCGGGGCAAAGATGGGTGGTGCCTCGGTGAGGCCGCCCCAGCCCGAAGGCGTGATCGAGGAGGCCAGCTACAATGCGAAATGGAAGACCAGCGAGGGTGCGGACCGTTACCGGCGCGGCATCTACACCTGGATCCAGCGGGTCTCTCCCTATGCGCAATTCGCAACCTTCGACCTCCCGAACGTCAATCGATCCTGTTCCCGCCGTGACCGCTCGAATACCCCGCTCCAAGCCCTGACGCTCCTGAACGATCAGGTCTTCGTCGAAGCCGCGGACGCACTCGCGATCCGCATTCTGCGTGAAACGCCTGCTGAAACATTGCGCGAACGAATCCGACATGGATTCCAAATCTGCTTGGGACGCTCGCCGACAGAGTTCGAACTTGGCCGGCTCACGAAGTTTTGGAATCAACGCAAGCGCTCGCTCGGTATGAGTGCAGAAAGCGATATGTCCGCCTGGCGATCAACCGCGGTGGTCATCCTGAATCTCGACGAATTCATCACCCGGGAATGAACTCTTCACCACTCAATCGGCGCGAATTCTTAAACCGGACCGCCAACGGCTTCGGCGCCATCGCGCTCTCGCAGTTGCTCGCCTCGGAAGGCCGTGGTGCCGCGCTCGCCGCCACGCACATTCCTCCGCGAGCCAAGAACGTCATCTTCCTGTTCATGGTGGGCGCGCCCTCGCATCTCGACCTCTACGATCCCAAACCCGAGTTGACGCGACGCCATGGCCAACGCGCCCCAGACCACCTGCTCAAGGGATTGAACGATCCCGTCGTCAAGGCATCGCCCACACTTTTTGCCAGTCCGCGAATCTTCAAGCCGCAAGGGCAGTGCGGTACGGAGATCTCGGATTATCTGCCGCACATCGGTTCGGTGGCGGACGAGATCTGTCTCGTCCGTTCAATGCATACGCACACGAATGTGCACGATCCCGCGCAGATGTTGTTTGGTTGCGGCAACACCCAGTTCGGGCATCCGAGCGTGGGTTCGTGGGTGAACTACGGATTGGGCAGTGCCTCACGGAATCTGCCCGGGTATGTGGTTCTCACGTCCGATTCCGGACACGGGATTTGTGCCGGTTCAAACGTCTGGTCCAACGGGTTTCTTCCCTCTGAACACCGCGGGGTGACTTTTCGTGGCAAGGGCGATCCGGTGTTGAATATTTCCAATCCCACCGGTGTTTCCCGGGCCGAGCAACGCGCCCGCATCGATGCCGTCCGTGATCTCAACCGCGCCCGCGCCGCTGCTACGGGAGATCCCGAAATCGATTCCCGTATCGCCTCGTATGAGATGGCCTTTCGAATGCAATCCGCCGTTCCGGAACTGGTCGATCTCGCCGGCGAATCGGAATCGACGCGGGAGATGTACGGAATCACCCATGAAACCACCCGGGACTTTGGCACGAACTGTCTGCTGGCCCGACGCATGGTGGAACGCGGCGTCCGTTTTGTGATGCTCGCCCATTCCAATTGGGACCATCACTCCAATCTCAACGTAAAACTGAAGACGGACTGCGACATGGTTGATACCGGCTGCGCGGCGCTCATCCGCGATCTGAAACAGCGCGGTTTGTTGGAAGACACACTCATCGTCTGGGGCGGCGAGTTCGGTCGCACACCCATGAACGAGGTCCGCCGCGGTTTCACCCCCGGCCGCGAAGGTCGGGATCATCATCCCTACGCCTTCTCAACCTGGCTTTGCGGTGGCGGCATCAAACCCGGTACGGTGGTCGGCAGTACGGATGAATTTGGCTATCACGCGGTCGACGATCGGGTTCACGTGCACGATCTCCACGCCACGCTTCTTCATTCTCTGGGCATCAACCATGAACACCTCACTTTCCGGCATCAGGGCCGCGACCATCGATTGACGGACGTGCACGGAAAAGTCATTGGCAAGATGTTGGCATGATCCGATCCGCGCTGCTCTTCACTCTGCTCGGCCACGTATTCTGGCTGTGCAGCGTTCCCGCATCGGCGGCCAATGTCGGATCGCACTTCACCTATCTCAACGGAGACAATCACCTCGATGTCGTGATGCCCGAGTTGAAAATCACGCGGGTTTGGGATCCGACAAGTCGTCGCCTGATCGATCGCCCATTCCCGTCGGAGGCATCGCAAGACGATGTCCATTTCTTCACTCCGGACCGACTCTCCCGCGCTGGCGTTGCGGTATTGAAGAAAGGCGATCTGTTGACCTGAAGATTTCGTGATGGCGCAGTCTACCTGTCCGAAAACAAACCCAGCTGGCGACGTGCTCCATTCGACTGCCCCGTGCCCGTAAGCCGAAGCACCCGCTTCGTGGACATTGATCACGACGGCGACGCCGACCTGATTTTTTCCGACGGAAAAGACTACGGCCTCTGGCTGTTCGAATCCGCGTCAACCGGTTGGAGCAAGAAGCTGATGTCAGGGAAGAGCACCCTCGACTGCCCCGTTCCACCCATCACGGTAAACGGTCAGAACTACGGTGCGTGGTTTCGAAAGGACGAAATGGTGGTCGTCAACGAATTCACCGCCGCCAAGAAGGACCACGTCATCATCCGCAATTACCAGGATTGGTTGAAGCAATCGCCGTGAGGCCTGGCGCAGTGTGTCTGACCACTTCGCCTCGACAAGGCCTTCGGCTTGAGTTTCCATCCGGCCATGCATCGTCTCTTCGCAGTAGTGGTTCTATTCGCGTTGCTCGCATCGTCTGCGGCCCAATCCAAATGGTGGCGGGGCAATCTGCACACGCATTCGCTGTGGAGTGACGGTGATGATTTTCTCGCCTTGTCCGATCACAATATCAGGCAAATAAACTTTAATTAAAAATGTCAAACCCGCTCATGGCCCAAATGAAACACCTCCTTATTCTCGCGCTCACCCTCACCCTGACCTGCAATGGCATCGCCGCCGAGGCGCGCTGGTGGAAAGGCAACCTTCATACGCACTCTCTGTGGAGTGACGGCGATGACTTTCCGGAAATGATCACCGGCTGGTACAAGGATAAGGGCTATGACTTTCTCGCCATCACCGATCACAACATCCTGCACAATTCGGAGAAATGGCTCCCCGTGACGAAGGCCCGGAACCGCGATGTGGCTTATGCCAAATACCTCAAGAAGTGGGGGTCGGAATGGGTCGAGAGCAAGGTGGAAAAGGGCGCCACTTCGGTGCGGCTGAAGCGGTTGACCGAGTACCGCAGAAAATTTGAAAAACCCGGTGAGTTTCTGTTGATTCAGGCCGAAGAAATCTCTGCGCGCTATCTGACCTCACCGATTCACCTGAACGCCGCGAATCTCCGGCAGGTGATCCAGCCCCTGACCGGCGACAATGTGGTGGACGTGCTGCAGAAGAATATCGATGCCGTGCTGAAGCAGGAGAAGGAAACCGGACAACCGGTCCTGCCGCACATCAATCACCCCAACTTTCGCTGGGCGATCACCGCGGAGGAGTTGATGCAAGTGCGCGGTGAACGATTCTTCGAGGTCTACAACGGGCATCCTCTGGTCTTCAATCGTGGCGACAAGACGCATGCCGGCACGGAACTGATGTGGGATATCATGAACACCCGCCGGTTGACGGAACTGAAGCTGCCACTGATGTATGGCTTGGGCACCGACGATTCGCATGCGTACCACAAGACGGATTCAACGCTCAGCAATTCCGGCCGCGGCTGGGTCGTGGTTCGCGCCAAGGAACTCTCTGCCACCTCACTCATCCGGGCCATGAAACGCGGAGACTTTTATTCCTCCACCGGCGTCGAACTGGACACGCTCAAAACGGACGGCAAAGGCATCTCCGTTGCTGTAAAAACGAAGCCGGGTGAAAGCTTCAAGATCCAGTTCATCGGCACCCTCAAGGACCACGATTCGACCAACAAACCGATCCTCAATGCCGCCGGCGAAAAACTCCGTATCACCCATCGCTACTCCGGCGATGTGGGGAAAGTGTTGAAGGAAGTTGCGGGTTCGTGGGCCAGTTACCAATTCACCGGCAAGGAACTCTACGTCCGCGCCAAGGTGATTTCCTCCAAGGCCCAAAAGAACCCCATTATGGCCGGTGACAAAGAAACCGCCTGGACGCAACCGCAACGGCCACGTTGATCAGGTAGTGCTCCGGCCTGAATATTTATTGCGCCGGACAAACCACTCTTCCTCGGCCTGCCGGGCGCGCCTGCGATCGCCGTCGGGCTGGTGTTCGTGACGGTGGATCTTGCGGTGGGGCCCATCCCCGCATTGGGCTCGGGCGGGACCCTCCCGGCAGGCCTTGGTGTTGTCGTAAGTGTGGCAGGTGGACTTCCCCCTCTCATAGCTGCTGGGTCAATTTGAGTTGCACCCGGTTGCCGACCAAAGGGGCGTGTGAACGGTTGCTACGCAATGATGTCCTTCACCACTTTTCCGTAGACGTCTGTGAGTCGGAAGTCGCGGCCGTTGTGGCGGAAGGTGAGGTCTTTGTGGTCGAAGCCCAACAGCGCCAGCAGCGTGGCGTGAAGATCGTGGATGTGAACCTTGTTCTCCACGGCGGCTCCGCCCAGTTCGTCGGTCGCGCCATAGGCGGTGCCGCCTTTGATACCGCCACCGGCCATGACGACGGAGAAGGCGCGGGAATTGTGATTGCGACCGGCGGCGGCGCCGGCATTGCCGTCCGCTGCCGGAGTGCGGCCGAATTCGCCGCCCCAAAGGATCAGTGTTTCGTCCAGCAACCCTTTGCGCTCCAGGTCAGTGATCAGCGCGGCAAACGGTTTGTCAATTTCGCCGGCCTTACGCGGAAGATTCTGGGCGATGTTGTTGTGGTGATCCCAACCGCCATGCCACACCTGCACGAAGCGGACGCCACGTTCGACAAGGCGACGCGCGATGAGCATCTGCCGACCGGTGCCGGTGTCGCCGTATTCCTCCCGAACAGATTGCGGTTCCTTGGCGGCGTCGAAGGCGTCGATCGCCTCCATCTGCATCTTGAAGGCCAGCTCGTAAGCCTGTAGCCGCGCTTCCAGCTGGCCGTCCTTCTTCATCTTCTGCTTGTGCACCTCGTTGAGGGAATGCAGCAGATCAAGCTGACGGCGTTGCTCGGGCAGCGAGATGTTGCCGTTGCGGATATTGGCGATGAGATCCTCCACGCGTCGGGCCTGGGTGTTCACCTGGGTTCCCTGAAACGCGCCGGGAAGAAATGCCGAACGCATGTTGTTGGCGTTGATGTTCCCATTCGAGAGGGCGACAAATCCCGGCAGGCTCTGGTTCTCGCTGCCCATTCCGTATAGCACCCATGAACCGACGCTGGGCATCACCCGGCGAAGTGATCCGGTATTGAACATCACCTGGGCGGTGTCGTGGGCGGGAATGTCCGTGTGCATCGAACGGACCACAGCCAGTCGATCCGCGTGCCGACGCAACTGTGGCCAGACCGAACTCATCGGCAGACCGGATTGGCCGGAGGGAGTGAAATCAAATGGAGATCCGAACGCCGTTCCGCCGCGGCGACCGCCAGAAATACTTTGGCCATCACGTTTCTTGAGCTCCGGCTTAGGATCCCAGGTGTCGATGTGCGTCGGCGCACCCTGGGCAAAGATCTGGATGATGTGTTTGGCCTTGGCGGGATAATGGGTCTTCTTGGGAGACAGCGGCGAAAACCCACCGTTCTGGGCGACGGCATCGATCCCGGACAGTTCCCCCATCCCGAGCAAGGCGGTGAGCGCAGTCAGACCGAAGCCCGTGCCGCTGCGCGCGAGAAATTCGCGGCGGGTCATGAAGTGGTCGGCCAATCCCGGTTGGGGATGAAGAGCCGCGAAATCGTGAGAAAAATGATCGTTCATGCGAAGACCGGTTTATTGTGAAAGGTGGAACGGAGCGGTGTGAAAAGCTGCCATAGCGCGGGGCCAAAACAAGGTGATTTGATCCGGATACAGCATTCGTATTGAACAGACGCGCTTGGCGGGCGGCGAGTTACAGGTTCTCGGCCCGCAACTGCAACCGCTTTTCAGCTTTCTGTTGGCAGGGGCTGCAGGCCCACCAGACAGCGAGCCCCGAAGACATCGGGCCAGCGGGAGAGGACGCGGTCCACGCCCCGCAGAAGCGGATACGCAATCTGCGGATAACAGGCGGGTTTGCTGAATCCGCCGGACAGCACGTAGCTGAAACCCGCCATGGATTCGGTGTGGAATACATTCCAGTTCGGTAGCCACGAGGTAGCTTCGTTGCCGAAAAACAGCCGGGTGGCGTTCCCTTGGGCGGCGTAGTAGTTGCGCGGCGCGGGCAGGGTATCCGAAAGGTTGATCTCATCACGCCAACCGGTGGGTTCATGATGCAGGTACTCGTAAATGCCGAAGGTTGCCAGGCTGACAAAGGGATCAAAGACAATCACCCGCCCGCCCGGAGCCAGCACGCGGCGCGCTTCGCGGAAGAGTGCCGCCGGGGCCTCCAGATGATGGAACACATCGAAGAGGATAATGTGTGAAAGCGCGTTGTCGGCAAAGGGGAGTTCGTAGCCATCACACACCAGGTCGAGCCACGGGTTGGGAAAGAGATCGGAGGCGATCGCGTGGGGGAGGGCGTCTTTCAGATTGCCCACCCCGGAACCGATTTCCAGCACGAGACCGGGAACTTCCGGATCGATCAGTTCCGCAATCTTGGAATAGAAATCCCGATAGATCTGCCGGAGCAACGGCTTGTGTTGCCAGGCTTCTAGGTTCTGTTGGATCTCAACGTTGTGTTGGTCGATGTCCGTCATGGCCGAACGGGTTGGCAAAGTCTTGCGGGCCTTCGCCCGATCCGTGCTCAGTGCACAAATTTTAACCGGCGCGCCGCGTAGATCGTCATGCGCAACAAGATCACACCGTGTCGCCAGCGATCGATGTTCGTGTCTCCGTAAGTGCGCGCCCGATAACGAATTGGCAGATCGACGATCTTCAGGTTCAGCTTGGCAGCGCCGAACAACAGATCGAAGTCCCCGAAGGGATCGAAGTCCCCGAAGTAACCTCGGTTCGCCGCGAGCAACTCGTAGTTCGCCCGCGTCATGACCTTGGTGCCGCAAAGCGTGTCCTTGATCGGCTGACCGAGCAGCCAGGTGAAGGCGCGGCTGAAGAAGTGATTGCCGATCATGTTGAAGAAGCGCATGGCTTCGTTGTCCATCGGATAGACGAGCCGCACTCCATTCGCGAAGTCGGCCGCGCCGCTCCGAATGAGTTCGTAAAACTTGGGAAGATCTTCCGGCGGCATCGTCAGGTCCGCATCAAGAATGAAGAGCACGTCCCCGGTTGCCTTGGCGTAGGCTTCGCGCACGGCACCACCTTTGCCCTTGGTCGTCTGCTGCATGGTCCGGATATTGCGCTGCGGATACTTCTTCGCGATGCGCTGAATCTCCTCCCAGGTGTTGTCCGTGGAATGACCTTCGATGAAGATGATTTCCGTTCCCGTACCCAGTTCCGGGGTGCGTTGAACCGCCGCCTCAATGTTGCCCGCCTCGTTCCGGGCCGGAATGACGACCGTGCAGGAGAGTTGCCGTTTCGTCTGCAGGTCTGGCTTGGGCCGCGCCACCATGAACACGGTCAGGCACAGATGGCGGATCAACGGCAAGGGCGCGATCCAGCGGTTTATCAATGGTTCGATCAACGGAATCGGGATCGGACAAAGGATGCGGGTTTCCGTCTTCACCACTTCCCAGCCGGAGATCTCCAGGAGATTCTGCATGTCCTGACGAGAGAGCCAGTTTTGCTGACGGGTTGGGGCCTTCAAATTCAGGGATACTGCGAAGGCAAGAATCGGTTTCCAGATGTTGTTGAAAAAATTCAACACGAGGCGCGTTTCGCGGTGGGAATTTTTGCGCGCTTTCTCCAATACGCTCTGCACGTCCGGGAGATCGTTCATCAGATCTGAAGCCAGGATGTAATCGAACTTCTGGGTGTCCTCGAACTCGCCGACATCCTTCCGTTCAAACTTCAGCCCCGGATGACGTTCACGAGCCATGTCCACCAATTTGGGACTGAATTCCACCCCCGTTCCTGCGCTGGGTTCCACGGCGGACAAGAGATCACCCAGATCGCTGCCGAGCTCGAGCACGCGTTTCTGAGCCGGCACGAAGAACCGATAGAACCGCTTCATCAAGGTATGGTAGAAGCGGCCGGATTCACGTTCCCGATACTGGGCGCGTGAATCAAAGAATTCCTGGCGAGTGCTCATGCGGGGCTTTTGCTAGCGGAATTCCGGGTTCGATACAAGCTGCTCGGAAATTTGGCGAGGCGTTCGTTTCGTCGCACCGCACAGTGGCGCTACCGGACCGGAGGTTGCCAGGGAACGCGACCGCCGTTCTGGATGTGGAGGCGAAGGCGTCGCGTCATCTCGTTGAATTGCCCCTTGGCTTGGCCCGCGAGGTTGGTGGTCTCGTACGGATCGTTCTTCAGGTTGTAGAGTTCGATCGGGGCAAATGGACTGTTCTGCAAAACCTTCCAATCGCCACGGATGAGGGCCTGGGTGGTGAGAGCCTGATAGCGGGCGTTGCCTTCGCGGCGGCAGAAATAGAGTTCCTCATGCTGCTGCTGACCTGACCGACCGAGGAGGCTGGGGAGGAGTGAAAGTCCGTCGATCTGGTGACTGAATTTGACCCCGGTCAACTCCGCCAACGTTGGGTAGATGTCCATCGTCGCGCCGATATGTGCACTCTTGCTGCCGGCTTTGATACGCCCGGGCCACTTCGCGATGGTGGCCACGCGGAGGCCGCCTTCATACATATCCTGTTTGCCGAGCCGCCAGGGGGAGTTGTTCGCGCCGACGTTGAGTTGCCCGCCGTTGTCCGACGAAAAAATCACCAGGGTGTCCTGCTCCTGTCCGGTTTCGCGCAGGGAGCGGAGCACCTTGCCGATGCCGTCGTCCATATGTTCGATCAGGGCAACCAGTCCCGCGCGCTTGTCGGTCATTCCCGGTTCCCGCTGCTTCACCTTGGCGAGCCAATCCTTCGGCGGATGAATCGGCGTGTGCGGTGCGTTGTACGCGAGGTAGAGAAAGAACGGTTTGTCGGCGTTCTTTTGTTTCCAGATAAAGTCAATCGACCAGTCCGTAAACAGATCCGTTGCATGGCCTTCCGGATCGATCTCGATCTCGTTTTGATACATGTAGTTCGTGCCATGACGACGGTGGTTCCAATAGTCCTCCATCATGTCCCCCAAGAAGCCTTTGAAGTAATCGAAACCGCGTTCGTTCGGGCGATTGGGAGACTGCAAGCCGAGATGCCATTTCCCGACCATGCCGGTGTGGTAGCCGGCTTGCTTCATGATGTCCGGCAAGGTCACCGCCGTCGGATCGAGATATCCAAAGGAATCTTTCGGGCGGCTGCGAATCACGCCCGGCACTCCCGCGACATCAGGGAAACGGCCCGTCATGAGTGACGCCCGGGTTGGCGAACACACGGGGCAATTCGCGTAAAAATTCACGAACTTCATGCCCTCGCCGGCCAGCTGATCCAGCTGCGGCGATTTGAGATCCTTCGATCCAAAACACGAAAGATCTGCGTAACCAAGATCATCCACGAGGATGACCAGCACGTTCGGCTTGGCGGCGTGGGTGACGGAGCAAGCCGACAGGAGGCAAAGAAAAATCAGCGTCTTAAATCGCATGCCACTATGGGTAAGCCGCGCGGCCATCCTGGAAAAGAATATTGTTCGTTTCGGTGGGCAGAGCCGTGCCCGGCCAGCGGTGGTTTGGTTTCCATTGTAGACTGGCCGTATTCGGGCGAGTCACGATTTCCGCTACCTGTGGGTGTTGCGCGAATGCCCACGATCGCTGTGTCTGGGGGCAGGATCGGGAGAAATCCCTACTTTGCCGGCAGAGGATAACGTCTGACTTTCACATCGTTGTTTTTCTTCGGGCCCGGATTACTGCGGCCGTTGGTGATGATGGTTTCGAGGAGGGTCTGCATCTTTTGAAGTCGTTCCGGTTGTTTGGCGGCCAGGTTCCGGGTTTCGCCGAGATCCGCGCCGAGATCGTAGAGTTGGACTGCCTGACTTTGATCTCCGCCTTTGCCCCAGCCCCCGGATCCGCGCGCGGCGAGATACTTCCAAGCACCCTGTCGAACGCTGGGCACGCCTTTGATGGAACAGCTCACAGAGGTCTCTCGTATCGGCGCCGTTCCGCCTTTGAGGAGGGAGAGCAGACTGAAACTGTCTTCGCCGGCGTTGGTGGCCAAAGTTTTGCCAAACACCTCGGCGAAGGTCGCCAGGAGATCGGCCTGATGCACGAGTTGGTCGTTCACCGTTCCCGCCTTCACCACGCCGGGCCAGCGGACGATGAACGGCACGCGATGCCCACCTTCCCAAGCGTCAGCCTTGTAGCCGCGCAGCGGCCCACTGGGGAAATGTCCCTTCTTCTCAAGATCGGTGACGCCAATGTAGGGGGCGCAGCCGTTGTCGCTGGTGAACACCACGAGCGTGTTATCCGCAGCCCCACTTTTCTCCAATGCAGCCAGGACCACACCCACGACGGCATCGGTCTCCATGACGAGATCCGCATAGAGGTTCAATTCGCTCTTGCCCTTCCACTCCTCATTCACTGAGAGCGGCGTATGTGGAGAGGTGA
Source organism: Limisphaerales bacterium (assembly GCA_047608975.1). Lineage (GTDB taxonomy): Bacteria > Verrucomicrobiota > Verrucomicrobiia > Limisphaerales > JAYPXF01. Next base: position 17,142 of record JBLFYM010000082.1, on the reverse strand, counting down.
AGGGCAGGTAGAGCAGGAAGGGTTCGGGTGTCTTCGCTTCGCGTTTGATGAACGCGGCGGCACGCTTGCCCAAGGCCGGCAGGATGGGTTCCAAGGTCCAGCCTTTCAACGCCGGTCCCTGGGTGCTGGCCTGATTCTTTGTGAAGAGCGCGGCCGCGCCGTATTCTGAGGGAATTCCTAGGGTACGATCGTTTTCGATGAAACAATAGGGTGGCCAGTTGGGAACGTCGGTGCCGAAGTATTCATCGAAGCCGACCGCGATTGGACCACCCGGAATTTTCTGCGAGAACACCTCACGCCAAGCCGCCCGATGTCCGTCGGTGACGGCGGGCACGGTGCCACGTTTGGGGCGCCTGAAAAACGCGGCTTGCTTCGGAGGAATCGGCCAGTTCCAACCCAGATGCCATTTGCCAACACAGGCAGTGCGGTAGCCCTGCTGCTTTGCCAGGCTGCCGATGGTAAGCCGGTCGGGCGTGATCAGAGGCGCGCCCCAGAGACCGACGATGCCGCCCTGCAACCGCGAGCGCCAATGATAGCGACCGGTCAGGATCGTGTAGCGAGACGGGGAACAGACGCCCGACGAGGAATGTCCGTCGGTGAACCGCATCCCTTCAGCAGCCAGTCGATCGATGTGAGGAGTAGGAATTTTTCCTCGTTTCAGGTTGTAGCACTGCACATCGCCATACCCGAGATCGTCGGCGTAGAGCACGATGATGTTGGGTTTCGGGCTGCTGCTGGCGGCGGCGACCCGCGGAGCCAGGCACGCTCCGCTGCAAACAAAGATAAGAGCCAGGTCGACGACAATGTTGCGATGCATTGCGCAGTTCTGGCCGAGCACTTGGAATCAGGCAACTCTCCTTTGGCTCCCCGGCAGAAAAGACGCTCGCTTGACGTCGCGGGTATTTCTGTCTCCATTCCCAGATGAAATCGTTCTGGGCATTCCTGTTCCTCGCATCTGTTTCCCAGGCACAAAACGTGACCCGGGACATTCGCTATTCCGATCCGGCGCACGAACGACATGTTCTTGATGTTTACTCACCGGCGAATGCCAAGGGATTGCCGGTGGTCTTCTGGATTCACGGCGGCGGCTGGGTGGTGGGTGACAAGACGAATTTCTCGCGCCGTTGATTGATTGAAAAAGCCCCGTCCATACGTGAAAAAGTTCAGACCCATGTTTTTTAGGACAGCGACGTTGACCGCATGGATACTATCCGTGGCGTTCGCGGATGGGGCGGTGTTGCCGGATCCCGTGGACGTTTTGAATCGGGCAATTGAGCGCGCCCGGAAACAGGCCGACGACCCTGGGGCAACAGTCTACCTGTTCGACAAACGTACGACGATTGACACCTTGGATCCCAAAGGGAAGGTGACGAAACAGAAGGTGAAGCTGTTCGAGGTGACCATGACTGGGGGCGTGCCAATTGAACGCCTGGTCGCGCTCGAAGGGAAGAAACTCTCAAAAACGGCGATCGCAAAGGAGGAGGAAAAATCGAGCCGATGGCGGCGGGGATTTGCCAGGAGTGAGGGGGAATCCAAACGCCAATCCTTCATTCCCGCCGACATGTCCGGTAAATACGATCTGGCGTTTGTGCGGGTCGAGAACATCGGGAACCGTCGTGCCTGGGTACTGTCATTTGCTCCGAAGACGCCCGCGCTCGCAGCCAAGACCTTTGCCGACCGGATCGTGAACCGTCTTTCCGGATTGATCTGGATTGATGCGCAAGATTCAGAGATCGCCCGGATCAGCGTGAAGTTGGACAAGAAAGTGAATCTTTGGGCGGGGCTGCTGGGCGCTCTCTACAAATTCGATTTCAAGCTTGATCGCAAACGAAGCTCAGAGGGCGTTTGGTACAATGATTTCGCTGACATCCGGTTTGATGCCCGTGGTCTGTTGAAGCGACTGCGGATGAAGATTGTTGAGCAATCCAGCAACTTTCGTCCCGTCCTGAAGCCCGCACCCGAATCCGCTCGACAGCCATAGGTGGTAAATGAGTTGCATGGCTTTTCCTCTGGTCAACGTGCACATTTGACGCGATCAATTTCGCAATGCCCGTCATATCGCATCAGCAAGCCAAGTCATCCTATGACGCCGTGATCGTGGGATCCGGCGCCGGCGGCGGCCAGATGGCTTACACGCTCGCGATGGAGGGGGCCAAGGTGCTGGTGTTGGAAGCCGGGCGGATGTTCGATCCCGCCAGCGAGACGGCGATGATGCACACGCCGGATATGGCCCCGCTCCGGGCGACGAAGACGCCGGACAAACAATACGGCTTCTACGATGCCTCGGTGGACTCGGGCTGGAACATCCCGGGTGAGCCCTACACCAACGCTTCCGAGAATCAGAAGGAACAGTTCGCCTGGTGGCGTCAGCGAATGATGGGCGGTCGCACCAATCATTGGGGCCGTGTGTCCCTGCGAAATGGGCCCTACGATTTCGAAACCCGCACGCGTCAAGGAATCGGCTTCGATTGGCCGATCTCGTACGATGATCTTGCCCCCTACTACGACAAGGTGGAGATGCTCGTCGGAATCTTCGGCGAGAGTGAAGGAATTGAAAATTCGCCAGACTCCTCTCCGGGTGTGCTGCTGCCACCTCCGAAACTTCGGGCGGGCGAATTGTTCGCGCGTGAACGTGCAAAAAAATTGGGTATCTCGGTCGTTCCGATTCACCGGGCGATCCTGACCCGGCAACAGGATGCGGAGCGACTTCCCGCGAAGCTGCATCCCGGCAACCTAAAGGCCCAACGTCTGCTCGCCGAAAACATGCGTCTTCGGCTCAGGTGCATCTACGCAACGGACTGTCATCGTGGTTGCTCGATCAAGGCTGCCTTTGATTCGACCTCGGTGTTTCTGACGCCGGCGTTGAAGTCGGGCAATCTCGACATTATCCCCAACGCGATGGCGCGCGAGGTCACGCTGAACAACGCGGGCCGGGCGACAGGCATTACGTTCATCGACAAGACCGACGGATCGGAGCATCACGTCGCGGGACGGGCGGTGGTATTGGCGGCCAGTTCGCAGGAATCAGTTCGGCTCCTGTTGAATTCCAAATCGAATCGGTTCCCCGACGGACTGGCGAATTCGAGTGGCAAGGTGGGCAAATACATCACCGATTCAGTCGCGAGCAGTTTCAGTGGTCAGATCCCGGCACTGGAGAATCTTCCGCTTCACAACGAGGACGGCACGGTTGGCCAACAGGCCTACATGCCGTGGTGGCTGAACAAGGAACAACAGGCCGGCAAACTTGATTTTCCCGGCGGTTACAAATTCGTTTTGGTCAGCGGCCGCAAGATGCCCAGCGTGAGCACTGGCAAGGGATTCGACTGGCTGTCGGACAACGACGGCATCCTGTTCGGCAAGCGGCTCAAGGAAGACGCCCGCCGCTATCACGGCTCATTTCAGGGCATTGGTGCCCAAGGCGCCATGGCGGCCAATGATGATTGCTACTGCGAACTCGATCCCGAGGTGAAGGATAAATGGGGGATCCCGGCGCTGCGCTTCCATTGGAAATGGTCCGAGCACGAATTGAATCAGGTGGCTCATCAGCAGAAGATGTTGGCTGCCGTTCTCGAATCCATGGGTGCCCGTTTCAGTCGCCCGCCTTACACCGACGATCCGCTCAAGGCGATCAAGCAGGGCGGTCAAATCATTCATGAGGTGGGAGGTGCGATCATGGGCGAGCAGGCGGGCAGTTCCGTGACCAATAAATGGAGCCAAACCTGGGATGTGCCCAATCTCATCATGGCTGATGGTGCGCCCTTTCCGAACACCGCCGACAAGAACCCCACTCTCACCATCATGGCGCTCGCCTGGCGCGCCGCGGACCGATTGGTCGCCGAGCTGAAGAAAGGAAACCTGTGACCACTCCCCGCATCAACCGTCGCCTCGCGCTCCGATGGATTTCCGCAGCCACCGCCACGATTCCAATTTTGGAAGGAGACTCTTTGGCCGCCGAGTCCGGCAGCACAAAGCCCCTCTTTGCCAAAGGATACGGTCCCGATCCTGATCTCATAAAAAACTACAACCCGGGCGATCTCTGGCCTCTGACCTTCTCCGCGGAGCAACGCCGCCTCGTTATCGTGCTTTGCGATATCATCATGCCGGCTGACGAGACATCGCCGAGCGCGTCTTCATTGGGGGTTCACGATTTTGTGGACGAATGGATCAGTTCGCCTTACCCGGCGCAGAAAGGTGACCGTAACGGCATTCTCAAAGGACTGCCCTGGCTTGACGAAGAGGCGATCCGCCGTGGGGAAAAGAACTTCGTTTCGCTGGCGGCAAATAAACAATTTGAGATCTGCCAGGAACTTGCCAAAGCGGCGAAGAAAGACTCGCGCAAACATCCCGGCAGTTTCTTTCTGCGCCTGCGAAATCTCGTCGCCGGCGGCTACTACACCACCCCCGTGGGCATGAAGGACATCGGTTACCTGGGCAACGTCCCGATGGCCGAATGGAACGGCCCCCCGCCGGAAGTGCTGGAACGACTCGGCCTGTCACCGCAATGATTTGTCCCGAAAACCGAATTATCACCCATCACATGAAACATTTGATCCACCTCCTCACTCTGACGCTGCTCTTCGCAACGTTCACCGAATCGCAGGCTGCCAAGAAATCTGAAAAAGGCTTCGTCAAAATCTTCAATGACCGTGATCTCACCGGCTGGGATGTCAAAGCGGATTACTGGGAAGTTCGCAACGGCGAGATCTGGTGTACCGGTGAGGCAAAAGACAAAAACTGGCTGATCTGGCGCCAGACGCAACCTGCTGATTTTGTACTGCGGTTGGAGTTTCGTTGGGACAAGGGCAACTCCGGCGTGCAGGTTCGCAGCGATGATCTCGGAGATTGGATGGTTTACGGGTATCAGGTTGAGGTCGCGACGCAGGACAAGATGGGTCTCTGGCATCACTCGCTGCTCGACGGCAAGCATCCCAAGAAGAAGGAGCGACACCTCATGGCCACCGCCGGCCAAAAGGTGACGTTGGATGAAGATGGCAAGAAGACCACCAAGCAGGTCGCGGATGCCAAAGAGGTGAAAGCGCACTTCAAGGATCACGAATGGAACACGATGGAAATCATCGCCAGCGGTGACACGCTCACGCAGAAGATCAACGGCGTTGTCTTTTCAACCGTCACGGATCGCGACGAGGAGATGAGCCGGCGGAAAGGTTTCATTGCCCTGCAAGATCACGGCAAGGGTTGTATTGTCGCCTTCCGAAACATCCGGCTGAAGATCGAGCCCTGAGGAGATGCTGGAAGCATCGCCGTGCGGACTCGCAAGCTCGCCCCTCCAGTGGTTGCGCTCGGCATGCCGTGTTCAGGGCTCGACTACCTGCAGGTGATCGATATTGCCTCCGCTCTTGCCCAGGGTCTTGAGGGTGACCGTGTTTGATCCGGCCTTGAGCGAAACCTTGGCGCTGAGATCGCTCCACGTACTCCAGCCACCGGTGTTCGGGAACGGGAGTTCCTGCCCACTCTCGCCATTCACGAGCAATTGAAGGGGTCGGGCGGCGCTCCCCAGGGCGTAGCGAATGAGAATCTCTCTTTCGCCCGCGGTTTCGCTTTTCACCGTCCATTCAATCTCTTGCTCGCCATTGCCAATATCAAGATAGCCAAGGCCGGAGAAGCCCGCGTGCTGGGAGACCATTGCCGGACCCCTCCGCTTTGCGTCCTCCGCTTCGTGGACAGTTCCGCGGACGTCCTTGACCGGCACGGGCTTGGTAAGCTTTTTCGCGGACTTGGACGGTTTCGAACTACCGGGCTTTTGGAGACTGGCCTGGAGCGGTTCGGGTGGGGTGTTTTCGAGCAAACGGTTGAGCGTGTAAACGAAGTAACTGTTCGCCAACGGAACGCCGCCGGCCGATTTCAGTTCCTGAATATTGACCTCGTGAATGTGCCAGGCCTTGAGTTCGCTGAGGTAGAGATCGACGACTCTTCCGTCCGGGGAAATGTCGATGGACTCGATCGCGACCGGCACTTCGTCATGTCGGGGTGAACCGTACTTTGAAGTGTATTCGAAGTAGTAACGCTTGAAGGGCCACGTTTCCTTGCGACTTGCGATGGACTTGTCAACCGGTTCGGTGAATCTGAAACGAAAGCCGTTCTTCATCAGTTCCATATTCTTCCCTTCGAAGGGCGTCTCCCCATTCCATGCCACATGTTGGATTCCCTCACTGCCGGCCCAGGTATGTTTTGTGTGCCCGACATAGAGACTCCCATCGGGTGCCCAAGCCATACGATTGCATCCGCGCAGCAGGGGCGCGCCATCGATAAAGGGAACACAGGCACCCTGCAGTTCGCCGCCGACTTTTTCCAGCATGACCCGCATGATGCGCGGCTGATTCATCTCGCCCACCAGGAGTTGCCCGGTAAAGGGACCGAACTTGGCCTCAGGTGTGATCGCCAGAACCTTTGTTGGCGAATTCGCCATGGTCCCGTGCGGAAAGACGATAGCGGCGCGGGTGCGCAGCTTTGCCAGTTCGGTCGGTGCTTTCTCCAATGGTGCCCCGGTGAATCCTTGCTTCCACGTGAGGCTGGCAGCGTGTCCGTAGAAGCGGTTCTTTTTGACGTGGAACAGTTTGCTCGAACCCACCCAGTCGCCCTGATTGTCAGTGACGAACAGGTTGCCTTCCAGGTCCATGCCTAGCCCATTGGGGGTACGAAGGCCGTAGGCCCAGGGGGTCGTCTTGCCATCGGGTGTCACTTTCAGCACACAGCCACGATAGGGGGTTGAAGAGTGCATCCGACCGGGACGTCCACGCGGATCAAACTTCCCCCGCACGATCGCGCGAATCCCGTTTCCGGAGGAACCCGTGCCGAGCGAGAAATAGAACGCGCCGGCCTCATCGCGAACCGGTGTGAAATGAAATTCATGGTAGTTGCCGGACATCCCAAACGCGTCGCTCAGCGCTTCGAAGTCATCGGCCTTGCCGTCCCCGTCAGTATCCCGGACGCGGGTCAGCTCGGGACGCTGGGAAACGACCAGTTCGGAATTCGAAATGACCACCAGGCCAAGCGGGTTGTGGAGCCCTTCGGCGAACAGATGCCATTTCTTTTCTGCCAGATCGTAGAAAAATATTTCGCCGCTGGGCACGCAGACCACGAGTCGGCCGTCAGGCAGAAACCCCATTCCGTCGATCTGCTTGGTGGCGAACTTGGACGGCGGCGAGGGCACCTCAGTGATGCGGTAGCTGGGGGATGTGCCACCCATTACGTTGAGGTTGCCCAGCAGTAGAACGGTAACGAGTAGCTGATTGATGGTGAGTTTCATTCGAAACCTCCAGCGGTGATTTTAGGTGCCGGGTTCTTTTCGGCGATCGTGATGGTGAAGTTTTGGGACTGCTTCTCGGTGAGCAGCAGGAGGCGATCGGCGGTAATGGTGCCAACCGAGGTGGAGGTGATGGCATGCTCGGTCGGGGTCAGACTCACGGTGAGCGGGGTGGGTGGTGTGACCGAGAAGGCCCGATCGATTCCGAGCTGATTGGCCGAGGTCGTAATCAATTCCCGGATGACGTATTGCCCCAGCTGGTAACGAAACTCTGGGTAACCACCCACCAATCGGTAGCCCTTGTAACGTGGCCGTTCCGAACTGCCCTCGAGCTTGATGGGGAAATCGTCCGCTTCCGAGGTGTCGTAGAACGGTGTCTCTCGCGTGGTGTCCGCGAGATGCTCATAGTCTTCGGGGTTCAGCAGACTGCTTCGGGCGCGGTAGTAGGGAACGCCATTGAACTCGGCGACCGGTTTGCCGTTGCTGGACCAGTGGACCCGGTTGCCGCGGATGAACCCGCCCTTCGCCCACACGTAGCGCAATCGGCACTCGCCCGCATCCCAGCAATAGAACTGATCTCCGGGGAGTGCCACCGCAAACGCCGCCGGCGATGCGCCCGGCATGAAGGTGCGGTAGACCACCGGCGTGCTGACATTCTTGAGTGCGTCATCAAAGTCGGGTTTGAAGTAGCCATTCCGGCGCGCCAAGTTCTTCGCGAACGGGAAAGCTTTGATGATCGTGTGCGGTGTGTAGAGATCTTGGGGAAGGGTCGCGCGAGCCTTGGCCACCCGCGCGGCATCGACGATTTCGCCCTGGTTGCCCCAGGCATTGTTTACATAGCTCACCATGAGGGCCAGCTGTTCGTCGTTGAACAGCAGCTGGGGAGGCATCGCCGAATAGAAGCGTTTGTTATTCACCTTCACCGGTCCGATCAAACCGCGTAACATGATCGCGATCGTCCGGTCCGGGCTGTTTCTCAGCCACTCACTTCCGGCCAGCGCCGGGATCGATCCCGGTTGCCCCTTGCCGTCAGTCATGTGACAGGTGACACACGATCCGGGGCCGTCGTAGAGCGCCTTGCCACGCGCCAAAAGTTCATCATTCGGTGCCGCAAAGGCGTGGCTGACAGCCGTAAATGTGACCAGGAGCGCCAGCCCAACCCAACTGCTCTGGGCGGCCCGCGATGGTGAAATGTCAGAATTCATCAGGATAATTCATCAGGATACAATGCGATCGTCGCAGAAGCGGGGTTCACCACGGGCTCGCGCCGGAGTAACTCATTCCGACAGCCGCACCGGGCCCGGGTGATTGATCTTCATCGCGTTCTTTGCAGCTCCGGGCATTTCGCCATGGGGGTTCCTCGCTTTGACACGGCCGGCGGGGATGATTTTCCCGTTCTGGATTCGTGGAGGTGCGTGGCGATGGGGGGTGGGGGTTTCGGGAATGGTGTCACCGGTTTGTCTGGTCCAGTTCGCGAGTAATCGACGCGCCTGTCTGAGGGGCTTGGCGTATTTCGGGTTGTTCGTCAGGTCAGTGAATTGAAGCGGGTCTTTGCTTAGCCTGAATAGCTCTTCGGTCGGACAGGGATTGGCGAAGACTTGCTGCTGTTGCGCGGTTGTTGTTCCGGCGGCATGGGCTTTCCACAATTCTGCTCCGGCGGGGAAATGAGTGTCGGATTCGTAGCAGAGGTTGGGTTGATCGGGGTAGTTATTCTTGATGTAGACAAAATCTCCAAAGCGCACCATGCGTTCATGGTTCTTGTAGACGTGCCAGTTATGTTCGGAAAAAACCATCTGCCGCACCTCGGCTTTCGGGTCTTTCAGGATGGGAACAAAACTGCGGCCTTGAATGCTCTCGGGTGGATCGATTCCCGCCAGCTCCAGGCAGGTTGCGCTCAGGTCGATGACACTGATGAGACTCTTCGTCACCGATGGGGTTTGAATCAATTGGGGATAGCGAACGATCCACGGGGTCTTGATGCCACTGTCATACAGACGCGATTTGCAGCGCGGAAAGGGACGGCCGTTGTCCGCTGCGATGACAATCAGGGTGTCGTCCAACACACCTTGCGTTTTCAATTCAGCGGTCACCAAACCGATGAAGTGATCGAATCGGCTCACCTCGTGGTAGTAGCCGGCAAGGTCTTCACGGGTCGTTTCCGTATCCACCAGGTAGGGAGGAACGACGATGTCTTCGTTACCATACTCCGGCGCATCTTTGCTCGTCGCCCAAGACCGATGTGCATCGCTCGAGGCAAACCAGAAGAAGAAGGGTTTGTCTTTGGGACGTTCCTGCACGTGCTCCACCCAATCCTTCTCCGAGCCCGGCCCACCGCCCCGGGTGATCTTGTCGAAGGCGCGATCCCGGTTCCCAAACATGTGATTCTTGCCGGAAAGGACGGTGTAGTATCCGGCTTTTCGCAACAGCTCGGGGAAACGGATCTGGGCGTCCGGCAATTTCACATGGAGTTCCGGTGCCCCGGTGTTGTGGGGGTAGCGACCGGTGATGATGCTGCAGCGACTGGGGCTGCAACTGCTGGTCGTCAGGTAGGCATTGTCAAAGCGCATGCCACTCGCGGCCAACGCATCCGTATGCGGAGTCTTGATCGTTGGATGCCCGTAGCAGCCGAAATCATCCTGCGACACATCGTCAGCAATGAAGAAGACGATGTTGGGCAAGCGTGTCGCTTGACCTGCTTGCGGCTTCGCCGCGGCCAGGGGTTGCAAAGTCTGTCCAACGACAAGGACGAACGTCAGTAGAAAGGTGTTTCGATTCATGTGATGTGGTTTTTACCTGTAGCGGAATCTACAAAGAATTCCGACCTTTCCGTTTCAACTAATCGGAATCCTGCGAGAACTTGGCCGGCTCAATGCGAGCGTTGCCGGATCACCAAGGGTGTGAATTCGTTTCCAACGATGGAATTGACCGTAAGGCTATTCCATCCCCGAACGGACGAATGGCGCCAGCACTTCGAGCTGTTGGAAAACGGAATCGCCAAGCCGCTGACCGCAGTGGGCCGTGATACTGCTTCAACTCAATCGGTGTGAAAATTTAGATGTCAGGGGGAGTGTTTCGATTCATCGACACTGATTCGCGGGCGAGGATGGGCAGATTGAACCATGCAATCGTGATTTGAGCCGCCGCGCAGGCGCGCAGCTTGTCGAGGTGCCTCGGATTCGTCGCCGAAATCCTCGCCCAATAACCCATAGAATTTTCGTTGGCATCAATGCGTCCGATGCTAGCCTTCCAAGAATATCACGAGATATGCTGACTATCGCCGGTTCAAAATACAAATTATGTGACGGAGTGACCCGCAGGAACTTCCTGAAAGTGGGTGCACTCGGGATGGGTGGGTTGGCGCTACCCGGCCTGTTGAGTTCTGAGGCCAAGGCCCGGGTGGGCAATTCGAACAAGTCCGTCATTATGGTCTATCTTCCCGGTGGCCCGCCGCATCAGGACATGTGGGATCTGAAGACTGACGCACCGAGCGAGGTCCGCGGCGAATTCAATCCCATTTCCACGAACGTTGACGGTATCCAGATCTGCGAGGAATTTCCCCGTATGGCCAAGATGGCCGACAAGTTCGCGTTCGTCCGGTCGGTGGTGGGTGCGAGTGGCCGGCATGACGCCATGCAGTGCCTGTATCCCCGCTATCAGAGCAAGGGTGGTCCGGCGGGTGGATGGCCCTCGTTTGGTTCAACGCTCTCGAAGATCATGGGTGCCAAGAACGATGGCGCGCCGGGCCTCGCCGGCTTGCAACCGGTGTGTGGTCACCGCGAGTGGGGCGACGCGGGGATGCCGGGATTTCTCGGCGCGGCCCATGCGGCTTTCAAACCGACTTTCACCGGCCGGGCGGATCTCAATCTTAACAGCATCACCCTCGATCGGTTGGATCAGCGCAAATCGCTGCTGTCTTCCTTTGATAATTTCCGCCGGGACGTCGATGCGAGCGGTCTGATCGACGGCCTCGATTCGTTTGAGCAGAACGCGTTCGGAATCCTGACCTCAAACGGATTGGCCAAGGCCATCGATCTGGACAACGAGGATCCGAAACTTCGCGATCGTTATGGACGCGGAAGCAGTAAGGTACAGGCGGACGGTTCCCACAAGCTGCTGGACGATTTTCTGATGGCCCGACGTCTGATCGAAGCAGGGGTGCGCTGCGTGACTTTGGCTTTCAGCCGTTGGGACTGGCACAGCGGAAACTTTGACCGGGGTCGGGAAGACTTCCCGATGCTGGATCAGGCGCTGACCGCATTGGTGGAAGACCTCGATCAACGTGGGATGCTGGAAGACACTTCCATTGTGGTCTGGGGCGAATTTGGCCGCACCCCGAAGATCAATGCCAAGGCGGGTCGCGATCATTGGCCGCGAGTCTCCTGCGCGGCGCTGGCAGGCGGCGGCATGAAGACCGGGCAGGTGATCGGTTCCACGGACCGGCTGGGTGGTGAGGCCGCGAGTCGTCCGGTCCAGTTTGGTGAAGTCTTTGCAACGCTCTATCACAATCTCGGTCTGGACGTGAACGAGGTCACGCTCAAGGACCTCAGCGGACGCCCTCAATATCTGGTCGATCCAGGTATTCAGCCGATGAAGGAGCTGATCTAGTCACATTCGATGCTTAAGATCTTCGGAAAATCTGGTGGTAAACTTTGCGATGGCGTTTCGCGTCGTGAATTTCTGCAGGTCGGTGCCATTGGCATGGGCGGTCTTGCCCTCCCGCAGTTGCTAGAGGCGGAAGCCATTGCCGGCGTGGGAAAATCCCATAAGGCGGTCATCATGGTTTATCTGGTCGGCGCTCCGCCGCATCAGGACATGTATGATCTGAAAGAGGATGCCCCGAGCGAAATCCGGGGTGAATTCCAATCAATTCGCACGACCGTTCCCGGAATCCGTATCTGCGAGCATCTGCCCGGGCTGGCGAAGGTCATGGACAAGTGCGTTCCTCTGCGCTCCGTCTACGGTTCACCGAATGGGTCGCACGATTCGCATATCTGTTACACGGGCCGAAGTTGGATGAAGCCCCCTCCCGGTGGCTGGCCGGCGATTGGGCCAATCCTTTCCCGAGTTCAAGGGCATTATCGCGAGGCAGTCCCGCCCTTCGTGGGACTGGCACCCAAGGCCGGACACCCGCCGTATGGCTCTCCGGGTCATCCGGGCTTTCTCGGTGCGGCCCATTCCGCATTCCGGCCCAGCGGGACTGGCAAAAGCGATCTCACATTGAACGGGATCGACGGATCCCGCCTCGATGACCGGAAAGGCCTGCTGCGCAACTTCGACAACCTGCGGCGTGACGTGGATGCCAGTGGCATGATCGACGGACTCGACGTGTTTGAACAACGCGCTCTGGGAATGCTCACCTCAAGCCGGATTGCCGACGCGCTGGACCTGTCAAACGAAGATCCAAAATTGCGTGAACGCTACGGCAAAGGATTCACACAGAGATACGGCGACGGAGCTCCGCGGAATCTGGAACACTTTTTGATGGCCCGTCGCTTGGTTGAAGCGGGTGCCCGTTGCGTGACGCTGAACTTTGGTCGTTGGGACTTCCACTCGAACAACTTCAGCGAGGCACGCGACACGCATCTGCCGTATTTTGACCAGGGACTTTCGGCGCTCATCGAGGATCTCCATCAGCGTGGCATGCAGGACGATGTTGCCGTGGTGGCCTGGGGAGAATTTGGACGTACGCCGAAGATCAATGCTAACGCCGGGCGCGATCACTGGCCGCAGGTCGGCGGCGGACTGATCTCCGGCGGCGGTATGAAGATGGGCCAGATCATCGGTGCCACCGACCGTCTTGGTGGCGAGATCGCCGAACGCCCGATTCACTTTGGCGAGGTTCATGCCACGCTGTATCACCAGCTCGGCATTGATCCGCACAAGACGACTTTTGAAGACCACGCTGGCCGACCACATCCGATTGTGGACTACCAGCACAACGTCATGCCAGAGCTGGTATGATGACCTTGCCCACACAATTGAACTGAAAAATATTATGAAACTGAAACCGCTCCCAATGACGCTGACGCTCGCGTTTGCATTTGCCGTGATGACGGCAGGTTTGCCGCAATCCGCATTCGCCAAGTCGGTTTCCACACTTGAATTTGAAAAACTGCCGTTCAGCAAAGGTGCGTCTGGACATCGCCTGATCGGAGCCGGGGATCGCCTCCAGTTGCTGGTCAATGCCCATTTGAGCACCGGCCAGCGTGAGGACGCGACACGCAACGTAAAATATGTGGTGACCCCGGGCAACGTGGTCGCCGTGAACAAGACGGGCTTCGTGACTCCAAAGGGGAATGGCACCGCGACGATCACGGCGAAGCTGGGTGAACTGACCGCGGTGACGAAGATTTCAGTCGAAAAGTTCACCGAAGTGAGAGCGATCAATTTCGGGAACAGTATCGTGCCGATCTTCACGAAGGCGGGCTGCAACGCCGGTGGCTGTCATGGCAAGTCGGGCGGACAGAACGGGTTCCGCCTGTCCCTGCTCGGCTTTGAACCACAGGAAGACTACGAGTATCTGGTCAAGGAAGCCCGCCTACGGCGGATCTTTCCAGCCGCGCCGGATCACTCGCTGCTGTTGCGTAAAGGAGCGGCCATCGTTCCGCATGGCGGCGGCAAGAAGCTGGAAGTTGGCTCCCACGATTACGATCTGCTGCGCCGCTGGATCGCCCAGGGCATGCCCTTTGGAAAACCGGAAGATCCCACGGTGGCCAGCATCGAGGTATTTCCCCGTGAGCGCGTGATGCTTGCCAACGGCGAACAGCAGCTCAGCGTGATGGCAACTTACACGGACGGCCATGTCGAGGACGTCACCCGGGCTTCCCTGTTTGAGCCGAACGAGAAGGAAATCGCCGAAGTCGAGGAGCTGGGGCTGGTTCGCATGAATTCGCAGCCCGGCGATGTCGCGGTGATGGTTCGATACCAGGGTAAGGTCGCCGTATCGATCGCCTCCCTGCCGCTTGGTGCGCCGGTGAAACATCTGCCTGCGGAACGCAATTTCATCGACACATTGGTATTCAAAAAGCTGCAGAAGGTCGGCATGCCACCGAGCGAAATTTGTGATGACGAAACGTTTATACGTCGCGTGACGCTCGACGTCGCCGGCCGACTCCCTTCAAAGAGTGAGACGGAAAAATTCCTCGCCGACAAGAATCCGAAGAAGCGCGACCAATGGGTGGATGGCCTGCTGGCCGGTACTGATTACGCGGATTTTTTCGCCAACTACTGGAGCGCGCTCCTGCGGAACCAGCGGACGGTAGTCAGCGGCCGGACCGAACCGTACATGCGCGGCACTTATGCCTTTCATTCGTGGATTCGCGAAAGCCTGTATCGGAACAAGCCTTACGACGTATTTGTCCGCGAGGTCATCGCGGCGTCCGGCGACATCCAGGACAATCCACCGGTGGCGTGGTATCGCCAGGTGAAGACCGCCAGCCAGCAGCTGGAAGATTCGGCCCAGCTCTTTCTGGGCACACGACTCCAATGCGCGCAGTGCCATCACCATCCCTTCGAGAAATGGAGCCAGGCGGATTACTACAGCTTCGGCGCGTTCTTTTCGCAGGTCAGCCGCCGCGCGGGTTCGCAGCCAGGTGAGGAAATGATTTTCGCCAGCCGCAAGACCGCGACCGGCACCAACAAGAAGAACAATAAGAAGGTCCTTCCGGCCGGACTCGGCGCAACGCCCGTGGAACTCACACCCGACGACGATGCCCGCCATGTGCTTGTGGATTGGATGACTGATTCCAAAAACCGATTTTTCGCCCATGCTCTGGTCAACCGCTACTGGAAACACTTCTTCAATCGGGGTCTGGTCGAACCGGAGGACGATATGCGCGAAACCAATCCGGCGACCAATCCGGAGCTGCTCGATTCACTCGCCGCGAATTTCATCAAGTCCGGTTTCGATCTGAAACAGCTGGTGCGTTCCATCGTGAGTTCTTCGACCTATCAGCTGAGCGCGATCCCCAACAGTCACAACGCGAAGGACAAACAGTACTTTTCGCGTTACTACCCGAAACGTCTCACCGCTGAGGTGTTGCTGGATGCGATCGACACACTCACGAAATCGGAGACCAAGTGGGCCGGTCTGCCCGCCGGCACGCGGGCCGTGCAGTTGCCCGACAATTACTTCAACTCGAAGAGCTACTTCCTCCAGGTCTTCGGTCGCCCAGACAGTGCCAGCGCCTGCGCCTGCGAGCGCTCACAGGATGCGAGTCTGGCGCAGAGCCTTCACCTGCTGAATTCGAAAGATATTCAGACCAAGCTGAGTGCTTCGGCCGGCCGCGCCGCGGAACTGGCCCTCAACGAAAAGCTGAACGACGAGCAGAAGATGCAGGAGCTTTATCTCTGGGCCTTTGCCCGCCATGCAATGTCTCACGAAGCCAACGTCGGCATTGAGCATGTGGAAAAGAAACTCTCCCGTGCGAAAGCGGCGAAGGCCGATGTGAAGGTCGCCAAACGGGAAGCTTACGAGGACATCGTCTGGGCGCTGATCAGCAGCAAGGAATTTCTCTTCAACCACTGAACAGTGAAACGGCGGATTGAATTGGCCGCAAAGAGCACAAAGATAGCGGAAAGGTAGAATTCCGTTATCGAAAAAACTCACTGCTGGGGATGGAATCCATTCTCAGGAAGCTTGCCCTTCTTTGTGATCTCTTCGCTCTTTGCGGTTAATTGACATGCCGCCTGAAGCGGTTTCCGTAAGCGAAGCAAAGACCTACTTCACACCTTCGAAGACCGGCTTCTCATACAACACAAGAAACCGGTTGAGAAGATCGGCGGCCACTTCGTGGCCAAAGGCATTCCAATGCCTGTCATCGTTGCCCTCGATGAGTTTCTGGTTTGTGTGATTGGCACCGATGAAGGCCTGATCCAGATCGAAGACCGGATATCTCGAGCTCCGCTGATCCAAGCCTCCCTTGACCATCTCCCACATCCAGGTCCAGTTGGGATTCGTCTTCTCGCCGTGGAGGCCGAAGCTCATCACCATGAAGCGGATTCCGTTTTCATCGCAGGTCTTCTCGATGGCGTCGATCAGTGCGAGCGTGATGTGTGCGGGATTCAGTTCGTCGATATAGCTGATCTCTTTTTCGGGTCGCAACACCGGCCCCTGCAACTCGGTGAGATTGGTGTTCACGAAGACCGGTTTGCCCAGGGCATACTGAGCCTCGGCGCAGTTGTTGTCCGGATCGTTGTAGAGATAGAGTGCCAAGATGACCAGATCTGGCTGATACTTGAGCCCTTCGGTTTTGAAAAAAAGATACTCCTGATCGGTTCCGTAACCCGAAACCCCCGTGTTGATGATCTCCCAATTGCGTCCCTGCTCGGCCAGTTTGCGTTCCAGTACCTCAGTGTAAATCTCCTCGTCACTCACTCCATATCCCCAGGTGAAGGAATCACCCAAGACCAGGACCCGCTTCGCCCCAGCGGTACGCTCGTAGGTATATTCTTGGTCGCGGAGTCCTTTGGAATTGATCGTCAGGCTCTCGCCCCGGGTAGTGGCCTTCCAATTGGGAATGTTCCTCCAGCCGAGATAGGAATCAAACAGATACCGATGGCCGGTCACCTCAAACCTGGGTTCTTCGAGATAAACGGGTGGGGGCTGGAATTTCCAGATGCCCGTTTTCCAATCCACCACGAGACGTTCCTGTTTGATCATCACCGCCCCGATGATGATCACTCCGATCAAGGTCGGGATGGCAATGGCCACCAGGGCGAACAGGCGTTTTCGCCCGTTCGGCACTGGTTTTGGAGTCGCATCATCCACTGGCGCGGAGCCGTTTTCCAGATCGATCTTCATGACGCACCAAGCCGCCGGAGGGGGAGCGCGGGCGGGTCAGCGCGGGGATCAGTTGACCCTCACGTCGGACTTTTTC
>JBLFYM010000081.1:0-28436 GCA_047608975.1 Limisphaerales bacterium | reverse complement strand
TTCCTCGCGAAACCCTATTCCCGCAAACAGCTCGTCACGCTCATCCGCAACTGCCTGGAACCGGTTGAGCAATGCAGGTGAACCAAGTGGCAAAACTCGTAAGAGTTTCGTAGGCGCAATTTGTGCCGGGGGCGTTGGGTTTGGCGAAGTGAATGGGACCAAAAGCCAACCGTGCACCCGCTCGGTGATCAGAGCCGAAACTCTTACGATTCCCGCTACTGGGTCTGTTCCCCTGTCTTTTTGTTCGAAGGTTGGAGAACCCTGACGCCCGGCATGGCGTCGAGCTTCTTCAATTGATTGGCTTCCAGCTTCCTCAGTTCCAGATCCATGAGTCGCAGGGTGGACTGGTTCACCATCAGGTGGAGTCCCATGATTCCGATGACGACAGTCACGGCGATCACCACCATTCCTGCCCGTCCCGAATTGGATGTTCGATGCGTCTTCATTTGGAGTCGGGAATTCGTGGGACTGCGATGAACGAATACAGCGGCATCGTCTTCGCTTTCGGCCGCGCGCGGTTAAGCTCCAGGTCCCAGTTCCACGCGGAGACGTGCTTGCGTTCGTCGGGATGAAAGTCTGAAGAGAAGACGTCGCGCATCACCGTGACACGCGGTGAATTCGTGTCCGCCTGCCGCCAGATTTGACCTTCGGCATGGGACCAGACAACCGAGTTGGTGCCGTGGTCGATCGTGAGGGCAGATGAATTCGTTGAATTTGTGATCTGTGGCGGACGGGTGGCTCGTCTGATATCGGCCCGCCACAGTTCACCGGCATTCATTGCAGTGGTGACCCGCGTCGCTCCCGACTGCATGCCGCGGGTGCCTTTCTTCAAGGTCAGCGCCGCATCGATTGCCACGTAGATCAGGAACGCCATGATGGGGATGTAAACCAGTGCCTGTACCAGCATGAATCCGCCGTTCAATGAAGGATTGGTGAAGCGGCGATTCATTGGATTTCAACCTCCCGCACAACCCGCCTTCCCAATCCTCTCCGTTCCGGTATCCATTCCAATCGGATTCTACGGTCAGTCCTGACGCTTAAGAATCGCCCGGGAGCCAGCCGTTTGGCCGCGGCGTGAGAAATGGCGTAGGTGTTGGTGCCTTCGGGCAAAGTCCGCCATTCGCCCGCGGCGAGGATTTCCATCTCACCGTCGACGAGCTGCATCGCCACAGCCTGGTAGTATTGGCTGCGCAAGACCTGTTGTTCCTTCAGCCACGTATAGCTTAGAGGAATGACGACCATCGCGATCAGGGCCAGACCGACGGAGAGGTCGGCGGCAACCACAGCGCGACGACTGGAGTGCTTTTTGTCGTGGATGAGTTTCATGTCACATCGCCATCCGTTCGATCATGAGGGCGAGGAACTGGAATATCCCCGCGGCGAACAGGCCGACGAGCGCGCCATTGAGCACGATCAGGATTGCGGTCGTGATCTCGGCACAGCGTTGTTCGCGGTAGTAGGCCAGGGATTCGAGCGAGGCGTGCCAGCCTGCCAAGGATTCGCCGTAGTTTCCACCCGCCTTGGCGGCATTCCGGTAACGCCACTGGAATTCGCGGCAGCCCTCAAACGAGTTCGTGGCGGTAAGCAGTCCGTCGCCAGCTTCCATCGCCGCCAACATCCCCTTGGCGCGCGAGTTGGTATATGAATGATTTACCGCGTCGGCGGCACGGCGAACGGCTTCGGCCTCCGGCATGCCCGCGTCGAGGAACGCCGCGAGTAACGAGGAAAAGTCACGGGTGAGACGCAGTCGCTTCCATGAGAAGATCCGGTCGGACCACGCAAATTTTCCGAAGGGGCTTTTGCCCATCAGTTCCGCGATCCCTGAGGAGGGGATCAGCCCTGCGAACATCCAGAGGACGACCAGTCCAAGACAGAACGTGGTGCCGAATCCATACAGGAGCATCCTCGGATCGAGGGCATGGAAGATCGGTGCTATTGAGCTGGCGTCGGAGCCTGCCATGTCATTCATGATCGCCTCGAATTTTGGGCGTATGAAGACCACGATGAACAGCACCATGATCATGGCGACAAACTGCACACCGATACCGCCTCCGGCAATCACACTCATTGCTGCGCGATACCGTGCATGGGTGTCCTGCAACCGTTGTTGGCACGAGCCCATCACCGCAGCGAGCGCATTGTTCCGCAATCCGTAGAGCAACATCGTCTTCACCTCCGGCGGCAGCACACCCGGCACATCTTCGATGGCCTGGTCCAGCTTTTGCCCCTCCTTCAAATTGTCAGCAAGATGTTCGAATCGTCCTCCCAGTGATGAGTCTTCGCTCTCCGCCAGTTGCGTAATTCTGTGTTCCACTGCCGTCTGATCGTTGATCGAATCGCTGATGATATCCAAAAGGACTTCTGCTTCATGCCGTTCGCGCAAGGGCCGCCGGAGCGTGGCGAAGACCCACAATAGTAAGGTGATGAGTAGCATCACTGCTCCGCCTCCGAGGACGAAGGGCAGGACACCGAGATTCTGGTTTGTGGCCAGCAACGGTTCCATCAGCTTCCCAATCGATTCAACATCGTCATGACGCCGCCTATCAAGAGCATCGCCTGAGAGATGATCAGTCCGCCCACGATCACGAGACAGACCGGCAGCAGGGCGTGCAGCAGCATTTCAATCCGGTAGTTGGCACGGCTCAGATAGATCTGCGCCGCGCGGCTGAATCCTTTGGCCAGATCTTCGCCGCCGCTCGCCACCGCCCAGCCGAACAGTGGTGGAAAGAATCTCGTCGGGGCGGCGATCCGGTGGAACTTGCTCTCGCCTTGTTCCATGCGTTTCAGCCAACCGTCCAACTCAGCGCGCGCTGCGAGGTTTTCAGTGTTCGTCCGGAGTAGCAATACAGCGTCGGCCAATGAACACTTTCCGCGCATCAGAATCGCCAATGACGAAGAGAAATTGACGAGTTGAACGTCTCTGAATGCTGGCAGTGCCCAGGCCATTCTGCGACGTAGGGGGCGCATCGATATGAGCAACAGAAACGAAAATGTGACGAGCGCCAGGATGCAGGTGGGAGCCCATATTTGCCACTGCATTGCCACCACTGACGTATCAGTCGATATGCCGAATAAGGAAATAATCTCCGTCGCGTGCATGGTCAGCACGACACTGAACAACACGGAGATCGCCGTTGCAAAAAGCAGCACGATTGCGGGATAGATGAGCAGCACGCGCGCACGATCCCGCAGTGCAGAGATACGCGCGTAGTGATCGGCAAGGGTGGTCAGAACTGCGGGGAGGTCATTTGACTTGGCACCGACCTTCAAGGTCTGCCGGTAAAGTTCCGGCAGCTTCCGCTTGTCCACGGCCTCTCCCAGCGGGATGCCATCCGCCAGGTCCTTTTCCAACGCTTCAAGTTCACGTTTCAAATTACCCCGGGAGAGATTGCTGCTCAGTTCCCGGAGCGCTCCCTCCAACGGCAACCCGCTTTCAATCATTCCTGCCAGCTGTTGATTGGCGAAGGCGAATTCATCGAGCTTCATAGTGGTATCCCCGTTTCACGGACTCTCTCTGGAATGGTGAGAGTGAACCCTGAAATGTGTTTTGGGTAAATTACAAAGTTGATAGCCCAATGCGGGAGCGCGCTCTGGGCATGCAAAGGAGACCAGAATCATGGAATGCAGCCTCGCCATATCCGGGGACGAAATTCTTACGATTTCCGGTAACTGGGGTTTCGTATGAATGCGTCTTGCCTGCTATTCGAGGTGGACTTTGGGTGCGGCCTTGAGGCGTTTGGCAGCAATGATTTCTCCGCGAAACGCCAGCGTGATCTTTTTGAGGGTTCCGGGATCTGGTTGATGAACCACGCGAACGATCCGGTTTGTGACAAATACATCGGCGGTCTTCACCGTGCTGATGTTCGTCAGTGCATGCTGCAACATGACGGCGCAGCAAGGCGCGTAGATCTTATCGATCGCAAAGTAGTTGGTGATGGATCGGGGACTGGCCGGTGCGCTCTTCAGCGCCGGCGGCTCGACCGCGCCGCTATCGATACCAACTGCGACCAGAAGCACAACGATCAGCAAGGCAATACGCGCAAGGGCTTTCATATGGAGAAGCAATAGATCGAAACTGCCCGCATTGCAAACGTCCGAAACGCCCCACGGCAATTTCTGGATGTGATCCATTGGAGTTCACGCTTCAGCCGTCCGATCTGGTATCCGCGGAATCTTCGATCTTGGATTGAAAGGTTTCGGCCGCGAACCAGATGGCGGTGAGGGTGATCAAGGTCGTGCCAATCAGATAGACGGAAACCGGCCACGAACGATCGCCCGACCATTGCAATAGCGCGGTGGCAATCAGTGGAGCAATGCCGCCGGCGAAAGGGGACGCCAGCTGATAGCCGATCGACGCGCCGCTGTAGCGGACCCGGGTGCCGAACAGTTCGGAGAAGAAAGCGGCTTGTGGTCCGTACATCGCCGCGTGACCGACGAGCCCCAACACGATGGCCAACCAGATGCAGGCGTTGATCTTCGTCTCGACCAACCAAAAGAAAGGAAACGCAAACAGGGCCATGAAGATGGCACCGCCCATGTAGACCGGTCGCCGACCGACCTTGTCAGAGAGGATTCCAAAAAGGGGAATGGCAAAAATCTGCACTGCTGCCGCGATCCACACGCCGGTGAGCGCAACCTGTTTGGTCATGCCAAGTTGGTTCACCACGTACGACAGCACGAAGATGCTGAAAATGTAGAAGCAGGCGTTCTCGGCGAATCGCGCGCCCATCGCTAAGAGCACGTTTTTGCGGTATCGGGTGATGACTTCCAGGATCGGAAGTTTTGCGACGCCCGTTTCCTTTTTGGCTTTTGCGAAGAGCGGGCTTTCCACGATTCGCAGGCGGATGAACATTCCGACCGCGAGCAGAACAATTCCCAGCAGGAACGGCACGCGCCATCCCCAGCTGAGAAAATCCTCTTCCGGCATGCTGGAAAAGATCGAGAATACCCCGGTCGCCAACAGCAGTCCCACGGGGACCCCCATCTGCACGCAACTCCCGTAAAATCCGCGTCGTCCCGCATGCCCATGTTCCACCGCCATCAGCACGGCACCACCCCATTCACCGCCCACCCCAAAACCCTGCACCAGTCGCAGCAACACGAGCAGGATCGGAGCGGCGATGCCGATGGATTCGTAGGTGGGCAGCACCCCGATGAGAAACGTGGCGAGTCCCATCATCATGAGCGTCGTCACCAGCATCGCCTTGCGGCCGATCCGATCGCCGTAGTGACCGAAGACGATTCCCCCGATCGGCCGGGCAAAGAAACCGATCGCAAAGGAACCGTAGGCGGCCATGGTGCCGATGAAATCATTGTCTGACGGAAAGAACAGTTTGCCGAAGACCAGCGCCGCCGCAGTTCCGTAGATGAAGAAGTCATACCATTCGATGGTCGTGCCCACGAAGCTCGCGAGCACGACGCGTCGCACGGAGGCATTGGAAAGGCTCTTCTCGTCACTCATGGATTGATCGCGTTATGGCGGCAGCAGCGGCGCGAGTCGAGAATGGATGCTGGACCGTGCAAGGTTGGCCAACGCTGTTGGCACCGGGGACGGTGGCAGATATAGTCAGGCATGCCCATACGACATTCCGAATTGCTTGAACTCAAGCGCTGGAATACCCCGACGATCTACAACGGTTGGGAACAGATCACTCAGGCCGATGCGGGTCACGATGCCTTCAACCTTGAAGAGACCCGCGACTTCATGCCGCAGATGGGCCCCATGGTGGGCTATGCCGTGACCGTGGTGATCGAGCCCGGCAATCCGGATCACCGAGCCAACGTGAAGGCCGGCGAAGAGTATCGGAAATACATCGCCTCCCAACCGGGACCGAAGATCGTGGTCATCCAGGATCTCGACAAACCGGCGGTGCTGGGATCGTTCTGGGGTGAAGTGAACGCCAACCTTCACCGCGCTCTCGGTTGCGTCGGGACGATCACCGACGGGGCCATTCGTGACGTGGATGAAATGACCAACGCCGGGTTCAAAGCTTTGGCGCAGAGACTCTGCGTCGGTCACGCCCATGTGTGTCCGGTTCGCTGGGGGGAACCAGTGGAAGTGTTCGGCCGCAGGGTCGAACCGGGACAGGTAATTCATGCCGATCAACATGGCTTCCTCGCGATCCCGGCCGCCGACGAGGATCGATTGCTCAGTGCCGCGCGGTTCATGGACAGCAACGAGTGCCAGACCGTTATCCCGGTTGCCCGTTCGAGCCAGGGAAAAACGACCGCTCAGGTGTTGGATGAAATGGAGTCTTCAATCCGGCAGTTCAGCAAGAATGTGAAGGCGGAGTTTAAGGGCGATGGTGAATGGTGAATTCAACATTCCAAAGCATTCGAATCGCAGATTCTGCGACTGTGCCTCCTGAATTCATCCGCTTGCCGCGTGGGGGTACGCGTTGTCCCTTTTCCAGCCTTTCTCGCAGTACGCTGAACAATCTGATTCTCCCGACGGTTTCAAACAATCATCGGCCACCGGTTGAATCGAAAGTTCTTCGCCAACCGGGCAAACTTACTGGAGTTCGGCTGATCGTTTGGAGATCGCTCATGGACTACTTGCGTGGACTCGAAGCCGAGGATCACGTTCAGGTCATTACCACCGACTGATTTCTTCCGCCGTTCCGCCGTTTCGCGAGACTCACGTTTCCCCGCACACTCAATGCAACACGGATACGATCACGCCCTACACTTTTTAATCGCAGGAATACCTCGGAATCCGAATCTGCGGCGAACCGCCAAATCCATTGAAATCGGGTGGAAAAAGAAGAGAGGCGGCTTTGCTGTGATTCAAGAATTAGTGTCCAGATCGATCTGAGGACAGGAAGGAAAAACCATCAATCCATGCGCAAGAAAATCCTATTGCTTCCGATATTGCTGCTTCTGACTGGTGTTGCCTGCACGATGTCGAAACCGAGAAAATATCGATGGGAGGGGAAAGTTCCGATCGCTCCCACATATGAAATACAGGGCGATCGAATTGTCCCTACGCGACTGCTCAAACGGTAGAACGGAGGTGGGGGGCGCTGCTTTACCGCTTACGATCGTTACGGCCGTGAAGATCAAGTGACCAGTTCGACAAGCCCACCGGGAATGCCATTGGAGACAGATCCTCTGGTCCGATCATCAGGATTATTTGTGGAATTCAGCGTCCTGACTCGGATGGATACCGGTGAACACGTTAGCACTGGGCGTTAGCACTAGCCTGTTTGGGACACTCTCGGAAACGCGTAAAGCGTTGATAATAAAGGGTTAAGGAGAATTGGAGGCGGGGGACGGAATCGAACCGACGAATAGAGCTTTTGCAGAGCCCCGCCTTACCACTTGGCCACCCCGCCTCCGGGGAAGAGATAACAATAGGGAAGTGAATCGCCGGGGCGCAAGTGTTTGTTGTTGGCTGGCTGGTGGGTGGCCCCGGGGAATTGCGGCTAGCGGGAGTGAGCGCGCTCCCGCCAGCCAATAATCCACTCGCTCACGCTCGCCGCCACATTTGGGGTGTCCGCGCGGAATGTCTCTGATCAAGCGTGGGCCGGGAATTGTTCTCAGCGGTTTGGCTGAGCTTGTCCGGCTACTCGAACAGGGCAACGGGGGTGGTGTCTCGTGCTTTGAGGAGTCGGCTCAGGAGGTCTTGCTGGAGTTTTCCAGGTTGTTTGATCAGGACGTTGCCGCGTTCCGCTGGTGGCAGCGCGCCGGTTGCCGACCAGGTCTTGAACAGGTCGCCACTCTGTTCGCGGCGGACTTCCTCGGTGTTGAGAAAGTCGTAGGGTGCGGCTTGGTGGTCGGGGAGCGTTTTCAAGCTCTTGCCGGCAAGGTAGCGGACGGCGTCGTAGGAATCGTCCATGAGGATGCTGAGGTAGGGGGCGATCCATTCATCGCCGGAGGCTTCCTGGGCGGGCTTCCATCCAAAGTGCCAGGCCAGGAGGGCGCGCTGGCCGGCGTCGCCGCTGAGGGTATGAATCACGCCGGCGGAGATGTTTTGTTGATCCGCATTCAGGGTTGGCTTTTCGGTGCCAAACCAGTCGTGCAGGTGGTTGGCTGTCCAGCCGAGTGATTTGTCGAGGTGGCACAGGTTGCAGGCGTTGGGGCGGCCGGTGGCAGTGGTTTCGGTTACGGTGGGACTGGTGATGGTGTGGCTGCGAATGTTTTTGAGCAGGCCGTAAGTGGTGTGGGGCATGTGGCAGTTCTGGCAACGGCTGCCGTGGGATTCCGCGGGATGGTGGGTGTGAGCCACGGCGGCGAAGGTCTTGGCTTCATGGCATTGGAGGCAGGCCTGATCGCCTTGCATGGCCGGTTTGAGTTGATCGTTTGCCCAGGTTTTCAGATCGCGCGGGTCGTCTGCTGTCTGGTGCATGCTGTGACAGGACAGGCAGGACATTTCTCCGGTGGTGAAACATTTGGAGTCTCTGAGTCCGTTGTATTCCCGGCCGGAGACGCGGACCATTCCGTCTTTCCAAAACCAGCTGTCGAGCTGGCTTTCCAATTGTTCGGGCGTGCTTGCATTACGGTGGGTTCTGAGCCACGAGCGGGTTTTGTCATCGCGACCAAAGACCAGCCGGGTGCTTTCGAGGTCGGTCCCGGGCGCGAAGGGTTGCCAGTTGTTGGGATGGTCGGGCATGTCGTTCACACTGTGACAGCCGCCGCAGACTTGGGAGGATCGTTGATGGGAGAGCCGCGCGGGTTGGACGATGGGATCGGCGCTGGTGGCGGGTGCGGTGGGATTCGCGTGGCGATATTCGACGTGGCTGCGGGCGGGTCCGTGGCAGGATTCGCAGGCGATCCCGAGCTCGGCAACTTCGGTGTCGAATTCGGGGATCATACCAGAACTCTTGAAATTGATGCTGGCCCCGGTGGTATGGCATCTGACACACGCTTCGTTCCAGGTTCCGAATTCAATCGCATGGCTGGCCGGCGGGGGGCTGAGCAGGGCTGAGCTTTGGGGAATCCAGCGCTGATCGTTGATGAGATACATGAGGGGGACCATCCCCAAGGTGCGTCCTCTGGCGGAGGGAAACCAGTAGGCCTGCATGTGATGGGATCCGGTGGTGAGCAGAATCGGGAATTCTTGGCCATCCTGGGTGTTCGGATACATGGCGAGACTTGGATGGCTGTAGAATTTGACCCAGGACATGCCCATTTTCTCTCTGAAATGATAGGTCGATAAATCGCGACTGCCGCCCTGTTTGGAGAGCAACTGGTCCAGGTTGTCGATTGCGTTGGTCGTCGGAGCCGGTTCGGGGGCCGCGAATTGCACGACCCGGTCATCGAAGTTGGCCAACAGGGATTCTTTCGTAGCCAATTGCGTCATGCTGCTGTGATAGGACGCGGACCAGCTGCTGTGATTTTTCTGATGGCACTCGAGGCAGGAATCCGAACCGATGTAGGGCCCCGTGGGGTTCGGCGTCGGGCGCAGGGAGGCGAATTCACCATGCAGGTTGGTGGGAGCCGGAGGTTCGGAGAAGGCGAACCACCAAATCAACATCACAGCCAACATCGCGACCACGATGGCCTGTGCCGCTTTGCTCTGGCGGCGAACGCACCAAAGGAGGAGCACGGTCGCGGCAATAATCAGGATCCAAGTCAGAAGTATGTTAGCGCCCATGAGTTGGCGGGTAAGATGCGGGGAATAAGCGCCAATTTCACGCTAATATTCTTCAATGTATTCACTTGGATTGGGTCACAAGGGGCCGCGCTGGCGGCGATAGCTGTATCTCTGTCATGAAGACTACCACTCGGATTTGTCACCGCTCGAAGCGGGCCTTCACCCTCATTGAACTCCGGGTCGTCATTGCCATCCTCGGCCTGCTGATGGCCATGGTCACGAGCGGCGGTTCCGCGATCATCATCAAGCGACGGACGGCGGTGGCCACGGTGCAGCTCACGCGGTTGGTGTCCGCCATAGAGGAATACAAATTGCATTTCGGACAATATCCCCCGGCGAATCCCCGGCAGAACATCATTTCCAATGCGCATCATACATCGTTGTTCTACGAATTGACCGGTGCGCAACTGCGCGGTGCTGCCTTTGAGTCGCCGGCGTATCAGGTCGGCACGTTGCTGAGTTCAAATGTGCTGATGAATGCTTTTGGGCTGCCCCGGCTGCGGTCGCCAACGCTGAAGACATGATTTATGGAACCTACGGGGTGTCCGGGTACAACGGACCTATGTTGGCCAATTCCTCCGGCTATCAGGCGAATAACCAGGAACTTGTGTTGATCCTGACCTCGTCTGAACTCAGTCAGTTCCCCGTCGCGACCAATACTGTCAATCAGGCCAATGCCCGCAATCCGCAGAAGACGACCTTTCTTTACGCCCAGCGGGCGCTGTCCACCGAGCCGGGATTGGGATGGGATGCGGTCTATCGTGATCCGTGGGGGATGCCTTACATAGTCACGATCGATCTCGATCAGGATGGCTGGGTTCAACCGGCTCTGTACCGGCTGGATTCCGTCGGGCAGAAGAGTGGCTACGCCGGGCACGTCGGCTTGGCGCGTCAAATTGCGGGAGGCAGCGATAATTTGGGACTGAGGAGACGGGTTGCCATTTGGTCCATGGGGCCGGCCCGTGCGTTTACTGCCGGGGCGAAAGCGACCGGCGAGGCGGTTATTGGAGGAAAGACCGTCCGTAACAGCGACAACGTGTTGAGTTGGGATCGATGAATCGGATCAACCACACCCGTCCGCAATGGGCTGGGGAAACTCGGATCGCAAGGCGTGAGTTTCGTTAAGCAGGGAGTCTGTCGCTGAAATATTCATACTGACGTAGGTCCACTTGCAGGGTTTCCTGTAGAGCAGACTCGTTGACCGGAGTGGAGGGTGGGAGTAAATACAATGTATTCACAAAGCATGCATATTGGATGGACATTGAATCGCGCCCCCAAGAATGGAATTTGACTGGGACAACACGCCGTTCGAGTTGAGCGGAGAGATCAACTCTCAGGAGATTGAAGAGTCTTTCGAAGATCCATTTGCCGCGCGGTTATTGCCTGATTCGCCTCGTTTTGAGGGAACAGCCCGTTTTTTTAATCTTGGCCGCTCAGCGAATGGCAATGGATTTTTCAGCGTGTATCGAACGAACGGGAAGCAGTTTCGCGTGCTTTGCTCCCGACTTTTTGAGCCGGAAGAAATGTTCTTCTACAAACGCCGGATGAAAAAACTGCTGGATTGAGTTTAACGTTAACGAACCTGAATCATGGTCACACTCGCAACTTGGGAAGACATACCGCCATTTGACACCGAAGAGTCCGAAGCTGATTTCTGGCGGAGTCATCGGCTCGATCTTCGGCTGATCGACGCAGCGGTCGCCGATGGAGTGCAATCCACCGAATCCATCACGATCACCCTGAGAATGGACCCGCGCATGCTATCTCGGATCAAACGCCTCGCCCGCTCCCGCTACATAAATTACCAGAGCATGATCAAACAATGGCTGGGGGAAAGATTGGAACAGGAATTGCGAAGCCGCTGAGGTTTCGCCAGAATATACGCTCAATGACGACGTTATCGAACAATTTACGGATTTCGGGGCAGAAAGGGTTCACTCTGATTGAGCTCCTGGTGGTGATTGCGATCATCGGTTTGATCTCCGGAATGGTGATCGGTTTGGCGGGCTCAAGTTCGTCCAAGAAGCAGCGGAAACTGACGGAAGCGAAGCTTTCGAAGATTGTGTCGGCGATCGAGGCTTACCGGATCGATAAGGGGCATTTTCCACCCGTGGATTCCGCTTACAATCAGAGCGCATTTCAACTGAAAGCGAACGCCCACTACACCTCATTGTTCTACGAATTGACCGGCACGCGCTTTGATGGGGCGTCGACGTATCAATCGCCTGCGTTCCAGCCGAGTGTGAATCTGAGTCAGGCGGCTCTGCAAAACGCATTTGGAAATGCAATCCCTGGATTTGTGAACAGCGTTCAGGGAACGGCGCGGGAAAATCAGTATTTTGCGGTTAGTTCCTCGAAGGACTACTGGGTCACGCCCAATATTCACCAAATTACTTCTGCTACGCACCCCACTCCGGTGGCCTTGCTCCATGTTTCAGCGCCAAGCTGGAAAAAGGGACTCACGACTAATTTTTGGAACTACCGATTGCTGGCCCCTGACAGCCACAATCCGAATAGCTACGATCTCTGGGCTGAGATCCGGGGGAAGAAACCCGGCCTGGCCGACAAGGAAGTCATTGGCAATTGGAACATGAGGAACTGACTTACATGAAACTGCACACAAACTATTCCAGAACGGATGGCATGACCCTGATTGAAATCTTGGTCGTCATTTCAATTATCGCACTGCTTGCCGGCATGATTGTTCCGGCGGTCGGTCGGGCAAAAGTGAAGGCGAGCATTGCCAAAGCGAGGGTCGAGATGAACGACATCAAAGGAGCGATCTCGGCTTACCGGGCGGATTACAGCCTGTTACCCGCCTCGCCCACTGCCAGTGCCACCTCCCGTGACCAGATTTATGGAACCGCTGGTGTTATTGGATATTCTGGTCCGGCGGTCGTCAACGGCTCTGGTTACGAGGAGAGCAACGGTGAGTTGATGCTGATCCTGACCGCGTCGTCCACCAATCAATTCCCCGGCGCGAACAATCCAGTGAACGAGAACAATGCCCGGAATACCAAAAAGACCGCCTACCTTAACGCGAAGCAGAACAGCTCAATCGGCCGCGGGCTCGGCTACGACGCGGTCTATCGTGATCCGTGGGGGCAGCCCTATATCGTCACGCTCGATTTGAATTATGACGACTACGTCCAGCCGGCTATTTACCGCCTCGATGCGGTGGGGCAACAGTCGGGCCCGACCGGATTCTACGGGACGACGCGGCAGGGAGCAGGCGTAAACAACTGGGCCGTTCGTGAGTCAGTGGTGGTCTGGTCCATGGGGCCGGACAAGGCGTTCGCGAGTTCACTGAAGGCGAACTCGTCTGGCATCGTGAACAGCAAAAAAGTGGATAACAGTGACAATGTCGTCAGCTGGCAGGCCAAATGAAAACAGCATGAACTTCGAGACGCCACAATCAAACCCGTGTTTTCGTCCGGCCAACCGGTTCACAGAGCGGGCGTTTACGCTGATCGAAATGTTGGTCGTGTTGGCGATCATTGGAATCTTGGCCGGATTGGCTTTGCCGAAGATTGCCGGACTGGGTAAGGGAAACCTGGCCGCGGCGGCGACCCGGAAACTGATGGATGACCTGATGTATGCCCGGCTCAAGGCGATCAGCGGGCGGACCAAGGTCTACGTGATGTTCATGCCTGATCTGCGTTACCTCTCGGTGGGGCGCGTTCGCGATGCCGGTGCGTATACGATGACGTTGCCGGAGCCGACGAGTAATCAGCTGGTGACCAATTTTACGGCAAACCGAATTGTGGGAAGCCAGATGATCGGCTACGTGATCTTTGCCGCCCGCCGCGTTGGTGATCAGCCGGGGCAGAGCACGCCGCAATTTATTGGCGAGTGGCAGTATCTCCCGGAAGGCACGCATATACCGCATCAGGTGCTGGTGAATCCCAATACTTTTCTGAATGTGGCCAGACTGGGTGGAATTTCCTTCAATACGGCAGATGATACTTCGATGCCGATCGATTTTGGGCCGCGTGGGGTTTCAGCCTACTACCTGCCCTGTATTGGATTTGATACCCAGGGACGGCTCATCGGGAGACCGATCGGCGGCACAAATACGAATGACGTAATTATCCCATTGTTTGAAGGCGCCGGCATCCAGCCCACGCATTCCGTTCACCGAGATCAATTTGATGCGGTGAGTGTTCCGGTTGTAAACACTGCGAAGGCCGTGCTGAACGGGGAAATTATTCCGGGGCAGTTCTACACCGTCGCCGGTCCGTACGGCGCCACCAATGCGATCACTTATCGGAGCACCCTTTACCGGGATGGGGATGTATTCACAGGGCAGAGTACGACGAATTACGTCGTGACCGGCGGTAATCCTAAACTCTATCTCGTGAATGGCGTCCGACTCGACAAGCTCACCGGCCGCGGACGGATGGTCACGCCAAAGCTTTAGCCCATGAAACTTTATTCGATCCATCCCAGTTTGAGTTCCGGACCTGCTCCGAGGCGTTCCGAATCGGCGTTCACCATGGTGGAGGTGGCATTGAGTCTGGGGATCGTTGCGTTTGCCCTCGTGGCCATCATCGGGATTCTGCCGGTGGGATTGAAAGCGCAGCAGCAGAACCGTGAGGACACCATCATCGCTCAGGATGGGGTCTATCTGATGGAGGCAATCAGGGCCGGGATCTATTCGAGCAATCTTAACGTGCTCACGCAGAACCTGGTATTCCTGTATGTGACAAATTCGATCCCGTTGGGAGCCGACCGGCCGGTGAGATATGAGACCGGGACAAGTTTTGTGAATCCGGCGGAGGTGATCATGCAGATGTCGCGTCCGAGTTTTGACAGCGTGACATTTACGAGCAACAAGGTGTTCGCAGTATTCAGGGGCTTCAATGGCAATCTCAGTGAACTTGTTCCCGACCCGAATTTGATTCGGTTTCAATATCGGGTGGATGTGGAGCTGGAGGCCACTTCCAGCGGGATCGGGATTACGAACTATGCCACCAGTTTTTTGAGTAGCAATCTGTATAATCTCACGCTCACCTACCGGTGGCCGGCTGACGAGAGGGGGAATGTGATTGGGTTGGGCAAACGGGTGTTGCGAACCCAGGTTTCGGGTACTCTGAATTCGTATGAACTCACCAACGGTGCTCTGAATGCGATTGTCAGAAACTCGACTGAACTGGCGGATGTGTCGCTCGGTAAAGCTAACAAGGGCTACTTCCTCGAACCGGTTTTTATAGGACGATGAATCTGGGTTTCTCAAAATCAAGGACTGACGGACGGTTACGGGCTCGGGCAGCATCCGGGGTGACCGTGCTGGAACTGTTGGTGGCGATGACCATGGTCTCCTTCATCATCCTGGTCCTGTACCAGATGTTTGATCGCACCCAGGCGCAGATGCGTAATGCCATCAAACAGGTGGACACGCTGGAATCAGGCAGATCCATGATGGGTATCCTGTACCGCGACCTCAGTCGGATGGTGGCTCCGCCTGAAGACGTGAACGTATCGTTTGCAGTCGGCGAGTTGAATTCTTCGTACGGAGTGGAAATGCTGCACGTGTCGAGTGTCGATGCGTTCTTCACCAACAAAATGGAGTGTGTGTTTTTTACTGCTTACGACGCCGAGGCCACCCCGACGAACTGGGTGGGGATGATTTTCGGGGTTTGGCACCCCGATATTGCCGGGCAATTTCCGACCAACGGTTTTGGCTCGCTTTATCGATACGAGACTCACGCCAGCCGCTTCACGACTGATTCTTTGGGCAGGTTCGTCGATCAGACTTATACCAACAACACACACAAAATCGCGGAAAACATCGTGCACTTTCGGGTTAACTTTTTTGCGGATGGAATAAGCACCAACTGGACTTCCGCTCCCAATCCCGTTCAGTTGCTTCGGGGATTGGTGAAGCGGACTCTCCCCAGGATTATGGAAGTTGAAATCGGCTATCTCGACGCGGAAACCGCGACGATCGCGGCGTCATTTGGCTCTCAGGCAGCCGCCCGTCAGTTCATTGCTGCGCGGCCGGAGAAAGTGACCTTCTTCCGTTTTCAAGTGCCGTTGCGCTCACCTCGATGATTAAGACCTTAGCAGATAAATCGGGCCAGACAGGATTGTGGCCGCGTCAATGGTACGAATCAACGCGGAAACCGGATGGCGTGGCGCTGGTAGCCACCCTGATCATGTTGTCCCTGGTCACGTTTATGACCGTTGCCTTCCTGGGGGTGGCCCGCAGGGAGCGGCGAGCAGTGCAGGCGGTGCTGGGGCAGGGAGATGCCCGGGATGCGATGGGAGCGGCCTTGGAACATGCCCAGGCAGATCTTGTCGGGCGCCTGTTGCAGTTGGATGACCCATGGGCCTACGGCCTGATCGTATCGACCCAGTACATGAATCCGTTTGGATTGAATGCAAATGTGCATCCAACCAACGTAAATGCCTATTTCAACGCGGGAAGCCTGGTGAACCTGGGAAACTTACAGATCACTCCTTGGGTTCCGGTATTCGATGACGATTTTACCAACGGAATTGACAAAACTTTTCCCAATAGGGGCATAGAAGGGGCGATGGGGCGCTTCTATCTGGATTTTAACCAGAACAAGTTCTTTGAGCCTACATTCGCGACTGGGTTGGGTCATACCAACTCCGGGCACGGGATGTGGCTTTCGAATGTGGGTGCGTTTAACAGTGGGGTAATTACCGGGCAGTATGTGGGAGATCCGCAGTGGATTGGAATTCTGGAAAATCCCAATCTGCCGCATAGCCGAGCGAACAAATTTGTCGCCCGTTATTGTTATCTGATCGCTCCGATCGGCAAATCGCTCGACCTGAATCATATTCATAATCAGGCGAAGCAGAACGTTGCGTTCCCCGGAACGTTCCGCGATGACGCTTATCTTCGTCATCATGGCGTTGGCAGTTGGGAATTGAATCTTGGTGGATTTCTTCGTGAACTGAATACCAACGACTATCCGAGTGCGAGTTGGGGTTATGGGCCGTATCGCTACGATTCGAGCATACCTACCCCGGGGCCCGAGTACGCACTCACTCATGCCGCGGATATTCTGCGCTATCGTTATAATGACCGTTTCGCCCGTTTGGCCTCCGTTTCAGACATGTACGGAGTCGCTGGGGCAGCTCGACTTTTCGGTATCGGCTTTGACCTCTACTCGGAGATTACGCCGGTCAATACCAACGGATTTCTGGAGTTGCATTACCAGAATGATTTGACCCGAAAGTGGGCCGGCGGCACCAATATTTCGGATATAGTTCAATTTCAGCATCCCAATGAACTGTTCTCGGGGAACCGGACCTACAACCAAGCCGCCACTTTTCTGAAGAGATACGGTGGCGCAATTCCTGACGTGACGGACGCAGCGAATGTAGCTGCTGCGGTTGATGATCGTTACACCTTCTATCGGCTGATGTCTCAGTTGGGAACGGATAGCGAGCCCGAGCATGGCCGGGTGAATGTCAACTTTGACAACATCGATACCGATGGCTCGGCGTTGACGCCCGAGAACAGCACTCTGCCGAATGGGCCGTTTCGTTCCTGGCGGGCGCTCAGGTTTTTCACAAACGTGTCGCAGGCGCTATTGGATGCGAGTAGCGAGACCAACGTGTTCCCGCGGCAGGTGGGCGGTGATACAGTTTATATCACGAACTACAGTCTGGGAAATGCGGACCCCAACAATTTTCTCGCAACCAATGGAGATCGTTTTTCCGGAATTGGTCTGATCAGCCGGAATCCGGATGGCAACGGGGGGTGGCTCAGGGCACCATTTGACTTGGGCATACCGCAGATCGACGGGTCGGTCGTCACGATTCCCTACACCAACTCCAAGTTGCAGATCAGCAACATCATGATCTACCCGTTCAACATGTTTACGCCTGAGGTGCACCGGTTGTTCCAGTTGACAGCGAATATTTACGAAACCGCGGGAAATGGGCGAGAGTGGCAGCCTGATCAGGGGTATCTGGCAGGCTCACAGGTGAGGCGACTGAGTCGTTACTATAGATCGATTGGGCCGGCTGGCGTCGGTGTGGCTCCGCCAGCTGCGCCGTGGGTGATCAATGAACCTGGGATTCCTCAGGTTTTTCGGCCGACGTATCGCTTCGATTCCATCAACGACATAGTTTACCTGAGTGGATTCATCGCCGAGTCAAACACAGCTTGGCTAGATTTGCCCTACCTGGATTTGTCGCTCACGAATGATCGGTTCAGATTCCTCCGTTTACCGGGAGATCCACTGTTTGTGAATGGCACGAATATGCACGTCCGGGGCATCCCTTCGATTATTGGAGCCAAAGGGGCGGCCCGGGATGCATTCGGATCCATCGTTTCTTCCGGTCTGCCAAATTTGAACGAGGTGACCTACCGGCCGTTTCTGGAAGTCACCCGCAAGCTCGAGTTGGTGAAGACGAATGCGGCCGACATTCCACGGTTTACCAACCACATGTTTGAAATCTCCATGGACGTGGATATGGGCGCAGAAGTGTGGCTGCCGTATCGGTTCAGCTATCCACGGAATCTCGAAATCCGGATGACCAACGAGATGACGGTGATCATCACCAACGAAATCGGGACGCTTCTGATTGCGAGGCGGACCAATTCGGTGGTGGATTTCGTGCCTGCGGGCACTTGGGTGCCGCTGCAGGCGGACAACACCAATGCATTCCCGGGGAACTTCCGGACTCCGCTTCGTGAGCGTATCACTTTGTTGGATAACATGGCGTATTCGACGAACTTTCCGCCCTTGGCCGGCATGACCGTCGGTGGGTTCAGGCCCGTATCCACGCGGTTTCCAGGCCCGGCATTCTTCAGTGGTTCGAATTCTTTTCCAGATCCCAAGTTGGGGCTGATTGTTTCCAATTGGTTCACCTATGCCGCGATCGATACGGATTTTAATATGGTCGTCGATCATGTGAATCTGAGCAATCTGGTGGGGCGCATCAATCTGATTGAGATGCTGAACGGGCGGACGAATCGATTTTCAACCGATCCCTTGGCAGCGGTGTTCTGGCGCACAAACCGGACCACCATCGGCACTGGGAGTTCGAATCTGGTGGCCACGTCGACCAATACCCCGACCGGCATCTCCTATCAGATCCAGGTCGGGATGGGGCGAAGCCCGATTCAGGGATTGCCGGTGTCGACGATCTGGAAGAATTACAGCCAGGATTCGTTCACCGCGAGGAATCAGGCTCGGGCGGCCGACTTTGTACAATTTGCCACGCAGATCAATGGCCCCTCCCGGCGGACGCGCATGCAGGTGCCTTTCAGTCCCACGCGGAAGGTCATGCAGAATCTGACTTTTGAGGTGAACGATCCATTGGTGCACTACACAACCAAAGATCTGGGTGGTTATGTTCCGGAAACGGATTTCCGGTTCTACCCGAACAACGTGAACGCGGGCGCGGAAGAGATCTTCGTCCGGAGTCATAACTACGCCTGGGGTGACCGAGTCCGATTTCGTTCATCGGGGGCGTTGCCCGGAGGGGTGTTCCCGGGGGTGGACTATTTCGTGGTCGGCATCGGGCAGTCGGATCCGTTCTGGCTGACCTTCTCCACCAACTATGGAGGTGTGGCGGTGGATATCCAGGGTATCGGAACAGGTGTGCATGAGGCTCTCGGTCAGGTGACCCTGGGAGACGAAATCATAGCGATTGCAAATTCAATCGGACCGGACGATGTGATGCTGGGCACCATGGGGAATACGAATGAGGCCTATCGTCCCTGGGCGGGACATCCCAAACGGCGCTCCGGGACAACTTATGAAGAGATGCGGGATGAGAAATTCAATATGGCCATCAAGGATCCCGGCATTTACGGCCCGGAGTTCTGGAATTTTCCGGAACGACGCTTTGGGTCGATTGGTTGGCTGGGACGGGTTCATCGCGGGACGCCCTGGCAGACTGTCTACATGAAGTCTTCGGTTGCGGACACGAACAATTGGGATGACTGGGCCAAATCATTCATGACCCATCCGACGAACGACTGGCAGCTGTTTGATGCCCTCACTGCGCACCTGAGTGCGGGGGCTTCTCGCGGATTGATGTCGGTGAACCAAACGAATGCTGCGGCGTGGTCAGCCGTATTGAGTGGGGTGATTGCTTTGGCTGATGTTCCAGATTACGTGACCGATCAGATTCCGCTGCGAACCCCTTTTGAAATCGAGCCGGATTCGCCTGCGATGCGAATACTCCACAACGGAATTCTGCGAACGCACACTGAGCGTAGGAGCTTCAAGCGCATGGGGGATCTGCTCTCAGTGCCGGAATTGAGTGTCGCGTCGCCATTCTTAAGTGCGGGGCTCACGCGCTGGAACGTTCTCGTCACTTACGATCAGGGGAACGTGGTGTTCCATCGCGGCGAATACTATCAGGCGCTCGTAGATATCAACCCGGCATTTTCAGGAATTGATGCCCGAACCAATGAGCCACCGAATCGGTTCATCTGGGCGCGAACCTACTTTCCCACGGTCGAACGGCTCTACGGGATGTCTGACGAAATGGTGGAGCGAATCCCGGAACAGATTATGGGGCTGTTGAAGCGGGAGGAGTTTCCGCGGGTGGCGATCTATGCCTATGGGCAGAAGCTGGCTCCGGCCGAGCAGTCTGTCTACCTGTTCCCCGGGCAGTATCAGGGGATGGTCACCAACTATCAGATTGTCGGCGAGATGGCCTCGAAGACCATTGTCAGAATTGAAGGTCTGCCAGATCCGGGGCAGGTGCCGTTCCCGACTGACAACAGCTACGTGCCTTCAATTTATCCGCGGGTCGTCGTGGAAGACCATCGATTGCTCAGTACTGATCAGTGATCCGTGATTTGGGCAGACAATCTGCTCCGGAATTGACCGTATTGCCTTAATTTTGGGCGATCCGTTAGGTTAGTGATTATTAAAGAAATGGTTTCAGAATGAAGAACCGTATTTGGATTTCAGCGTTCGCGCTCGCACTGCTCGTAGTGTTGCTATGGCGCGGCAGCGAATCACGTCGTGATCAATCGGCAGAATCGTCACGTGCCGATAGCCGGCCGGCGGGGCAGGGAGGTTTCTTTGCGGTTCCCGGGCGAGGCAAAATCTCCGGCATAGGATCCGGAGGTGCCACAAATTCCGTGACCCTGATTTCCATTCGGCGTGATCCTGGCTTTCCGTATCGGCTGAAGAACTCGCAGAAGTCTGCGACGGAGATGTTCCGAAGTGAAACTGGTGTCCTGCTGCGCAACGCCCACATCGAAACCACTGAACCGCTGGAGTCATTGGAGATTCCGGCTCATCTTCGGGCCAAAGGCGATCCGGGTGCCTACATTATTCAGGCGAAAGGGGCTGTGACCGCGAAGTTCCGCGCCGCCGTCGAAGCTGCTGGCGCGAAGGTCGTCAGCTACGTTCCTCACAATTCTTTTCTCGTCCAGGCGTCAGCGGAGGCGATCGGCCGGATCGCGTTTGTGGCCGGGGTGCAGAGCACGCTTCGGTTTGAGCCTTACTACAAACTGGATTCCGAGCTTCTCCCCATTGCCGTAAATCAGGAAAGGGTTCCTGATCGGCGTTTCATCCGCGTTGCCCTCTTCCCGGGTGCCGGCGAGGAAGCGCGAGCCAAGGTGCTGGCTACGGGTGCTCAGTTATTGAACACGACGAGATTTCCTTTTGGCGACGTGCTGACGGTTTATCCGGATCCGGAAAGTCTGGTCGCGCTGGCTCAGATTTCAGAAGTCCAACTGTTGGAAGTTCATAACAAGAAGGTTCTGCTGAATGATCTGACCCGGGTGCGAGTGGGGATTGCCCCCAACGCCGGCACGACCAGCTATCAGGGTCTGAGCGGCTCAAATGTGACGGTTGCGGTTACGGATACGGGAATTGAGACAACCCACAGCGAGTTTACTGGCCGCATCCTCCTTGGTCCGGATTCGCCGGAGACCGATTCTTCGGGCCACGGAACCCATGTGGCGGGGATCATCGCCGGTTCCGGGGTAAATCAGGGTAATCCGGTGAACGGATCACTTTCCGGCGGGATCTACAGTGGCAAGGCTCCAGCGGCGACCCTGTATCCGATGCCGATCGGTACCGCTGAGGCGACGAACAACATCAATGCCAACGGTGTCATCAATGTTGTGAATGTGACCTATTCCTCGGCTGGCTATCGGCAGGCACCACTCGTATTTGTGTTTGATACCTCACCGCGCACCACCAATGGCGCGGGTATCCAACTCACGCCTGGCACGGGTGCCGATCTGGAAGCGGTGCTCGACGTCAACGGAAGGGTGACTTCGATCACTATCCTCGATGGTGGTACGAACTACACCCTCACCAACATGTTCCTGACGATTGATCCCCCGTTGTCCGATTTTCAGATCATCACCAACATCGCCAGCGAGACGAACATTTTCATCGTAAACAACAGTTGGGGCACCGGGTTCGCTGGCTACGACACCTTGGCCGCCACCTACGACGCGGCGGTTCGTGACTCCATGCCGCATTGGTACGGTGATCAGCAGATCAACTACATTTTTGCCGCCGGCAACAATGGATTTGGAACCACTCGCGGCGAAGGCGGTGTTGCCGACTCAATTGATTCTCCCGGAACCGGAAAGAATGTCATCACGGTTGGATCCAGCGAATCGGAACGGAATGTGGCGAACAGTACCAATTTTCCCTATGCAGCGGAGGAATCTGACAAGGCGGGCGATGTGGCGGATTTTTCCAGCCGGGGAAATGTAGGTATCGGATTGGAAGGAGATTTCGGGCGTTTCAAGCCTGACTTGGTGACGCCGGGGACCTGGATACTCTCGGCAGCTTCGACGGCTGCTTCGCAGACCGCCACCGATGCGCAGGCTACGGGAAGCACCAATGGTCTGCTGCGCTATCTTTCGGGCACGAGCATGTCCGCCCCCGCCGTGAGTGGGATGTTGGCGCTGATGGAAGAGTTTTTCAGGAGTCGAGGGCAGACGAACAGTCCGGCGCTGAACAAAGCGTTACTGATCAACAGTGCCCGTTCGATTCGTTCCAGCTATGACATCAGCCCCCGGGTCAATATCAACTACCAAGGTTGGGGGATTCCATCTTTGACCAATGCAATTCCCCTGTCTCAAGGCGCGATCACGAATGGCGGCGGAACAGCGACCGCGCAGCTCGTTTATATAGATCAACGCGGATTCTCGACCAATCGTCTGCGTACCGGGGAGACCCACAACTACGATGTGACGGTTTCTGGAGTCAATGAATTGCAGTCGCCGTTACGGGTGACGCTGGTATGGACGGATCCGCCGGGGAATCCGCTCACCAGCATCAAGCTGGTCAATGACCTTAACCTCAGCGTGTCGAATTCAACCTTTGGTGGGCAGACCTTTCTGGGGAACTTCATCCCCCAGGGAAGTGATTTCAACGAGGCCTTCTTTGTGGCCACCAATTCGGATTTCACCGTCAATCACGACAATGTGAACAATGTGGAAACGGTGATCATTCAGTCCGTCACCAACGCGGGAACGGCCACCTACCGAATTCGGGTGTCGGGCAAGCGGGTGAATGTGAACGCCGATGTCACGGATACGAATGAGGTGGTTCAGGATTATGCACTCGTGGTTTCACTGGATGCGCCGCCGAACTCGGTGGGCGTGACCAACTTACTGACGATGACTCATATGCCGCTCGAGGACGGAGTCACCAATCGTCCGGTACAGACCATTTTGAATGGGATTCCCGAGCGGGATCAGGTCGTCGGGGCAAATTTTCAATTGCTGACGAACAACATTCATGGGGCAACCAACCAGTGGAACTTTTATACCTTCACCAATATTGCCCTGCTCCCCATCACGAATCTTACGACGAATATCACGGGTACCACCACGAACATTTCGACAAACCTCGTGACCCCGCTGACGAACGTCGGACCCTACGTCGCGTTTGCCACCTACTTTCCGCCGAACGCGTCGCGAGCACGAAACCGGGACGCGGATATTGATCTCTACATGACGCGGTCCAGCAGCCCGCCTCCGAATGGAATCGAATCGCTGACTAATCTCGATCTCGCGACACTTGAACATGCGAACACTCAGAGATCGACCAATCGCGGTGGAGTGGAATTGCTCTCGATGACGAATTCATTTGTGGGTGAGGAGTTCTACGTCGGGGTAAAATCAGAAGATCAACAATCGGCCAAGTTTTCGTTCATCGGCATTGCGTCTGATATTCCGTTCACCCAGACCAACTCCAACGGCGCTGTGGTCATCAATTTCATTCCGGTTCCGCAGGAAATCCCGGACGGTTTTGCTGATTCCCCTCAGGGTGTGACACTGCTTGGAATCAGTACCATGGCGACAAATGTGATCAACCCGGTGGTTTCGAATTCCATCTCACATGAAAATTTTGGAGATCTCAGCGTTTCACTTAGCCATGACGGCGTGAGTATTCTGCTCTGGGATCACAACACGGACGCCGCCCCGGGCGCATTCCGGACCCGGACCCGTTATTTTAATACGACCAATCCTACAAACCGTCCCGATGGATTCGCGGATCTGACCGCCTTCATTGATCAGGATGCGATTGGTGTATGGGAGATGGTTGTGATCGACGATGCCAACACCCACACGGGACAGGTGAACGGTGCGAGTCTGACGATCGGAGATGATCCAGGTAATCGCACGGATCGTCCCAACGGCACCACCATCACGGTCACGATACCGTCGGGAGAGAGTTACGTCGGGGTGGTGTTTGTCGATTCCACGGTGACCAACATGGGAGTGTTCATCCAGAACGCGCCGAATACGTCACCCGGGGTCGATCAGTTCGTGGCGTTCAATACCGTTCCTCCTGATCCGTTCGCCACCAATCTTTTCCAAACGAACATCAACGGTACCAACTTCTCCACGACGAATGTCACCACGAATCTCAATGTTGCGGCATTGTATGCACCAGCGACAGCGACCACGACCAACTTCATCAATTCGGGAACCCAGCCGGCGCTGCAACCGGGTTCCTGGTTCATCCGGGTGGTGAACAACACCTCGGGACCGTTAACGGTGGATATCATCGTTGATTTTTACCGAAACCTCGCACTGGGCGGACTGGAAGTATTTGAGAACGTCATATCGAACAATCTGGTCGATATTTCATCAACGAATCTGACCGTGGAGATTCCCGAATATCGGCTGGTTGCGTCGGTCGAAGTCGGCGTCGGAATCACTCATGAGCGAGGCTCGGATCTGAGTGGGTGGATTGTATCGCCCAGCGGTAGTCGAATACTGCTGTTCGAGAACCGGGGCTGGACGAATGAAAACATGTTCGCAAATTTCACCGAGGATGTCTTCCTCAGCACGTCCATCCTGACCAATCGATTGACCGGTGGAATGTGGCATCTGACGAACGTCATTCCGATCAAGGCGGTCACGAACCTCTTCACCAACGGAATCAGTCCCCCACTGATGGTCGCCAGCAATGTGGTCGGGATTTCCGATGACTCTATCCCGGAAGGGGTTCACTCACCCGGCAAATCCCTGTACATCGTGGGCCAGCGCAAAAATGCAGCCCTGGCAAGCAGTGCGCTATGGCACGGCGCGCTCTACAATTATCCGTTGCCGATGACCAACGATTTTATGCCTACGAACTGGATGGCACTTTGGCCCGGCGACACCCCCAATGGAAATGCGAACAAAGGCGATGTCAGATTGAAAGATGTGGTTGCGACTCCCCAATTTGCCTACGCGGTGGCTGACCTTAATCAGGATTACTTCCTCGTGAACCGGGCAAACGACGGCAGCGCGGAAGAGCATATCACGGATTTTGACACCGCCTCCACTGCCGGCACTTTCGGAATCACTTTCACAACCTTCACTGTTCCTGACCACCTGCATGTGTATCACGACGGGCTGCCGATCATCACTGCCCCGTATCCGGGTATCGGCACGGGCGGCTTCGTGACCAGCAATGCGCTCTATGCTGGCGCGAGTTCTTTCATCCGCATTGTTTTCAATCAGGGCGGGAACACCAGCCCTGGGACGGCTTGGATCAATGCCGGTGCGTCGGTGACCCCGACCGCCGCAGTATCGGGCCTTAACCAATCGATTGTCCTTGCCTACGATAACACCGGTTCGAACTTTGTTGGTGAGGCCGACGGTGGAGCGCGGCTGTTGTCTCGCGGGGTGACCAATAATCCCTATGGTGCCATTGGCGCGGATCGTCTGTTCGCCATCGCTACTTCGTTCGAACCACTGGCGACGAACTTTTACCAGACAGTTGCAATGACCAATTTCTTGTATGTCGTTGGGTCGGCGGAGTTTCCGGGTGGAGCCGCCGGCGATGAGAAATTCTTCATCTCGAAGGTGCATCCAGATGGTCGCCCGCTCTGGACCGCATCCGAACAGGTTCAAGCCGCCGCCGAGGTCATCCAAGGTGGTGGCGGAATCACCAGCGCCACCGTCCTATTCGGTGGAACGAATTATTCGTCAGGCAGCCCTCCCACAGTGACTATCGAGGACGACTACGATGCCGGTGCCGGCGCCACGGCTACGGCGACCGTGGGCATCAATGGTAACGTCACTGCGATTTCAATTGGCGCGGCGGGATCGGGCTACCTGAATCCAAGAATCGAGATCGCGAAACCCACGCTCACCAATCTGCGTCCGTCGGCCGGATATGACGTGATGGTGATG
Organism: Limisphaerales bacterium; assembly: GCA_047608975.1. Classification (GTDB taxonomy): domain Bacteria; phylum Verrucomicrobiota; class Verrucomicrobiia; order Limisphaerales; family JAYPXF01. The sequence continues at coordinate 2,226 of JBLFYM010000081.1, read as the reverse complement.
GGGAATACGAATGTGTTTGCCGTCGGTTTCACCAATGGTGCCGCTGGTGACTTTCCGGCCATGTGGAACTACACCACCAACGGTTACCTGAATTGGAACGCTGCAAACACCAACGTGACCGGCCGGTTTTTTGCCGGGACGATTAGTCGGACAAATGTCTACGCGGTCGGTTCCGTCACCAACGGAACAGCGGATTACACCGCTTCGTATGTGGCGCGTTGGGATCGTTTGGGGAATCCGGTGACCAATCAGACATTCACAAGTCTGAGCGAACTTGCCGGTTTTCCGGAAGACACTCTGACTGAGGTGATTGCCGTGGAAAATCCGAATCGCGTCTACGCGGTGGGGACCAGGACCAATGTGGACAATTCCACTGACGCCTTTCTGCTGGAACTGGACTCTGAGTCCCTTGCCCTCATCAGCACCACAATCCTGAATGGAGGCGGCACTGAAAACGATGTCGGCAAGGGTGTGTCATCCGACGGAAAAGATCTTTACGTAACCGTGCAGTCAGAGGATGGCCCGCGGGTGACAACCGAGGTATACCGATTTCGCATCCGGAATTACTACCTGCCGGAAGAGAACCTGAATCAGCTGCTGGGTGAACCCACGTGGTTTATCCGGGGGAACAATACCAACAAGAATTGGACCCTGGAGATAGAGGACAGTCGCTTGGGTGGCACGAACGCAAACGTTGATTACTGGAACTTGAACCTGACCTACGCCGCCAGCATCATCCCACCGACACTGTTCAATAACGTCTTCGGGTTCACCGGGACGTTGTTATCGCGGCAGCCCAAGAGTTTCTTTGTCGATGTTCCCCAGGGCTCGCAGAGCATGACCCTCAGTTTCACTGCCTCACAGGCAATCACGGCCGCGATCAGCTTCGGTGGTCTGCCTCAGATCGGGCATGCCAACACCACGGTGTTGGTATCTGAATTGGCGGGCGACAACGTTACGCTTTCTTCTACGAGCGGGTTCAATCTGCTCGCCGGTCGCTATTACGTCACCATCCAGAACGGTATTGAGATCGGCTCGGCGAACAATGTGGAGCTGAGTGTCGCCTTTGACGGATCGACTCCGGCACCGGTGATCCCGTTGCTCACAAGTGGGGTGTCCCAAGCGGATCAGGTTCCGCCCGGGGGCGATTTCAAGGTGTATCGGTTTGACGTGCCACAGGGCGCCTCGGGGGCGCAGTTTGAGCTGTCCCCGGTGCTCGGCAATGTGAACCTGTATCTGCGGAAGGGGACCAGTTTTGGTTCCGTCCCGACGGCGTCTGACTTTGACTATCGGAGTATGCGCTCGGCGCTGGATCCAGAGACGATTTTCGTGGTGCCCGATGCCGGCTCCGCGCGGGGATTGACCGCCGGAACCTGGTATGTCGGCGTACAAAACTCCGACATCAATGCCCAGACGTATGAGGTGAAAGCCACCTCGTTCAACGGTGTGCCATACAATGTGGTGCCACTGCCGTCGGGTGCGGTCGGCCATCCGGACGAGGCCGCCGGCAATGTCGGCAACGCTCCGAACGACATGTTCAAGCTGACCGTTCCGGCAGGCACGCAATCGGCAATCTTCCAGGTTCTGAATTTGGGCGGGCGCGGCGATTTGATTGTGCGCAAGGAAGCTTTCCCGGTTGGAAACCGGGTGGATGCCATCAGTGCGAATCCTGGGGTTCAGTCAGAAACTGCTGCCGTGAGGACCAGTGCCACGCTGACCAGCCTGGCAGGGGACTGGTACTTCGGCGTTTTGAATCATGAAGAAACGAACATCAGCTACTCCGTCACTGCACGACTGCCCAACCCGAGCGGGCTGCTGGTGAGCGCGGAACCGATTCGGATTCAAAGTGTGCCGATTCCGGCGAACGCCGGGTCTGCCGGTAACTTTGAATTGGGCTTGGGTGGTGTTCCCGGTGAGAAGTATCAGATCCAGTTCTCACCTAGCCCAGCGGCGGGATGGACGGTTCTGACTAATATTGTCGCACCGCAGAATGGTGCGATTGAGTTCCTCCATCAATCGGCGCTCTCCAACGCCAGTCTGTTTTACCGGATCGAACAGGTTCCCTGATTAGGTTGAGAGCGGACTCACGTCCGCTGCTGCAAGATTTGGTAGAATCCGGCGTGAGCCGGATCAAACTGTGCGTAAACACGTGGCCTCCCCCCAAATCGTCCGCGAGCGTGGTTTGATATTCAACCCGGCCTTGAAGCCTTGAACTCATCCGGAGCC